>DATAET010000224.1:0-6303 GCA_036257855.1 Gaiellaceae bacterium | reverse complement strand
GTCCTTCAAGCCGTGGCCACGCGACGGGAGCCACGTACCGACGTTCTGCGTCTGGGAGCTCGCCGCCGTCGGCCACGAACGCCTCGCCTGGAGCGAGTATCTCCTCTCTGCGCGCGACGACGGAGCGCGCCGCGTGTACGTCCGATCGAGTTACGAAGGGATCGCGTGACGTCGCCGCGCGTTCTGCACATCGTTCGGGTCGAGCGCAGCGGCCCGTGGGACTGGTCGCGAGACATGCGTGAGCAGGCGGGGTGGGACGAGCACGCACGCTTCATGAACGCCCTCGTCGACTACGGCTTCATTCTCCTGGGCGGTCCACTCGACGGCGGCCGAGAGGCCTTCCACGTCGTCGACGCGCCCTCCGAGCAGGAGATCCGCGCCCGCTTTGCGACGGATCCCTGGGCGCGCAACGGGATGCTGAGAATCAAGAGCGTCGAGCGCTGGACGATCCTGCTGGAGCCCGAGGACTAGGCCCCAGCACGTCGATAGCGTGCGGGCATGCAGCTCGACACGAAGCTCGCCGTCGTCCTGCGCGACGATCTCGCCGTCTGGCAGAAGACGAACGTCACCGCGTTCCTCGCCAGCGGCATCGCGGGAACGGTGCCGGGAGTCGTGGGCGAGCCGTACCGCGACGCCTCCGGAAACGAGTACCTGGCGATGTTCGTCCAGCCGGTGCTCGTCTACGAGGCGGACGCCTCTGCGCTGAGGCGCGCCTACGAGCGCGCGCTGAGCCGTGACGTCGAGCTGGCCGTCTACACGCACGACCTCTTCGAGACGGGTCACGACGAGGCCAACCGCGCCGCCGTCGCGCGCGTCCCCGCCAACGACCTCGATCTCGTCGGGATCGCCTTCCGCGCGGAGCGCAAGGTCGCCGACAAGGTGCTCGACCGCCTGCGCTTTCACCCATGACCGTCGCCGTGGTCAGCCCAGGCGCGATGGGGAGCGCGGTCGGCGCCGCGCTGGTGCGCGGAGGTGCGCGCGTCGTCGCGACGCTCGCGGAGCGGAGCGAGCGAACGGCGCGGCTCGCCGGACGCGCCGAGCTCGAGCTCCTGCCGGATCTGAGCTCGGTCGCGCGCGAGGCGGACGTCGTGCTGTCGATCGTTCCGCCCGAGTTTGCAACCGAGGTGGCGGCCGGCGTGGTGCGCGCGGCTGCTTCGACCGAGACGCTGCTCGTGGATCTCAACGCGATCGCGCCCACGACTGTCCGCGGGATAGCCGAGGCGGCTGCAGCGAGCGGTCACGAGGTGGTCGACGGCTCCATCTCGGGGCCGCCCACCGTGGAGAGGTGGAACGACGCGTATCTACGTCTCGGGCACCCGGGCGAGCGAGGTCGCCGCGCTGCCGTTCGACGGCGTCGACGTGATCGTGGTCGACGACGAGCTGGGCTCGGCCTCGGCGGTGAAGATGAGCACGGCCTCGGTGTACAAGGGATCGACCGCGATCCTCACGCAGGCCCTGCTCTCCGCCGCGCACTTCGGTGTCCTCGAGTACGTCCTCGACGACCTCCGGCTCGGCACGCCCGAGCTCGTGGCTCGCGTTGAGCGCCGGCTGGCGAGCTCGGCGACGAAAGCCGATCGCTACGTCGGCGAGATGCACGAGATCGCGAGCACTCAGGCTGCCGCCGGGCTCGAGCGGTCCCTCTTCGAGGCGATGGCGCAGGTGTACGCTCGAATCGCGGAAACACAGCTGGCACGCGGGAATCCCGAGGGTCTCCCGGAGGAGCTGTCGCTGGACGACGTGCTCGGCCGGCTCGGCGAGCGAGCCGTCAGGTCTCCCAACCCGGAATCCACTCCGTCCCCGCGAGCGGAACCCTCGCCATCGCAGCCGCCTCGATCGTGAGCGCGACGAGGTCCTCGGGCTCGAGGTTGTGGACGTGAGACTTGCCGCAGGCGCGGGCGAGCGTCTGTGTCTCGAGGGTCAGCACGCGGAGGAAGTTCGCGATCCTCCGACCGCCGAGGACGGGATCGAAGCGCGCAGCGAGCTCGTCGTCCTGCGTCGAGATGCCGGCGGGGTCGAGCCCCGCCTGCCAGTCGTCGTAGAACCCCGCAGCACTCCCGATCTCACGGTACGCCTCGTCCAGCTCCGGGCTGTTGTCGCCCATCGCGACGAGCGCAGCCGTCCCGATCGAGACGGCGTCGGCGCCGAGCGCGAGCGCCTTCGCGACGTCGGCACCGGTCCGGATACCGCCGGAGACGATCAGCTGCACCTTCCGGTGCATCCCGAGCTCGCGCAGCGCATCGACCGCGATCCGCGTCGCCGGCAGCGTCGGGATGCCGACGTGCTCGATGAAGACGTCCTGCGTGGCCGCAGTGCCTCCCTGCATCCCGTCGACGACGATCACGTCCGCGCCCGCCTTCACCGCGAGCTGGACGTCGTAGTACGTCCGTGTGGCGCCGACCTTCACGAACACCGGCTTCTCCCAGTCCGTGATCTCGCGGAGCTCGTGGATCTTGATCTCGAGGTCGTCCGGCCCGGTCCAGTCGGGGTGCCGCGACGCCGAGCGCTGGTCGATTCCCTTCGGGAGCGAGCGCATCTCGGCGACGCGGTCGGAGATCTTGTGGCCGAGGAGCATCCCGCCGCCGCCCGGCTTCGCTCCCTGTCCGACCACGACCTCGATCGCGTCCGCCCTGCGCAGGTCGTCCGGGTTCATCCCGTAGCGCGAGGGCAGGAGCTGGTAGACGAGCGTCTTCGAGTGCTCGCGCTCCTCCGGCGTCATGCCCCCGTCCCCTGTCGTCGTGGACGTGCCGACCTCGGTCGCGCCCCTCCCGACCGCCTCCTTCGCCGGTGCCGAGAGGGCGCCGAAGCTCATCCCCGCGATCGTGATCGGGATGTTGAGCTCGAGCGGCGTCTTCGCGAAACGCGTGCCTAGGACGACGTCGGTCGCGCAGCGTTCGCGATAGCCCTCCAGCGGGTAGCGGGAGATGCTCGCGCCGAGGAAGAGGAGGTCGTCGAAGTGCGGGAGGCGACGCTTTGCGCCGAAGCCGCGGATGTCGTAGATCCCCTCGCGCGCGGCTCGCTGGATCTCCGCGATGACCGTGCGGTCGAAGAGGTACGACTCGCGGAGGTTCCAAGGGCGCTGCTCCGTGGCGGACATCAGTACGCCGCGGCGTTGTCGACGTGGAAGTTGTAGAGGCGGCGCGCCGAGCCGTAGCGCCGAAACTCGGTCGGATCGGCGTCGATCCCTGCAGCCTCGAGGAGCCCGACGACCTCGGCGACGTGCTCCTCGCGCAGCTCCTTCTCGATGCAGTCCGCCCCGAGGCTCGCGACCGAGCCGCGGACGTACAGCCGCGCCTCGTAGATCGAGTCGCCGAGCGCCTCACCTGCGTCGCCGCACACGACGAGGCATCCGGTCTGGGCCATGAACGCGCTCATGTGGCCGACCGAGCCGCCGACGACGATCTCGATGCCCTTCATCGAGATCCCGCAGCGGGAGGACGCGTTCCCGTGGACCACGAGAAGCCCGCCGCGTCCGGTGGCGCCCGCCGACTGGCTCACGTTCCCGTCGACCTCGACGCGACCGGACATCATGTTCTCGGCGATCCCGGTGCTCGCGTTGCCGTGGACGCGCACGGTCGCGAGCTTGTTCATGCCCGCGCAGTAGTAGCCGACGTGGCCTTCGATCTCGACGTCGATCTCGGCGTCGAGCCCGCACGCGACCGCATGTGCGCCGCTCGGGTTGACGACCCGGACGCGCCAAGGCCCCGGCGCCCCGACCGCGAGGTCGTGCAGGCGTTGGTTGAGCTCCCGCAGTGTGGTCGTTCCGAGATCCACGACCTCGACGCCCGTGGTCTCGACCGCCGGCACCGCCATCAGACGAGCGTCTTCTCCCAGGCGTACACGACGCCGGGCTCGGGCTCCCAGGCGCGCGCATCGGCTGCCCCGGGCAGCACTGCGATCGCCCTCCACTCGGAAGACATCGCGACCCAGTCGTCCGTCTCCGCGAGCACCGCCGGCTTGCACGCGATCGGGTCGCGGAGGACGGCGAACCCGTCGGCCGTCCCGACGGCGAAGGTGTAGAAGCCGTCGAGATCCTCGAGGCACCCCTCGAGGGCCTGTTCGAGACTCGCGCCCTCCCGCAGGCGCCAGGCGAGGTAGCCCGCCGCGACCTCGGTGTCGTTCTCCGTGCGGAACTCGATCCCCTCGCGCCGCAGATCCTCCCGCAGGCGGTTGTGGTTCGAGAGCGAGCCGTTGTGGACGAGGCAGAGGTCGAGCCCGGTGGAGAACGGATGCGAGCCCTCCGTCGTGACACGGCTCTCGGTCGCCATACGCGTATGGCCGAGTGCGTGTGTTCCCCGGAAGTCCTCGATGGTGAACGCCGTCACGAACTCCTCGGGAAGACCGGTTTCCTTGTAGATCTCGATCACCTGTCCCGCGCTCATGACGCGCAGATCCGGACGGTGCTCCTCGAGCCAGGCCTCGGCGTCGTTCGCCTCCGTTCCGACGACGAGCACGGCGTGGCTCGCCCGCACGGACGGCTCGTCGCAGTCGCCGAAGGCGGCGCGGAGCCCGTCCCTGACCGCGCCCCAGTTCTGGCGCGGGTCGGACGAATACAGCGTCAGCTTGCTGGAGCCGCTCGGCGCCCGATCGCGGTACACCGCCACGCCCGCGGAGTCCGGGCCGCGGCTCGACATCTGGACGAGCATCCCGGCGAGGTGCTCACCGAGGCGCTCCTCGACCTCGGGCGACTTCGCGAAGAGTCCGACGATCCCACACATATGTTCAGAAGGTACACACGTCCGATCGCGTGAATGCTGATGAATTCACCGTTCTCGGCCCACCGCATATGGAGCTTTTCTCCATATCTAGAAGCGTGTGAGGTACTCGCGGATCTCCCACCGCGTCACCTGCTCGTGGTAGCGGAACCACTCGTCCCGCTTCACCCGCGCGACGTAATCCACGTAGTCCTCGTCCCGCGCACGGCCCAACGCCGCCCGGAGCACGTCGTCGGCCTCGAGCTCGGCGATCGCCTCGAGGAGGTTCGCGGGAAGCGACTCGAGCCCACGGGCGCGCAGCTCCTCGTACGGGAACGCGTACAGGTTGTCCGAGTTCGGCTCGCCGGCGTCGAGCCCGTTCTCGATCCCGTCCAGGCCGGCCGCGAGCACGCCCGCGGCCGCGAGGTACGGGTTGCACGAGCCGTCGATCGTGCGGTCCTCGATCCGACCCGGACCCGGGATGCGCAGCATCTGCGTGCGGTTGTTGTAGCCGTAGGAGATCCAGACGGGCGACCAGGTCGCGCCGCTCGCAGTCGTCCCGAGCTTCAGTCGCTTGTACGAGTTGACCGTGGGCGCGGTGAGGCCGCTGTACGCGCGCGCGTGCTTGCGGAGCCCGCCGATGAAGCGGTACCCGGTGTCCGACAGACCCAGCCCGCGCGGGTCCGACTCGTCGAGGAACAGGTTGTCGTCGCCATCCCAGAGCGACATGTGGAAGTGGCAGCCGTTCCCCGTGAGATGCGAGAACGGCTTCGGCATGAAGGTCGCGATCATCCCGTTCCGCTCCGCGAGCGTGTGCACCATGTACCGGAAGAAGATCGCGCGGTCGCAGGAGACGAGCGCGTCGTCGTACGTGAAGTTCTGCTCGAACTGGCCGTTCGCGTCCTCGTGGTCGTTCGCGTAGTTGCCCCAGCCGAGCTCGTTGCAGTACCGCGAGACGGTCGTCAGGAAGTCGTAGCGGCGCGTGAGGCCCGCCATGTCGTAGCAGGGCTTCTCCAGCGTGTCGTACGCGTCTGCGATCTCGATCGAGCCGTCGTCGCGTTGCCGCACGAGGAAGTACTCGAGCTCGAGGCCCATGCGGAACTCGAAGCCCTTCTCCTTCGCCCGGGCGAGCATGCGGCGGAGGATCGTGCGCGGGCAGTACGGCCACTCCTCACCCTCGACGGTGACGTCGCAGGCGAAGCGCGCGAGGTTCGATTGCCACGGGACCGGGGTGTAGCTCCCGAGATCGGGGATCGCCGCGATATCGGGATCGCTGGGCATCTGCCCGATCTCTCCGGCGGCGAAGCCGGCGAACCCGGCGCCGTCGGTGAGCAGGCCGTCGAACGCCTCGCGCGAGCCGACCGGCACGAGCTTCGCGCTCGGCCGCGCGTACATGTCGACGAACTGCGCGAACACGAACTCGATGCCCCGCGCCTGCATGTCCTTCCAGATCGCATCGGCTGATGCCATGCCCCGTCCTCCTCTGACGTCGGTGGCATAGCCCTACCAGCCTGCGACGGTCGGGAGAAGGTGCGGAGTCCACACCTTCCCTGCCTCTATGTGTGCGGTTTCGCCGATCCCAGCGCGTGCTGGAGCTTCACCATCTTCACGG
>DATAET010000223.1:0-1680 GCA_036257855.1 Gaiellaceae bacterium | reverse complement strand
GGGATCGTGTGGATCGGCCCCCCGCCGGACGCGATCGAGGCGATGGGGTCGAAGATCGCGGCCCGGGAGCGGATGCAAGCGGCCGGTGTGCCCGTCGTGCCGGGCACGACGGAGGCCGCCTCGAGCGTCGCCGACGTCCTCGAGGCCGCGAGCGAGATCGGCTATCCGGTCGCCGTGAAGGCCTCGGCGGGGGGCGGTGGCAAGGGGCTGCGCGTCGCGCGCTCTGCCGACGAGGTCGAGCGGGCGTTCGAGACCGCCCGCCGCGAAGGCGAGGCGTACTTCGCCGACTCGGCGGTATACGTCGAGCGCTACCTCGACGATCCGCGACACGTCGAGGTGCAGGTGCTCGCGGACGAGCACGGGAACGTCGTGCACCTCGGCGAGCGCGACTGCACGATTCAGCGACGCCACCAGAAGCTCGTCGAGGAGGCCCCGTCGCCTGCCGTCGACGCGGGCCTCAGAGCGCACATCGGGGCCGTCGCGGTCGAGGCCGCGCGCGCCGTCGACTACCGGTCGGCGGGCACCATCGAGGGCCTTCTCGACGCGGACGGCTCCTACTACTTCCTCGAGATGAACACGCGCGTGCAGGTCGAGCACACCGTCACGGAGGCGGTGACGGGCGTCGACATCGTCCGCGAGCAGATTCGCATCGCCTCCGGCGAGCGGTTGTCCGTCGCGCAGGACGACATCGCCCTGCATGGACACGCGATCGAGTGCCGTATCAATGCCGAGGACGCGACGAGAGCGTTCCTCCCCTCCCCGGGGAGGATCGCGGTCTACCGGGAGCCGGGCGGGATCGGCGTCCGCGTGGACTCCGGCGTGCGTGCAGGAGACGAGATCTCGGATCTCTACGAC
This sequence comes from Gaiellaceae bacterium, assembly GCA_036257855.1. GTDB lineage: Bacteria > Actinomycetota > Thermoleophilia > Gaiellales > Gaiellaceae > GMQP-bins7. The sequence continues at coordinate 825 of DATAET010000223.1, read as the reverse complement.
CCGCTGATCGCGAAGCTCGTCGTCCACGACGTCGACCGACAGCACGCTCGCCGACGGATGCTGCGTGCCCTCGAGGAGTTCGTCATCGAGGGGCCGACCACGCTGCTCGCGTTCCACCGGGCGCTCCTCGAGAGCCCGTGCTTCGTCGAGGGAGGGACGTGCCGTGGAGTCGTCGAGTCAGAGGCGCTGGCACAGCGCACGCAGGAGATCGATCGGTTGTCTCACGAGAAAACGACGGTAGCTAACCTCGCGGACGGAGCTAGAGCGACAGCTTCGAGCCAGGAACGGGTCCTCGCGCTCGAGGTCGACGGCCGCCGACACGAGGTCCGCATGCGCGTCGCGGAGCCACCTTGGGCCGCACTCGCGCGCAGGCGCAAGGAGCGGAGTAGGGGTCTCTCCGCCGAGGCGACGGGCGCCGTCAGGAGCCCCATGCAGGGAACGGTCCTCTCGATCGCAGTCGTCGTCGGGGAGGCCGTCCGGGCCGGAGGCCTCGTGTGCGTGATCGAGGCGATGAAGATGGAGAACGAGATCGTGTCGCACGCCGACGGGGTCGTTTCGGAGCTCGACGTGGCCGTGGGGGACCAGGTCGCGAGCGGACAGCTCATCTGCGTGATCGTCGGCTCGTGAGCGCCGCGAGGTGACGGAATCGCTGCGTTGCTGCGAGGCCTCCGAGCGAGCGGGCGAGGAGATCGGCGCAACGGCAACGGTGGCCGAGAACTGGCTCCTGGTCGAGGTCCCCGGCCCGTGGCCGCGGGACGTGTCGGAGGGCGACGGTCTGACTCCTCGGGCACGTGCGGCTGTGCAGGACTGGCTCGCACGGACGCC
>DATAET010000222.1:0-2851 GCA_036257855.1 Gaiellaceae bacterium | reverse complement strand
TTCGAGGGCTCGGAGCGTGCCGTCGAGGCGCAGCTCGCCGCCGCCCGGTACCTCGTGGGCGGAGACGACGCCGACGAGGCCGTGTGGGACGAGTCGCGGTTGCGACAAGCGGCCGCGCAGGGACGCCTCCACTTCGTCCCCGGAGAGCTCGCAGAGACGCTCTCCTCGCTCGGGGAGGCCCTCGTCAGGCCCGCGTCGGGCGTCGCCTACACGCAGGACCACCCGGCTGCCACCGTGTCACAGGGCGATGAGCGCCTGGTCGCGGCGATCCGGGCAGAGCTCGATCCGCGCGGAGTCCTCGCCGCGTGATTCGGGAGTACACCTCCGATTGCGTCCACTGCGGCTTCTGTCTTCCGACCTGCCCGACCTACGTGCTCTGGAACGAGGAGATGGACTCGCCGCGAGGGCGCATCCACCTCATGGACGCGCGCCTCGACGGCACGATCGCGTTGAACGCGACCGTCGCGCTGCACTTCGACCGCTGCCTCGGCTGCATGGCGTGCGTCTCTTCCTGCCCGTCGGGCGTGCGCTACGACCGGCTCATCGAGAGCACCCGGGCCGCGGTCGAGCAGGAGGTCGAGCGGCCGTTCGGCGAGCGATTCGTTCGCGGGCTGCTCTTCCGCATCCTCCCGCACCCGAGCCGCATGCGCGTGGCGCTCGGCCTCGCCCCGCTCGGACGCGGTGTCCCGATGCCGAAGCGCCTCCGCCCGCTCGTCGACCTGGCGCCACTCTGGCGCGGGCACGGCGAGGTCCCTCCGGTGACTCCTGCGGCCGGTCCTCGGCATGCACGCGTTGGCCTACTCACCGGCTGCGTCCAGCATGCCGTCTTCCCGGACGTGAACGCCGCCACCGCCCGTGTTCTCGCCGCCGACGGCTACGAGGTTGTCGCGCCGCCGCAGGGCTGCTGCGGGGCGCTCTCCGTCCACGCGGGGCGGCTCGAGGAGGGCAAGGCGTTCGCGCGACGGCTCGTCGAGGCCTTCGACGACGTCGAGCTCGTCGTCGTGAACGCGTCCGGGTGTGGGTCGCACCTGAAGGAGCTGGGCTGGCTGCTCGGCGACGAGCGCGCGACGAGATTCGCCGAGAAGGTACGAGACGTGGGCGAGCTGCTCGCCGAGACACCGCCGCGAGCGGCCCGGCATCCCCTCCCGTTGAAGGTCGCGTTCCAGGACTCGTGCCACCTCCGTCACGCGCAGCGACTCCCTCTCTCGTCGCGGGCTTCCCTCGCCCGGATCCCCGCACTCGACGTCGTCGAGCCCGCCGAGCAGGATCTGTGCTGCGGCTCTGCAGGGATCTACAACGTCGTCCAGCCCGACGCCGCCCGCGAGCTCGGCGACCGTAAGGCCGCGAATGTCCTCACCACCGGAGCACAGGCGTACGCGAGCGCGAACCCGGGCTGTCTCGTCCAGATCTCGCAGGCACTCCGGCGCATGTCGAGCCCACTCCCGGCGCTGCATCCGATCGAGCTCGTCGACGCGTCGATTCGAAACATCGGCGCCGGGCGTCTCGTCAGCTCTGCGAGACGGTGACCGGGCGCAGCTCGTCCAGGCGATCCATACGCGCCAAGGACGGGAACAAGCGCCACCACGTCGCCGCGATCGCGATCGTCGCGACTCCGCCGAGGACGACCGCCGGAACCGCGCCGATGAGCGCCGCCGCGACACCCGACTCGAACGCGCCGAGCTCGTTCGACGCGCTGATGAACACCATCTCCACGGCGTTGACTCGGCCGCGGAGCTCGTCCGGGGTCACGAGCGGGAGGATGGTCGAGCGAAGGACGACGCTGACCATGTCGAAGGCGCCTCCGAGCGCGAGTGCGAGCATCGAGAGCCAGATCTCACGCGAGAGCCCGAACAGGATCATCGAGATGCCAAAACCGGAAACCGCCACGAACAGCAGCGGGCCGGCGCGGCGGCGGATCGGACGACGAGCGATCAGCAACGCCGCCAGAAACGAGCCGATGGTCGGCGCCGTTCGCAGAAAGCCGAGACCCGTCGGCCCGACCTCGAGAATGTCCTTGGCGAAAACCGGGAGCAGCGCGACCGCACCGCCGAGCAGCACCGCGAAGAGGTCGAGCGAGACGGCCCCGAGCAGGACCTGTGTCCGCCGGATCAGGCGCACACCCGCAAGCACCTCACCGAGATCCGCGGCGCCCTCCGCCGCCGGCTCGCGGCCCGCACGGAGCGCGAGCACGCAGCCGAAGGCGACGAGCGAGAGGCCCATCGCCACGACGTAGACCAGCTCCGGCTGGATCGAGAAGAGGATCCCGCCGACCGCCGGCCCGACCACGATCGAGAGCTGGATGCCTACTGAGCGCTGAGCCAGAGCACTGACGAGAATCGCCTCGGGCACGAGCGAAGGAGTCAGGGCGCGACTGGCCGGAGCGCCGAACGCGCTTCCGGTTCCGGTGAGGAAGGCAAGCACGAAGAACGGCCAGACGCGGTCGGCTCCACGCAGCGTGACGGCGAGCAGCGCGGAGAAGACGACGACGTCGACGACGACCATGAGCGAGTACACGCGCCGCCTCGGGAAGCGATCGGCCACGTGGCCGGCCGGCAAGGCGAAGAGCAGAAGCGGCAGGAATTCGGCGAGCCCGATGAGGCCGAGATCGAGCGGGTTCTCCCTGACCGAGTAGACCTGCCAGCCGATGGCGACCGACGCCATCGACATGGCGAAGCCCGTCAACACGAGAGCGACCCAGAAGAGGGCGAAGTCGCGGTGACGGAACGCGGAGCGGTTGGCCTGGCTCAAGTGCGCGTCAGGCGGCTGCCGGTTCGTCCGTCGGCGCCTCGCCCTCGACGCCGAACTCGACCTCGATGCGCATGATCCGCGAGCCGTCCACCTCGAGCACGCG
>DATAET010000221.1:0-4027 GCA_036257855.1 Gaiellaceae bacterium | reverse complement strand
GTGTGTCCCAGGTCCTCGATCGCACGGTATCCCCCTCACGAGGCAGTGCAATCCCTCGAACGAGCCTGCCCGGCCGCGGACGCTTCGGCGCGGCTCGCCTGGTCAGTAGCCGTCGACCAGCCGCGCGAAGGTCTCACGCATGCTGTCCGCGACCAGGCCGAGCAGCCCGACGATCGCCAGTACGGCCACGGCTCCGAACACCTCGCCGGTCGCGGTCAGCACGAGGAGCGCGGTGAAGCTGCCGAGCACGATGCAGGCCGTGGAGAGCGGCCGTCGCGTGTAGGTGCCGAGACCGAGCCCGGCGAGGAACGCGGCTCCGAAGACCACGATCCCGAGTGCCATGCCGCGAGGGTAGGACCGGCACCGGACGGACCGGACCGCATGCGCCGTAGAGTGGCCGCCGTGGAGGGGAACAAGGAGCTGATCCGCCGCTACACCAGCGAGGTGTTCGACGAGGGCGACGAGGACGCCGTCGACCGCTACCTGGCGCCCGACTTCTACAACCACGTCACAGGACGCTCCGGCACGGCCGACTTCAAGCGGCTCGCGAGGGAGCTCCGTGGGGCGCGCGGCGCGGCAAACGTGATCGAGCTCCTCGTTGCCGAGGGAGAATTCGTCGTCGCACTGATGACCGTCACCCGGACCGTGGACGAGGAGCTGCGCGCGTTCGCGCTCACCATCCCGGCGCGTGGCCAGTCGTACACCGTGACCCACGTCCACATCTACCGCATCGTCGACCAGAAGATCTGCGAGCACTGGGCCGTGCGCGACGACCTCGGCATGCTCCGCCAGCTCGGAGCGATCGCCTAGACGCGAAAAGGACATCCGGTGCTCACTCGCGGCGCCGACGCTCGGGGATGGGGACGAATCCTCAAGGTGCACTCGGCACGAGCCGATTCACGTCCCGAGATGCCCAGTCCTGGGTGGGTCCACCTGACCCGTGTGGCGGCCGCCGCGAGCCTTGGCGCGTTCGCGTTCGTGACGCTGCTCGCGCCCAACGATAGTGAGCTCTCGGCGTTCTTCAACACCTGGGTCTACGACGGCCTCACGGTGTTCGCGTGCGTCATCGTCGGGTCGCACGCGTACCTCGTGAAGCGGGAGCGCGCCGCGTGGGTCTTCATCACTGCGGCTGTCGTCTCCTGGACGATCGGCGAGATCTGGTACTCGGTCTTCTCGCCCACGTCGTATCCGTCCCCGGCGGACGTGGGCTACATCACCTTCTACCTCCTCCTCTACGTCGGCGTGGTGCTCCTCCTGCGCTCGCGCGCCCGCTCGATCGGAGGGACGCTCTGGCTCGACGGCGTCACCGCCGCGCTCGCCGCGGCCGCACTCGGCGCGGCCGTCCTCGTCGAGCTCGTGCTGGGCAACACCTCGGGATCGACGTCCACCGTGATCACGAACCTCGCCTACCCGCTCGGCGACGTCCTGCTTTTGTCCGCGGTCTTCGGGGTGTTCTCGCTGACCGGGGGGCGACCGGGTCCGAGATGGATCCTCCTCGGGCTCGGGATCCTCTGTACCACGATGGCAGACGCGGTCTTTCTCTTCCAGTCGGCCAACGGGACCTACGTCGAAGGAACCTGGATCGACATCCTCTGGCCGGCGGCGATGCTGCTCGTCGCCTCGTCCGCCTGGATGCCCGACCGGACGAGGCAGGGCCTCGAGGTCGAGGGCCGGCCGCTGCTCGCCGTGCCGCTGGTCTGTGCCCTCGTCGCCACCGGCATCCTCGTGTACGACCACTTCACGCGCTTCAACATCCTGGCTGTGGTACTCGCGACGGCGACCCTCGGGCTCGTCGTGGTCAGGCTCGGTCTCACGTTCCGGGAGAATCGACGCCTCCTTCGGCTAACGCACGCGGAAGCGACAACAGACGCCCTCACCGGGCTCGCAAACCGTCGTCAGCTCCTCGTCGACCTCGAACGTCGACTCCGACGCGACCCCGTGCCGCCGACGATCCTCATGCTCTTCGACCTGGACGGGTTCAAGGGCTACAACGACACGTTCGGCCATCCGGCAGGAGATGCCCTGCTCGCGCGCCTCGGCGGGAAGCTCGCGACGGTTCCCGGGGGGACCGGCACCGCCTACCGCCTCGGCGGCGACGAGTTCTGTCTCGCGGCGACGGTCGAAGACGGCGAGGCGGAGTCGCTCATCGACCGGGCGTGCGATGCGCTCACCGAGGTCGGCGAGGGATTCGAGATCGGGAGCTCGTTCGGTGCGGTGATGCTCCCCGACGAGGCGCGCGACTCGAGCCACGCACTGACGATCGCCGACGAGCGGCTCTACGCACAGAAGTACTCCCGTCGCGGCGAGAGCGACCGAACGATGGCGGCGCTCCTGGAGGCGCTGTCGATCCGAGAGCCCGACCTGCAGGCACAGCTCGCCGACGTCGGCTCGCTGGCCGTGGACGTCGGGCAGATGCTCGGCCTCCGACGCGACGAACTCGGCGAGCTCGAGCGCGCGGCACAGCTCCACGACCTCGGCAAGCTCGCGGTGCCCGACGAGATCCTCCACAAGCCGGGGCCGCTCGACGAGCGCGAGTGGGCATTCGTCCGACAGCACACGATCGTCGGCGAGCGGATCCTTCGCGCCTCGCCCGCGCTCCGGAGCGTCGCGACGGTAGTGCGCTCCTCGCACGAGAACTGGGACGGCAGCGGCTACCCGGACGGGATCGAGGGGGAAGAGATCCCGCTCGCCTCCCGGATCATCCGCGCGTGCAACGCCTACGTCGCGATGATCTCGGATCGCCCGTACCGCGACGCGCTCTCCGGCGAGGAGGCACTGAACGAGCTCATGCGGCTCGCCGGAACGGACTTCGATCCGAACGTGGTCCGCGTGCTCGTCGCACGCGTGCGGGACGAGCAGGAAGCCGAGCGAGCCGCCTAGCCAGACGCGGGCATACTTGCCCGAGCCCGGCCCCGTAGCTCAGTGGATAGAGCGGCAGACTTCGAATCTGCGAGCGGAGGTTCGACTCCTCCCGGGGCCACTCAGCCTTCATGCGGGTTTGCGCCACACGCGAGGGGCGGAGATGGGCGGGCCACGTACGGGGCCACGCCATACGACACCAAAACCGCGTTCGTCACTTCCACGTAACATCGAAGAGAAGTCCGAGCAGGAGGTTCTCTCGTGAGGGGTTGGGCATTCACCATCGCGCTGCTCGTCGCCGTCGCTGTGTTCGCTGCCTCGGCGATGGCCTTCGCGGACCGGGACTCGACTGCGATCGCGCGAGCCGACAACCCGAAGACGCGCAGCGCTGCTTCGGCCACCACCGAGGCGCTTCGAATCGACCGGCGCGACTCGCTCCGCAACACGGGATGTCGGCATCACCACGAGGCTTTCGCCTCGTTGCCGTGACCGGGTAGCGCACGTAGGTCGATCACATCTCGAGCCGACGGAGTGTCGCCCTGCCCTCCGCGATCGGCGGGGCCCGAGGCCCCCGTCAGTCGCGCGCCAGTTACCTCGGTACAGGCGACCAGGCGGGCCAGCCATCGTCTTGTAGCGGGCTCTGCGACACGTTCACCAGCCTCGCGAACAAGACGAAGGAGGACGAGTCAGCCGGCAGATCCTCTATCTGAAGGAGCGCGCAGCGACTTGAGATCGACCCTAATTCCAAGGAGAAGGAAGTGGGGTCTTCGACCGCATCGGACGCGCCTGGCGAAAGCACGAGATCCGCACGGGAGCAAAGGACCGCGTTCGACCCTCGGCCGAGCGCGATGTCCGCGCGCTTCGCGAGCAGCGAATCCGGCGGAGGCCATGTCGCGTAGTTCGGATGAGAAAGGAGATGGTGCGATGAACAAGATGAGACATCAAGCGCAGGGACCTGCAGTCGCAGCCAGGCTGAGGGGCACAACGCGTATGGCAGGCATGCTCGTCCTGGCAGCAGTGCTGGGCCTGACGGGACTCCTCGCCGCCAGCGCGTTTGCCGGTGGCGCTGGCTCCCAGGCGAACGCGACCCTCTCGCTCCGTCAGACGAACCTCGGCCAGATCCTGGTGAGCGCCAAAGGCCGCACGCTGTATGTCTTCATGAAGGACA
>DATAET010000220.1:0-11565 GCA_036257855.1 Gaiellaceae bacterium | reverse complement strand
GACTCGTAGAAGCCGTTCAGGTGGTTGTACCCCTCGGCACTGATCGCCCACTTGCTCTGGCCGATCAGGTGATCCGGGTCCGTCGGATCGACGCGAATGTCGGACTCCGAGTGGTCCTTTACGCGCATCGGCGCGTTGGCGACGTCCTGGGTCGCGTACGGGCCGAGGTCCTCCCCGGTCGTCGCGGCTCCGCCGCAGGGCGACATCCCGCCGTCGAGGTAGCCGTCCGTCGCCGAGAGCTTCTCAAAGTACGTGACCTCGGGCGCGTAGCAGCTCACTCGCTTCGTCGTGGCCGAGACGTTTGCGACGCCGTTCAGCGCATAGCTCGCAGCAAACGCGGTGTCACTCTGAGCCATCTGCGACGGCCCTGCTGCGGCGGCTCCGGTGCATGCCAGTGCAATGACGGCGAGAACGATGAGAACGAAGTTACGCACGGGTTCCCCCTTTCCCGACAGGACGTACGCAGGTCTGACCGGAAGTATTACGCGACCCGCCGCTCGCGTGGGCCGGCTCACACGACCCGAGCGTCGAGCTCATGAAGGATGCTGAGAGCCTCCAGGAGATCCGGCGTCTCGAAGCCTTCCGTGAAGTCCTCGTAGACACTGCGTAGCTCCTCGACCACGGCCTCCGGGGACCCTGACGCGGCGCTGAGGCGAGTCAGTCTGGTCGCGGCTCGCAATTCGGGCATGCGCGCCCCCAGCTCCCGCGCAGCCACAAGAGCACTGCGAAAGCTGGACTCGGCGCCGTCGACGTCTGCCGAAGCGAGAAGGAGGTCACCCTTGAGCAGCGCGAACTCGGGATAGAGGATGTCCCCCGCCTTGGTCATCTGAATTGCCGGTTCGATCAGGTCGAGACCGAGGGCCGGCTGACCGGCGAGGCCGAGTCCGCTCGCTCGGATCGACAAGAGAAGGGGCCAGAACACCGGCGGCGTCGTCAACCCCTCGTACAGGGCGACGCCTTGCTCGGTGCGGGCGAGTCCTTCGTCGGGCCGACCGAGCCCGGTCATCGCGACGCCCTGGAGCGCCAGGGCGAGCGCTCTCCAGATCCGGTAGTCGTGCTCCTCCGCGACGTCGAGCACGGCAACCGCCCGTGCCTCCACGAGCCCCAGGTCTCGTCGCCAGAGGTCGAGGACACCGACGTGGAAGTACGCGTACGCGAGCGTGAAGGGATGTCCGAGCTGCGTCGCGAGCTCCACCGCCCTTGCGGCGCGCTCGACTGCACGGTCTGGGTAGCCGAGTGTCCAGAGCACGAGCGCCGACGTCGTATGGGAGACGACGCCGGGGCTGGGTCCGAGCCGGAAACGGCTCGGGGGATGAGCGAGAGGGTCGTACAGCGCAATGGCGCGCTCGAGATGATCGAGACCGCTCGAAAGCTCGCCCAGGAAGGCGAGGCTCGATCCCAGCACGAGATGGCCTTCGACCAGGAGATCTGCTTCGCCGTGCTCCTCGGCAAGCCCCAGGAGCTCGCGGCCGACTGCGGCCGTCTTGTCGAACTCGCCACGGTAGAGGTAGAAGCTGGCGAGACTGCGTAACACCGGGAAACGTCTCGGCAGCTCGCCCACTTCCTCCGAGAGGGCGAGTGCCTGCTCGTACGCCTGCTCTACCTCCGCCGTATAGCCGCGGATCGCCAGCAGCCCTCTCGCCAGGCTTGTCCGGAGCGTGATTTCCTCCCGGGCGCGCTCTGGTGTCGAAGGAGCCGTGGAGAGCACACCGAGAAGATCGGTCGCCAGTTCGACAGCCGCGTGATACCAGCCCCGCGCGTCGTAGAGGACCCAGAGACCGTCGAGCAGCCTGTCGAGTTGCTCCAGGTCACGGGCGGCGACCCAGTACTTCCACGCCGTGAGCAGATTGCCCAATTCGAACGCCAGCTCGTCGAGGGCGTCCACTCGCGCGGATCCATGGAGCGGCGTCCGCCTTGCCTCGGCGAAGTCCGAGAAGTACTCGGCATGAGCTCGGCTTGCCGCTTGTGCGAGCTCGCGCGACTGCTGGAGTTTCTCGGCGGCGTACTCGCGGACGGTTTCGAGCATCCACAACCGTGTTCGTTCCGGGAACTCCGTGATTCGGACAAGGCTCTTGTCCACCAAGGACGAGAGGACGTCGACGACATCGATGCTCCGCAGCGCGAGACGATCGACGACTTCCTCGACAGATTCGACACGCGCTGGCGAGAAGAGCGACAGAAGCGCGAAGACGGCTCGCTCGTCTTCGTCCAAGAGGTCGTAGCTCCACTCGATCGTGCTGCGGAGGGTCTGCTGTCGCGCGGGAAGATCGCGGTGGCCGCCGCGAAGGAGCTCGAGGCGGGTTCGCAGGCGGGCATGAAGATCGTCGAGGGAGAACAGTTTCAGGCGCGCTGCGGCTAGCTCGATGGCAAGTGGCAAGCCGTCGAGGCGCGCGCAGATCTCAGCCACCTCATTGGCGTTCTCGTCACTGAGCGCAAAACTCGGGCGCGCTTCGCGGGCCCGCTCCGTGAACAGGCGCACCGATTCGTAGGCGCCAACTGCATCGGCGGACGTGCGACCGACTCCGTCGTCGGGGACTGAGAGAGTCGGCACCGGAAACAGGTGCTCGCCGCGCACCCGGAGCGCTTCGCGACTCGTCACCAGAATCTCGAGTTGCGGGCAAACCTGGAGGAGGTCCACGACACCCTCGGCGGCATCGATGACGTGCTCGAAGTTGTCGAGGAGCAGAAGCATGTGGCGGGCCGGCAGCTCGCGCTTCAAGACCTCGAGCGGGTCCTCGTCGCTCGTTCGCGTCACGTCAACCGCGCGGGCGATCGCCTCGAAAGTGTCATCCGCGTCACGGGCGGCAGAGAGATCGACGAAGAAGACACCATCTCTGAGGCGGTCGATCTGTTCGGCGACGCCCTGGAGGGCCAGTCGCGTCTTTCCGATGCCGCCCGGCCCGGTGAGCGTCACGAGCCGGATCCCCGGCGCGTCCAGGAGGTCGCGGACGGTTGCGAGCTGCGCCTCACGACCAACGAACTCGGATGTCTGCGTGGGCAGGTTGTTCGGTCGGTGAGTGAGCGTCGCCAGCGGCGGGAAATCGCTCGCAAGCGTGGGATGAACCAGCTGGTAGACGTGCTCTGGCTGGGAGAGATCCTTGAGGCGATGCTCGCCGAGATCGCGAAGTCTGGCCTCCCGAGGCAGACCCCCCTTCACGAGATCCGCTGCGCGCGACGAGAGCAAGACCTGGCCGCCGTGGCCGGCCGCCATGATCCGCGCGGCGCGATTTACCGACGGTCCGTAGAAATCGCCGTCGCGCAGTTGCGCCTCCCCGACATGGACTCCCATGCGCACGCGCAGGGGCCCGGTCTCGGGCCACGACTCGTCATGCAGACCCTGCTGTGCCCGCAGGCATGCGCCCACGCTGTCCGATGCGGATCGGAAAACCGCCATCAGGCCGTCACCAGTGATCTTGACGACGCGCCCATGCGCGCCTTCGACGGCCTCCCGCAGGATCGCGTCATGGCGCTCCATCGCGGTCTTCATGGCGTCGGGGAAGCTCTCCCACAGCCGTGTGCTCGACTCGAGGTCCGCGAATACGAACGTCAGGGCTTCGGGCGAGGTATTACCGATCATCGCGCCCACGCGAGTATATGGGTGGTCGTTCGCGCGCCAGCGCTGCGCATAGGCAGACCCGTGTAACGGAGCCTGGTTCGTCGACTACTGTGGCGGCATGAGTGGCCCGTCCATCGATCCGCGCGTGGACATCGGCCACGTCCACCTGAAGGTCGCGGACATCGACCGCGCGCTCGATTTCTACTGCGGCGTGCTCGGCTTCGAGGTGATGGCTCGGCTCGGTGACCAAGCGGCGTTCATCTCCGCCGGCGGCTACCACCACCACCTCGGGCTCAATACCTGGGAGTCGCGCGGGGGAACGTCTCCCCCTCCCGGCCACACGGGCCTCTACCACACCGCGATCCGCTATCCGGACCGCAAGACGCTCGCCGACGCCCTTCGCCGCGTCGTGGATGCCGGCATCTCGCTCGACGGCGCCTCGGATCACGGGGTGAGCGAGGCGCTCTACCTCCGCGATCCCGACGGCAACGGCGTGGAGCTATACCACGATCGGCCCCGTGAGGACTGGCCAACAGCCCCGGACGGAAGCTTCACGATGTTCACGCGCCCGCTCGACGTACAGGCGCTGCTCGCCGAAGTGGGTTGAGCGAGCCGTACTGCTAAGGTTCTGGCGTTAAATCAAGAGCGAGTCCGGTCTGCGCTTGCGCTTTCCTTACCCGTTCGTGAGTTTGGTGAGGGAGGTGTTTTCTATGGCAACTGGAACCGTGAAGTGGTTCAACGACAGCAAGGGGTACGGCTTCATCACCCCGGACGAAGGCTCGAAGGATCTCTTCGTGCACTTCAGCAACATTGCCGGTGATGGCTTCAAGAGCCTGTCCGAGGGTTCGCGCGTCGAGTTCGAGCCGCGCGAGGGTCAGAAGGGCCCCGAGGCGACGAACGTCATTCCCGTCGCGTCCTAGCAAAAACGAACCGTGGCCGCCTCGTGCGGCCACGGTCCTCTTCTCCCCGAGACAAGGAGCTCTGGATGAAAGAGAAGGAAGAGAAGCTCGAGGTCGAGGGTGAGGTCATCGAGGCTCTCCGCAGCAGGATGTTCCGGGTACGCCTCGACAACGGCCACGAAGCGCTCGGGTACATGGGGGGCAGGATGAAGCGCTATCGCATCCGGGTGTTTCCCGGCGACCGCGTCCGCATCGAGCTCTCCTCGTATGACCTGACCCGCGGCCGCATCGTCTACCGGCTTAGCTGACGACGGATTCGGGTCGCGGCCGCGCCGCCGCGTCAGCTATACCTCGACCGTGGCACAGAGCAAGCCCGTCGAGAGCCTCGAACGGGTCGTGATTCGGTTCGCCGGTGACTCCGGCGACGGGATGCAGCTCACGGGCGATCGCTTCACGAGCGAGACCGCCGTGTTCGGGAACGACCTCGCAACGCTCCCCGACTTTCCGGCAGAGATCCGCGCGCCGGCCGGCTCGCTTCCTGGCGTGTCCGGCTTCCAGGTGCACTTCGCGGATCACGACATCCTCACGCCCGGCGACCAGCCGAGCGTCCTCGTCGCGATGAACCCCGCGGCGCTCAAGGTCAATCTCGACGACCTCGCGAAGGGCGGGACGATCATCGCCAACACCGACTCGTTCAACGATCGCAACCTGCAGAAGGCGGGGTACGCGTCGAGTCCGCTCGAAGACGGCACGCTGTCGGACTTCCACGTCCACCCGGTCGCGCTTTCGTCGATGACGGTGGAAGCATTGAAGGGGATCGAGGGGGTGACGCCGCGCGAGGCGGAGCGCTCGAAGAACTTCTTCGCGCTCGGCCTCATGTCCTGGCTCTACAACCGTCCGGTCGAGGGGACGATCGGGTTCATCGAGGGCAAGTTCGCGACTCGACCCGAGATCGTCGAGGCGAACACGCGGGCATTCAAGGCGGGTTGGAACTACGGAGAGACGTCCGAGGACTTCGCGGTCTCCTACGAGATCGCGCCGGCGCCGAGCCCACCCGGCACGTACCGGCAGGTCTCGGGAAACACGGCACTGACGTACGGTCTCGTCGCCGCCAGCGAGCTCTCGGGCCTCCCGCTGTTCCTCGGCGCCTATCCGATCACGCCCGCGTCGGACGTCCTCGAGCAGCTGGCGCAGCTGAAGGAGTTCGGCGTCCGCACGTTCCAGGCCGAGGACGAGATCGCCGCGTCGGGGGCGGCGCTCGGGGCCGCGTTCGGCGGCGCGCTCGGCGTCACGACGTCGGCCGGACCGGGCATCGTGCTGAAGTCGGAAACGGTCGGGCTCGCGGTGACACTCGAGCTTCCGCTCGTCATCGTCGACATCCAGCGAGCGGGCCCGTCGACCGGCATGCCGACCAAGCCCGAGCAGGCGGACCTGCTCATGGTGCTGTTCGGGAGGAACTCGGAGTCGCCGATTCCGGTGGTCGCGGCGTCGACGCCGTCGGGCTGCTTCGACGCGGCGATCGAGGCTGTGCGGATCGCTGTGAAGTACCGCACCCCGGTCTTCCTCCTCTCGGACGCGTACCTCGCGAACGGCTCCGAGCCGTGGCTCATCCCTGATGTCGCGACGCTTCCGGCGATCGATGCGGTCTTCGCGAGCGAGCCGAACGACGACGGCCGCTTCCTACCGTACAAGCGCGACGCCGCAACGCTGGCCCGGCCGTGGGCGATTCCGGGGACACCGGGGCTCGAGCACCGGATCGGGGGCCTCGAGAAGGAGGACGAGACCGGGAACGTCTCGTACGACCCCGAGAACCATGACCTGATGGTCCGCCTGCGGGCGGCGAAGGTGGCCGGAATCGCGGCGGACATCCCCGATCTCCTGGTGGACGATCCCGACGGCGCGGACACGCTCGTCCTTGGCTGGGGCTCGACCTACGGGGCGATCGGCGCAGCAGCGCGGCGCGTGCGGGCGACCGGTCGGAAGGTCGCGACGGCGCACCTCCACCACCTGAATCCGTTCCCGCGGAACACCGGCGACGTCGTGCACGCGTACGAGAAGGTGCTCGTTCCCGAGATGAACCTGGGGCAGCTCCGCCTGCTGCTCCGCGCCGCGTTCCTCGTGGATGCGGTCGGCTACAACAAGGTACGCGGGCGCCCGTTCCGCGCCGCGGAGCTCGCGGAGGCGATCAGCGCGCTGGTGGATTCGTGATGGCCGAGGGCAACGGGAATCTCGTGCAGCTGACGGGGAAGGACTTCAAGTCCGACCAGGAGGTCCGCTGGTGCCCCGGGTGCGGGGACTACGCCATCCTCAACGTCATCCAGGGCTTCATGCCCGAGCTCGGCCTGTCGCGCGAGCGGATCGTCTTCGTCTCCGGGATCGGCTGCGCCGCTCGTTTCCCGTACTACATGCAGACGTACGGGATGCACTCGATCCACGGGCGCGCACCGGCGATCGCGACGGGTCTCGCCGTGACGCGCCCCGACCTCTCAGTGTGGGTCGTGACTGGAGACGGCGATGCGCTGTCGATCGGGGGCAACCACCTCATCCACGCGTTGCGCCGGAACGTGAACCTCAAGATCCTTCTCTTCAACAACCGGATCTACGGGCTCACCAAGGGCCAGTACTCGCCGACCTCGGAGCTCGGGAAGGTCACGAAGTCGACGCCGATGGGCTCGCTCGACCACCCGTTCAACCCGCTCTCCATCGCGATCGGCGCCGAAGCATCGTTCGTCGCTCGCGCGATCGACACGGACAAGAAGGGCCTGACCGAGGTCCTCGGCGCAGCGGCCCGCCACCGGGGGTCCGCCTTTGTCGAGATCCTGCAGAACTGCAACATCTACAACGACGGGGCGTTCGACTACGTGCGCGAAGAGAAGGGCAACCGGATCTATCTCGAGGACGGGGAGCGGATTCGCTTCGGCCCGGATGGCGAGAGAGGCGTGCAGCAGTACCCCGACGGCTCGTTGCGGGTGGTCGACGTCGCGGAGGCGGGCGAGAACTCGCTTCTCGTCCACGACGCCGGCCACGTGCAGGCGAGCCTGGCCTTCGCACTCTCCCGCATCACGTTCGACACCGACGGCGCGGTGCCGCTCGGCGTCTTCAGACGCCTCGAGCGCCCGGTCTACGACGACCTCATGAGCGAGCAGCTGGAAGCCGCGCGCGAGGCTCGTGGTGAGGGCGACCTCACGGCGCTCCTCCACTCCGGCGACACGTGGGTCGTCGCTTGACAGATATATCCTAACGATATATCCTGACGCGACATGGAACCGCTCAGCGGGACCGGGTACGTCATCCTCGGGATGCTGGCCCTGGGCGTCCGGACGGGTTACGACATCAAGGCCAGCGTCGATCAGTCGACCCGGTTCTTCTGGGCCGCGAGCTACGGGCAGATCTACCCTGAGCTCCGTCGTCTCGAGGAGGCAGGCCTCGTCGAGGGGAAGAGCTCACCGACGGGGGCTCGGAAGCGGAGGGAGTATGAGCTCACGGCGGCCGGGCGAGGCGCGCTCCTGCGGTGGCTGGAGGCGCCCGCGTCGATGCCAGAGCTCCGCGACGAGAGCCTCCTGAAGTTGTTCTTCGCGGACGCCTTGCCGCGCGAGAAGGCGATCGAGCAGCTGCGCATGCGAAGGGCGGGTCACGCGGAGTTCCTCGCGTTCCTGCGGGAGCTCCAGGGTCGTGCGGGCGACGACCCGGCTTTCGTCGACCTCGTGCTCGGCTACGGCATTGCGTACGCGGAATTCAACGTCGCGTGGTGCGACGAGCAGGAGGCGAGGCTCGCAGGGCCTGCGGAGGCTGCCGCGTGAACGCCGGTCCCGCGGCGGTCGCACAGATCGGCGGCAACCGCCTCCCGGAGCCGAGCTTCCGCTCGATCTTCCTCGCCGGGGCACCGCGGTTCGCACGCGAGCTGTTCGGCCCGGTGGCTGCGTTCTACCTGGGCTGGAAGCTGGGCGGTCTCGTCGTCGGGATCCTGCTCGCGAGCGCGGTCGGGATCGCCCTCGACCTGTA
This sequence comes from Gaiellaceae bacterium, assembly GCA_036257855.1. GTDB lineage: Bacteria > Actinomycetota > Thermoleophilia > Gaiellales > Gaiellaceae > GMQP-bins7. The sequence continues at coordinate 3,108 of DATAET010000220.1, read as the reverse complement.
CGAACGCAGGCGCGGGCGCGGGGGCGCTCTCGCGCTCGTCTCCGTCGCCTTCGTGGTCGTCCAGGCCGTCGTCGGGCTCGCCGCGGACAGTGCGGTCGTCTACCTGGCGCAGCCGGTGCTCGTGGGCGCCATCTGGGGCGTCGCCAACATCGGCTCGGCGTTGGTCGGGCGCCCCCTCGCGGGAATGTTCGCCGATGCCTGGTACCCGTTTCCGCCGGAGATCAAGGCGTCGCGCACGTACCGTCACGTCTTCGGCGTCGAGTCGGTCGTCTGGGGTGTGTACCTGCTGGCGCGAAGCGGCATTCGGATGTTCGTCCTCGCCAAGGGGAGCATCGGCGCCTTCGCCGTCATCCAGTTCGGCACCGGAGTGCCGTTCACCATCGCGCTCGTAGCGTGGTCGGTCTCGTACGCAGTCCGCGCGTTCGAGCGAAGCGACGAGTGGGACGGGGTCGACTCCCCCGCCTAGGCCGCGGACTCGTCAAGGAAGCGGACGATTCGCTCGGCGATCTCCTCGCCCTTTTCTTCTTGGAGGAAGTGGCCGGCCCCAGCGACGATCTCCGCCGGCCCCGCGCCGGGGATGCGTGACGCCATGCGCTCGGCAGCGGCGGGCGTGAAGATGGGGTCGGAGTCCGAGAAGAGCACGAGCGCCGGCTTCTCCCAGCTCTCGAGCGCGCTGCGCACCTCGAGCATCGTCGCGGCGCTCGGGTGGTCGAGCTCGGTGGGCACCAGCTCGGGGAACGCGAGCACGCCGGCCTTCGACTCGGGCGTCGGGAACGGGGCGTTGTAGGCCTCGACGACGTCGTCGGCGAGTTCGCTCACCACGGAGACGCGGACGAGCTGTCCGGGGACGATCTCGATGCCGACGCGCCGCATGAAGTCACGGAAGCGAAGCCACTCGGGTGAGGGCGCGCGACCGGCCCCGATCCCCGTGTTCAGGACGACGAGGCGCGCGACGCGAGCGGGTCGCTCGACGGCGAGCCGGAGGCCGATCGGCCCGCCCCAGTCCTGGACGACGACGGTCAGCTCGCACAGGTCGAGCTCGTCCACGAGTCGTTCGATCGCTGCGTAGTGGAAGTCGTACGAGTAGTCCTCGATCCGGGTCGGCTTGTCCGAGCGTCCGAAGCCGAAGTAGTCGGGCGCGACGACGCGCGCGATGCCTGCGAGCCGCGGGATCATCTTGCGGTAGAGGAACGCCCAGGTCGGCTCGCCATGGAGCAACAGCACTGGATCGCCGCTCCCCTCGTCGACGTAGTGCATCCGCAGGCCGCCCTGGTTTGCGTAGCGGGGCTCGAACGAGTATCCGGGCAGCCCCTCGAACCGCTCGTCCGGCGTGCGGTACGCCTCCACCCGGAGAAGGCTATTCGGTGGCGAGTGCGGGCTCGACGAGCCGGGAGCGAAACGCGTTGGCGATCGCGATGGTCACGAGCGTTGTCAGGCCGGCCACCGTGAAGGCGAGCGTCGTCCCGCCGATTTGGGCGAGCCATCCCGCGAACAGCCCGCCGACGGGCGCCAGGCCGAGGAAGGCAAAGAGGTAGAGGGCGATCAGTCGGCCGCGCAGGTGACCGGGCGCGGCGAGCTGGACGAGTGCGTTCGCGTTCGCGGTGAAGAGCGTGAAGGCGATCCCGATTCCGAACAGGATGACGCCCGCGAGCACCGCGTTCTGCACGGGCGCGAGGATGATCGCGAGTACTCCGAACGCCGCGGCGCCGATTGCGAACAGGCGCCAGCTTGCCCGGTGGAAGGTCGCGGTGGCGAGAGCCCCCACGAGGGCTCCCAGCCCGAACGACGCCGAGAGGAGGCCGAAGCCCTCCGGCCCGACGTGCAGCGTGTCCGCAGCGAGCAGCGGCACGAGGACGTGGAAGTTGAAGCCGACCGTGGCGACGACCGTGACGACGCTGAGGATGAGGCGGAGCTGCGGGTCCGCCCAGGCGTACGCCGCCGCGCGGCGAATGCCGCCGATGAGGGTCGCCGTGTGGTCGCGCTCGACCGGATGGAGCTCGTCCGTGCGCACGATCGCGAGGGCCGTTAGCACCGCGAGGAAGCTCACCGCGTTCAGCGCGAAGCAGAGACCCGTGCCGACCGCTGCGATCACGAGGCCGGCGATGGCCGGCCCGATCACGCGCGAGCCGTTGAAGAGGCCCGAGTTGAGCGCGACGGCGTTCGGCAGCTCGCGTGGCCCGACCATCTGGAACGTCAGCGACTGACGCCCGGGCGCGTCGAATGCGAGGGCGATTCCGCCGAGCCCCGCGAGCACGTAGACGATCGGAAGCGTGGCGGTATCGGTGAGCGTGACGACAGCCAGCGCGATCGAGATGGCCATCGCGCATGCCTGGGTGGCCATGACGAGCTTGCGCGACTCGATCCGGTCGGCGACCACGCCCGCCACGAGCCCGAAGATCGTGAACGGGACGAAGCGCCAGAAGGCGAGCGCGCCGATGGCGAGCGGCGACCCCGAAAGTTCGATGACGAGCCAGGCGAGCGCGACGTTCTGCATCCACGTGCCCGCGAGGGACACGATCTGGCCGGTGAAGAAGATCCGGTAGTTGCGGTGGCGCCTGAGGCTCCGGAATGTTCGGGCGCGGAGGGCGAAGACGAACGCGGTCACGTCTCGTCCCCGAGGAGGCTCGCGAGAGCCGGGATCGCGACTTCGATCGCCTCGAGCTCGGCAGGCTCGAGCGAGCCCAGCCGGTCGGTCAGCCAGGTCGTTCGGCGGGCGCGTACGCGACGCAGCAGCCGTGCGCCTTCATCGGTGAGCCGAAGACCGACCCGCCGGCGGTCTTCGCTCGAGCGAATGCGCTCGATCAGCCCGGCTCGCTCGAGCCGGTCGACGTGCCCGGACATCGCGGGAGGCGAGATTCCCTCCTCGGCGGCCAGTTCCGCAAGCGAGAGCCCGGGGTTGCGCTTCACGAGCCAGAGCAGCGTCGCCTGCCGCGCGGTGATGCCGAGCTGCTCCGTCTCCTTCCTGAGCTCACGAGCAAGCCGCAGGAGAACGGGCCGGAGATCGGCCGCGACGGCCTCGGTACTAAGAGTAACCTCACGAATCATTAACGTAGTGAACGATACCACCGGCATCCCACGTGCCGGGGGTCATCCCTCGCGGGAGGTACC
>DATAET010000219.1:0-7992 GCA_036257855.1 Gaiellaceae bacterium | reverse complement strand
ACGCGATCGACGAGGCCGTCGACTACATCGCCGGGATGACCGACCGCTTCGCGCTCGCCTACGCCGACTTCCTCTGAGCCTCGGCGAGCAGCGGCTCTGCGCGCTGGAGAAAGAACGTCGCTCCGACTGCTCGGTAGTACTCGAGTGCTTTCTGGAGCTCCGTCAGCGCCTCGACGGGACGTCCGGCGGCCAGCAACTCCTCGCCTGCATCGAGTCGAGCGTCAGCCTCGAGATGCAGTGCGCCCATGTGGGCGTACATGTCCGCCGCGCGCGTGCGCTCGCCCCGGATCTCTGCAAGGGACGCGTCCTTCCACGGTCCCTCGGGTGCCATCGTGATGAGCTTCTCGACCTCGGACGTCAAGCCGAGCGTCTCGGCCTCGCTCGCGACGATGCCGAACAGCTGTCCGATGGTGGGGGTCGTCCTTGCGATCTCCATACCCTCGGAGACGAGCATTCGCGCCTCGTCCGCTCGCCCGAGCAGCGAGAGTACTCGCGCACGATTCAGAAGTGCCGGTAGAAGCCTCGGCGGGTCCTGCATCTCGCGTGCCAGGGCTAGGGCGTGCTCCAAGTCGTCGAGGGCGCCGTCGGTATCGCCCCGGGCGAACCGGATCCAGGCGCGCAGCTCGCGAGCCGTGCCCTCCATGTTGCGGGGGGAGGTCTCGCACTCTGCGATGAAGAGGTCCGCGTCACCGATCGTCTCGTCCCAGCGACCCTGCTGCGTCGAGCTGAAGAGGAGATTTGCGCGGGCGAAGCGAATGTTCTCGCGGTCGCCGAACTCCTCAGCGAGCTCGAGGCTCGCCCTGGTGAACTCCTCGGAGCGAGGAATGTCTCCGTTCTGAACGGCCCGGACACCGAGATTGTTCAGAACGGCCACGGCGAGGGGTGAATTGACCGCCGTCGCGAGCTCGAGCGCGCGATCGAGCTCCTCCTCGCCCGTGTGATCGAGCCACGTCTTGGCGGTTCCAATCGTCGTGAGCGAGTGTATGCGGAGCTCATCGAGATTAAGGGCTTCTGCGAGCGCGAGGGCCTCCGCACCGACGCGGAGCGCCGCTGTCTGGTCGCTGGAAAGCATGAGCAGGCGAGCCGCGAGGCAGAGCACGCGAGCCTTTGCCACGGTCGGCACGGCGCCGGCGACGAGCTGCTCGGCCCGTTCGATGTGGCGTCGGGCCTCCTCTCCATGCCCCCGGTACCAGGCAGCACGGGAGAGAAACGCCTCGACCTGGCCGGCACTCTTCCGGTCGCCGACCTCGAGCAGCGCGTCGCGCGCTTCCTCGAGGGCAGCGGCCTGGCCCTCGTCACCGCTGACGTGGAGCGCATGCGCTCGTCGGAAGAGGAGCTCCGCCCGGCCGCGTGCGTCGTCCGGCCAGAGGTCGAGTGCCTCGGCGTAGCACCCCGATGCCGGGCCGAAAGCGTTGAGCGCGAACGCTCGATCGCCGGCCGCACGCAATGCCAACCGTGTGCGCTCGGCGACGTCTGCATCGTCACCTCCCGACGCACGGACGAACTCGAGCGCAGTGCTCCAGTGGTACGCGAGCATCTCGGAGTGGTCCTCGGGTCGTCCCAGCCCGTCGATCCACTCGGCGACGGCGCGATGCCGTCGTGCGCGGTCTGCACGCGGGATCTGGCCGTACGACACGTCACGCACGAGCGCGTGTGCGAAGGCGAACTCGCTCTCGCCCTCGAGCGACGAGCGCCTCTGGCGGCGGACGAAGCCCTTGCGCTCGAGGGAATGGAGGGACGCGGTCGCGGCGGCCGGGTCGCGACCGATCGAGCTCGCCCAGAAGACCTTTCCGACGACGGCCGCGTCCTGCAGGAGGCTCTTATCCGCCTCGGGGAGCCCGTCGAGGCGCGCAGCGATGATGCCCTGCAGCGTCTCGGGGAGCGGGAGCTGGTCGGTCGAGCCCTGTTCCACGTAGAGCTCCGCGAACTGCTCCGCATACAGCGGGTTGCCGCCCGCGCGCTCGAGGAGTGCCCGCTGTGAGTCCGCTTCGAGCAATGGCTTCCCGAGCAAGTGGCCGAGGAGCAGCGCCGTCTGGGGTCCGTGAGCGGAGAGAGCGCGAGCGTCGTCGCGTTGAGCTTGCCGCCGCCCCAGTTGGGCCGTCGCTCGAGCAGCTCCGGCCGCGCCGTCGCGACGACGAGCAGCGGGACGTCCGTCACCCACTCGACGAGCTCGTCCAGGAAGTCGAGCAGGCTCTCGTCGGCCCAGTGGATGTCCTCGAAGACGAGCACGAGGGGACGCTGCTCGGCGAGGCCCTCGAGGAAGCGGCGCCACGCGGCGAACGCCTCGTTGCGGCGGTCGCCGCCGAGCTGTGCCTCGGCGCTCAGACCGAACAGAGCGAGGAGGTGTGACCCGACCCGCGCCTCGTCGCCGGAGCCGGCGAGCGTGTCCTCGACCGCGCGATTGATCTTGGCGGCGATCTCGTCGGCCGAGTCCTGTTCGAGGACGCCGGCCTGCGCCTTGACGATCTCCCCGAGCGCCCACATGGTGATCCCGTCGCCGTAGGCGAGGCAGCGGCCCTGTCGCCACGTGATCAGGTCAGGATCGGGGCGACGATGCCCGCGAAGAGCTCGTAGACCATCCGGCTCTTCCCGATCCCCGGCACGCCGACGACCGTGAGGAGCTGTGGCGTCCGCTCGTGCCGGGCGCGCTCGAACGTCTCGCGAACGATGCCGAGTTCTCGGTGGCGGCCGACGAGCTCGGAACGCGCCTCGTGCGCCGTGTCGACGCCCAAGCGCGAGTGGGCGGCGTGCGCCGTCCAGATCAGGATCGGCTCCGCCTTGCCCTTCGCCTCGACCGGCTGCGCAGCCTCGTAGTCGATGACGGGACGCGTGGCGCGGTACGTTGTCTCGTCGACGACGATCCCGTTGACCGGCGCCGCGCTCTGCAGGCGAGCAGCGGTATTGACGACGTCCCCGGAGGCCATGCCCTCGCCGGCCTCGGGCTGCGCGTCGAGCTGTATGAGGGCCTCGCCCGTCGTGATCCCGACCCGGAGCTCGAGCCCGTCCTCGAGCGCGAAGTCGCGGATCGCGAGCGCGGCGCGGACTGCACGCTCGGGGTCGTCCTCGTGCGCGATCGGAGCTCCGAACAGGGCCATGACCGCGTCGCCGATGAACTTCTCGACGGTGCCGCCGTGGCGCTCGAGCTCGCCTCGAACGCGCTGGTGATACGGGCGCAGGAGCGCCTCCACGTCCTCGGGATCCATCGATTCGGCGCGCGAGGTGAAGCCGACGAGGTCGCAGAAGACGACCGTGACGACCTTGCGCTCCCGGCGCGATGTGCCCGCCGCCATGGGTGAGAGAGTACGACGTGGGCGGCCGTTAGTCTCAGCCGATGGCGCGGATCAAGGACTCGTCGGTGCGGGACGTCGTCGCGGCGGCGGACATGGTCGAGGTCGTCTCGTTGCGAACCCCCCTCCGGCGCTCGTCGGGTTCGCGGTACACGGGCCGGTGCCCGTTCCACGAGGAGAAGACACCGTCCTTCTCGGTCAACCCGGTGGACAAGCTCTACTACTGCTTCGGCTGCGGCAAGGGCGGAGACGTCATCTCGTTTGTCCGCGAGACGGAGAACCTCGACTTCGTCGGAGCGGTGGAGTGGCTCGCCGAGCGTTTCCGCGTCCCGATCGAGGTGGAAGAGGCGTCGCCGCGGGTCGAGGCGGAGCGACGGAGGCGAGAACGGCTCTACGCCGTTCTCGACCAGACGGCCTCCTACTTCGAGCGGTTGCTGTGGGAGGGCGACGCCGGTGCGCCGGTGCGCGAGTACCTGGCCGGCCGCGGGCTCGGCGAGGACGTCGCGAAGGAGTTCCGGCTCGGGCTCGCGCCCGGCAAGGGGCTCGCCGAGAAGGCCCGGGAGCGCGGCTTCACTCCCGACGAGCTGAAGGCCGCCGGTCTCGTAACCACCCGCGGGACGGACTACTTCCCGCGACGGCTCACGTTCCCCCTCGCCGACGCGCGCGGCCGGGTCGTGGGGTTCCAGGCGCGAAAGCTCCGTGACGACGATCCGCTCCGAGGCAAGTACGTGAACTCGCCGGAAGGCGACCTCTTCCACAAGGGCTCGATCCTGTACGGGCTCCACCTCGCGAAGTCAGCGATCGGAAAGCAGGACTTCGCGGCGGTGGTCGAGGGGAATACCGATGTGATTGCGCTTCGCCAAGTGGGGTTCGAGCCGGTCGTAGCGTCGATGGGCACGGCGCTGACCGAGCGCCAGCTCCGCGAGCTCGGGAGGCTGACGAAGAGGCTCTTCCTCTGCTTCGACGCCGACGCCGCTGGGCAGGAGGCGACCCTGCGCGGAATGGAGCTCGCCGCGGGGCGCGGCTTCGACGTGAAGGTCGTGACTCTGCCGTCGGGCCAGGACCCTGCGGACTCACCCGAGGGCTTCGCGCAGCGGCTGCAGACCCCTGAGAGCTATCCCTACTACCGCACACGGCTGATCATCGAGCGCTCGACTGATCGTCAGGAAGCGTGGATTCAGGCTCAGGATTTCCTCCGGACCATCCCGGATTCACCTGAGCGCCAGGAAGCCGTTCGGCTGCTCGCGGATCGGCTCGACCTTCCGCGGGAGACGCTCGCGGGGCTCGCTCCCGCACGCGGCGGCGGGTCACGGGACGGTGCCGACGCGCCTCGTCTCCTCGACGCGGGTGACCGGCTCGAGCGCGATGTGCTGGCGGCATGTCTCGCCCACGCGTCACTCGTACGCGGTCTCGCCGAGCTGACGCCCGACCACTTCGACTCCGACGAGTACCGCACGTTTCGCCGAGTGCTCGTCTCCGGGAATGACGATCCCGAGCTCACTGCACTGCGCGCGGAGCTCGACGCGAGAGCGGCGCAGGAGGCCATCGACGAGCGGACCGGGACCGAGCTCCTCCTTCGGCTGCGCGAACGGAAGCTCAAACGCGATCTCTCGGGTGCCGATCTCGCGCGCACGACGGAGCTCCAGGCGCATCTCGCGAAGGTGCGTCAGACGCTGGCCGAGCTCACGTGACGTAACCGAGCTCGCGCAGGAGGTCGCCGGCTTCGGCTTCGACGTCGGCCAGCTGGTCCGCGCTCAAATCCGTGCGATAACGCCCGACGGAGCCGGCGTGTGCGCGCCGGAGTGCCGCGAGGAGCGGCCCGCGGGGTGCAGCGAGCTCCTCGGCGAGCCCGTCGGCAACCCGCTCCGGGCTCGTCGCGAGGTCCTCGTACCGGATCGCGACGAGATCACCGCCTGACCCGCGTGCGGCCTCGACGTAGCGACGCCACACCCACGCCGCGCGCCGGGCCTCGCTCGCCTCCTCGAATTCCCGGCGCCGCTCCGGCTCGACCCAGAATCGCGCGTATGCGCCATACGGGACGCCCGCGTCGTCGCTCCCCTCCTGGGGACGCAACCACGGCTTCTCGAGCAGGGAGCAGGCGACATCGCGGCCGTCCCTGAGGATGTGGACGACGCGTGCCTCGGGGTATGCGGCCCGAACCACGTCGACGAGGTGCGCAAGCTCCGGGGTCTGCTCGACCGGGCGCACCGAGCCGACGAGCCCGACACGCCGCGCCACCGTGAGAGTCCGTCGTAGGCGCGCCGCGGCGACGGCCGGTGCGAGCGCAGCCAGCTCCGGCACGGCGGCCTTCACGGGCGCGACCTCACCGAGGTCGACGAAGCCCGGAAGCGAGCCGATCGCGCCCGCGAGGAAGGTCGTGCCGGAACGGGGCGAGCCGACGACGAAGACGAACCGGTCGTCGAGCGGGCCGAACCGCTGTGCGAGCGTCGCGCCTCGCCGCGGCACCAGCCGCTTCGCGACGCGGAGCTGGTTGACGGTGGACTCCAGCAGGCCGCGCACGGAGCGATTCTCGCAGCGGCGATCCACTGCAGGTTTGACAGGACTGGCGACTTGATCGAGAGTGCGGGCACGTCACCCGGACACCTGATCCGCGCAGGCACCGTGTGAAGCCTCTCCTCGTGGGCGGGCTCGTGGCGGCGACGCTCGTTGCGGTCGGCGCAGCGCTCGGCGCACGAGGTTTCTCGGATCCTGCAGGTGACGTGAATGCTGCTCCCGACATCACGTCGGTCGAAGTGGCTCAGGCGGCGCCCGGGGTGCTCGGCCTCCGAGTGAGCGTCGGGAACTACCAGACCCTGCCGCCCGAGAGCTGGGTGAACGTGTGGTTCGACATCGACTCGAACCCGAGCACAGGTGACGCCGGCGACGAGGCCGTCGTCCGCTATCTGTCCAGCGGAACGGTCGAGCTGTACACGTGGAACGGCACGGAGCTCGTCCAGGCAGCGACAGACGGGATCACCGGTGTGTTCTCTGCCGGCGTCCTCACCATGTCCGTGCCGCGGAGCTCGGTGAAAGTCGCCGACGCGTTCGGGATCCTCGCGGTGAGCTCGCGAGGCCAGGAGCTCGGAAGCGAGGAGCTCATTGCCTCTGACTACGCGCCCGATGTCGGTCGCTCGGCGTACGCGGGCACTGCGACGACGACCTATCCGGATCCCGCGAACGACCACGACGCCGCGCCCGATGTGACGTCGGTACGCGTCAGCGACGCGAAGAACGGCTGGATCCGGTTCGCGATCACGACGCCGAACTACACGACACTGCCGGTCGAGTCCGCGATCGTCCTCACGATCGACGCGGACGACAACCCGCGGACCGGCGACGGCGGAGCGGAGGCCCGGCTGAACACGCTCGGCGGGGAGATTTCGCTCGAACGCTGGAACAGCCGCGCACGCACGTGGGTGGCCGACGACCTGCCGACGCGCGCCAGGCTCACGAACTCACGTCACGTGGTGACGATCGACCTCCACGACTCGGAGCTCGGCAGCACCGGCCGCTTCGGGTTCGCGCTACTGACAGCGGACGTGAACAGCGCGATTCAGGCGGTGCTCGCGGTCGACTTCTCGCCTGACAACGGCTCGTATTTCCACTATGCGCTCGCGAACAAGCCTGCGCTCACTCTCGTCCCGACGCGGCTCTTCGTGACCCCGACCCATCCGCACGCCGGCAAGCAGTTCGCGGTCAACCTCGGCGTCCGTCGATCCGACACGAACCGGCCCGTCACGGCGGGCTCGGTCAGCTGCCACGTACGCGTCGGGAAGAAGAGCGTGCACGCGACCGGGACGATCGTCCACGGTGGGGGACGCTGCTCGTTGCGCGTCCCGGCGGCCACCGGAGGATCCGTCCTCCACGGGACGATCACCGTTCGCTCGGGGGGCAAGACGGTCGTGAAGAGCTTCTCGTACGTCGTGCTCTAGGGCTCACTTCCCGAAGAACGCACGTTGGAGGTGCCGGGACTGGGAGGAAGAGAGTCGCGGCCTCGAGAGTGCCTCGACGGCCTCGTCGGCGAGCCTTGTCTGCTCCGGCGGAAGCGGCGGCGGGTCGTGCGCCCAGCTCATCCGGGCGCGAACGTTGGCGTGGAGCCGCGAGGTCTCCCGCGTCAGCTCGTCGGCGAGCAGGTGCAGCGCACGCACCTGCTCGAGCAGCGACTGGAACTCACGATCGTCGATCGGCACCCGCGTCGAACGCTAACGAAATCCAGCGCGCGCGTCGGCCCAGGTGGGCCGACGCAGGCGCCGGATGTGGTCTACGAGGATCTCGCTCCGGTCGGCACTCCGGCACCGCTGACGACGTGGTGAAGCCCGTAGAAGCCGTCCCGCGTCGGCTCGGTGAAGTTGTCCGGATTCGGGAAGGCGTTCGGCCCCTGGTCGACGAGCGGCTGGATGTACTCGTCCAGGAAGCGTTGAGCCTGCTCTTGCGTCTCCCAGATGTCGAAGATCCTGAACACGCCGGCCTCGTCGTCGAACCCGGCGGAGTGCGCGATCAGCCCGTCGAACGGACCGTCTCCAACTTTCTCGGCGACGAAGTCGAAGTTCGTCGTCGAGCGGTCGGCGATCGGGAACTCCTGGATGTATGCGACAGCCATCTACCCCTCCTTTGGCGGTTGCCTCCATCGTACGTCGCGCGCGCGAGTCTGAGCAATCACGACCCCGTTGCGGCCTGGTGAACGGGCGTGTGAGCGGCGGGACTC
>DATAET010000218.1:0-16913 GCA_036257855.1 Gaiellaceae bacterium | reverse complement strand
CCGTCGCATCCTCGGTTCTCCACCGGGGGTGGGCATCCCTCTATCGGGTGTTACCCCGAGAGGGCAGGCTCGGATGGAGATGGGATGCTGACGGAGTGTGTTATGCGATGAGCCCACGTCGGAAGCCAACCGCTACGGCGTGGGCTCTACTACGTGCTTGAAGCTTGGCCAGCAGATGGCGGACGTGGGACTTGACGGTCTCTTCTGAGAGGAAGAGCCGTTCGCCGATCTCGCGATTCACGAGGCCGTCTGCGACGAGCTGAAGAACCTCGATCTCGCGAGCCGTCGGATCCTGCCCCACCTCGCGCGCTGCGGGCGGCGTGAACGGGATGACGGAACCGCGGCGACTCGAGCTGCGCCGTGCCGCAGCCGCCTCGAACCGGCGACTGTGGTCGCGGTAGCGGTTCAGGATCTCCCTGCGCTCGGCGGCGTCCACTTTTCCGGTATCGGCCGACCTCCCGCGCCGCTTTAGGTCACGCGAGTGGGTTTCGCTCGAACGGGGGAGGCTTCGACCCCCAGCGAGCGGCCTCTGGCCCTGCTAGACCGAGGTCATCCGGCCAGACTCCACGACGTGGTCGAGCGGGTAGAAGCACGCCGCGATGTGGCTCGCGTCGCCGGGAGCCGGCTCCAACTCGGGCTCGACAACATCGCAATGCCCTTCGTGGAAACGTGGACAACGCGGGTGGAACACACATCCGCTCGGTGGATCGACCGCGGAGGGGACGTCGCCACCCACCACGGCTCGAACGCGCTTGTCTCCGTTCGTCGAGACGCGCGGGACAGCCGCGATGAGAGCCGCGGTGTACGGGTGTCGCGGCGACTCAAAGATCTGTTCCGAGTCCGCGAGCTCGACGACGCGCCCGAGGTACATGACGGCGATGCGTGAGCAGATCTGGCGCATTACGGACAGGTCGTGCGAGATGAAGACGTACGTCAGGTTGAACTCCGCCTGCAGGTCGCGCAGGAGATTCAGAATCTGCGCCTGCACAGACACGTCCAGAGCGGAGACCGGCTCGTCGCAGACGATCAGTTTCGGGTTGAGCGCGAGAGCGCGCGCGATGCCGATACGCTGGCGCTGCCCGCCCGAGAACTCGTGGGGGTAGCGGCTCGCGTGCTCGGGGCTGAGCCCGACGACACGCAGAAGCTCCCTGACGCGCAGCTTCGCCTCACCCCGGCGCACGCCGCCGTGGATGGCGAACGGCTGCAGCACGATCTGCTCGACGGTCTTTCTCGGGTTCAGCGACGCGTACGGGTCCTGGAAGATCATCTGCATCTCGCGTCGCAGCGGCCGAAGCCCGCGATTCGAAACATGCGAGATGTCCCTGCCGTCGAAGCGGATCGTCCCGTCGGTCGGGTCGATCAGCCGCAGCATGAGGCGGGCGGTGGTCGACTTTCCGCAGCCGGACTCGCCGACGATGCCCAGCGTCTCGCCGCGCCTCACGCTCAGGCTGACGTCCTCCACGGCGTGCACGCGCCCGCGCGCACGGGAGAAGACGCCCTGCTTCACTGGAAAGTGCTTGGTGACGTGCTCGAGCTCGACGATCACGTCGTCGGCGGAAGCGCTCATCGCGTGGCTCCGAGGTGCTGAGCGAGCACGTCCTTCCACGCATCGCGCTTGCTCTCCGCGGGCAGGTGGCAGCGGTCGAGGTGCCCGCCTGCGAGCTGGCGGAACTCGGGGAGCTCGACGGTACACGGGGCGAAGCTGTACGGGCACCTAGGGTTGAACGGACATCCGGTCGGAACCCGTAGCAAGGAGGGAGGCGAGCCCTCGATCGCGACGAGGTTGTCGAGCCGTTGGTCGATCGTCGGCATCGATTGCAGGAGGCCCCATGTGTACGGATGCTGGGGCGACGCGAACACGTCTCGCGCGGGACCGAGCTCCATGGGTCGGCCGGCGTACATCACGAGCACCGTGTCCGCGGTCTCGGAGACGACGCCGAGGTCGTGCGTGATGAGGACGACCCCGATGTTGAATTCGCGCTTCACGCGGTCGATGAGCTCGAGGATCTGGGCCTGCACCGTGACGTCGAGCGCCGTCGTGGGCTCGTCGGCGATCAGCACCGACGGGTTGTTGACGAGCGCCATGGCGATCATGGCTCTCTGCCGCATCCCGCCCGAGAACTGGTGCGGGTAGTCGCGCGCCCGCTCCCTCGCCCGCGGTATGCCGACCGCACCGAGCAGCTCGACGGCGCGGTCGAGCGCCTTCGACTTCGAGATCTTCGAGTGCGCGGTGACTGCCTCCGCGATCTGGTCGCCCACGCGGTACATCGGATGGAGGCACGCGAAGGGGTCCTGGAAGATCATCGCGACGTCTTTCCCGCGGATGTCTCGCATCGCCCCCGCCGAGAGCGACAGGAGATCACGACCTTCGAAGAGCACCTCCCCGGTGATCCTCGCCCGAGCGGTGTTCAGGAGCCCCATGACCGCGAGGCTCGAGACGCTCTTGCCGGACCCCGACTCACCCACGATCCCCAGCGTCTCCCCGCGGTGGAGCGTGTACGAGAGGTCGGAGACAGCCTGCACCTCGCCCTCGTGCGTGGGGAAGACCACCGTCAGGCCGCGGACGTCGAGCAGCGTTTCGCTCATGCGTACCGGACTCGTGGATCCAGAAATGCGTATCCGATGTCGACGATGAGGTTCATGAAGACAACGGCAACCGCACCGACCATCACGACGCCGACGACGGTCGGAAGGTCCTGGTTCAGCGTGCTGTCTATGGCCAGCCAGCCGAGGCCCTGGATGTTGAACACCGACTCGGTGATGATCGCTCCGCCCACGAGCAGGGCGATGTCCATGCCGAACATCGTCACGATGGGGGCGAGGCTTGCGCGAAGCGCGTGACGGAGGATGACCGTGCGCTCCGAAAGGCCCTTGGCTCGCGCCGTGCGAATGTAGTCCTCACCGAGCGTCTCCAGGAGGCTGTTGCGCGTCATGCGGGCGTAGACTGCCGCGAACAGGAGCGCGAGCACGCACCAGGGCAGGATCATGTGCGAGAAGAAGCCCGAGAAGCTCTCCGTGATGGGCACGTAGCCCGTGCCGCCGGTCAGGTGCAGCTTCTTCCAGAAGACGAAGAGCGCCATGAGCCCGAGCCAGAAGACGGGAGCCGAGATTCCGAAGAGAACGAAGCCCATGGCCGCCCGATCGGCGACCGACTGACGACGCACTGCGGACAGAACGCCGATCGACACACCTACCGTGATCCAGATGGTCGCCGCGCCCATGATCAGCAGTAACGTGCGCGGCGCCCGCTCCTCGACCTCGCTGAGAACCGACACGTTGCTCGTGAACGAGAAGCCGAGCCCGGGCCACCCGTAGTCGTCGCCCGTCACGAAGTTCTTCACGAAGACCGCGTACTGGTGGTACCAGGGCTGGTCGAGCCCGAGCCGCTCTCGGATGAGCGCCAGCGACTCGGGGGTCGGGGACTTTCCTGCGAAGCGGAGTGCCGGATCTCCCGCGGGCAGGAGGTAGAAGACCGCGAACGTCAGGAGCAAGACGATGAGGACCACGAGGGTCGCCCACATGATGCGCCGGACGATGTAGAGGGCCATGTTGAGACGGTAGAGCAAGGAGGCGGGGCGTTGCAGGCCCCGCCTCCTTGGCTTTAGGCAATCGTTTCGATCACTTCTTCACTGCTGCATGTGCGAAGCCGGCGAGACCGGCGTTCTGGTCGAACGCCCACGCCGTGGTGTTCGGGCCGAGCACGTTGACCTGGTTCGCCCACATGTACGGAACCCACGGGACGATCTGGGTCGTCAGCACCCGGTCGATGCCGGCGTAGCACGTGATGCGTGCGTTGCCGGTCTTCGCTCGGCATGCATCTGCGAGCGTGTTGATGCTGGGGACGTTCGAGATGTTCCCCTTGATCCCCATCGAGGCCGCTTGGCTCTTCGTCAAGCCGACGAGGGCGTAGTTCGTGTTGCCGCTGGGGATGATGTTGCCGCCATAGAACAGCGGGTCGATGAAGGTCGACGGGTCGGCGTAGTCCTTGCCCCAGCGCGGACGCGTCGAGATCGGGATGTTCTTCGACGGCGTCTGGATCACCGGGTAGGCCCCGTTGACCGTGCGCACCGTGAACGTGATGCCGATCTTCTTCGCACTCGAGAGGACGACGGGGAGGATCCCCTTGTCCGCCGTACGGACGTCCTGGATGAGCAGGACACCCTTGCACTCCTTGGCGCTGCAGACTCCGCCGGAGTTCGCGTACTTTGACTGCTTCATCTCGGCTTTCGCCTTCGCCGCGTTCCCACGGTCGCCCGGAGTCTTGAAGGGCTGGAAGCCGTTCAGTTTTCCGCCGAGCATGGAGTTGGGCATGATGTGCTCGGCGATCTCGCCGGCGATCGGCCCGCCCCACGCCTTGCGAAGGCTGTTCCGGTCCATCACCCAGTTCATGGCCCGACGGACGTGCACGTCGTCGAACGGCGGTTGCGTCAGGTTCATCGTGATGTAGTACGTCTGGTCTCCGGAGTTCGTCCTCAGATACTTGCGCTTGCTCGCGTCCAACGAGTACTCGCGGAAGACCTTCGGCGACGCCGTCGCGTACTCGTCCTCGAGGTCGCCTGCGGCGACCTTGTTGTAGATGTCGTCGAGGTTCGTGTCGACGGTGAACTCGAAGCGGTCCGGGTTGTTCTCGCGTGCCTTCCTCGAGTCCGTGCTCGCCTTGTAGGCCGGGTTGCGAACGAAGTTCAGCGTCGTCTTGCCGTCGTACCCGCTGATCGGCTTCATCGCGCCGCACGAGCTGATGTTGAGGGCGTCGGAGCCCTCGATCATGTACGGCCCCGAGGAGATCACGTAGCGACCGTATGCGCCAGGCTTGCCCTCGAAGCACTTCGCGACCTCTGCCGGGATCGGTCCCGCTGCAGGCAGCCCCAGGCGCTGCGGGAAGTCGCCCGCAGGCTCGGTCAGCGTGAAGACGATCGTTTTGGCGTTGGGCGTCTTGATGCCCGTGATCGACTTCGACTCACCCTTGCCGTAGGCAACGAGGCCCTTGATCACGTTGAAGTAGAACCCGTACTGGGCCCCGTTCTTGGGCCGCGCGAGCCGCTCGATTGCGTATTTCACGTCCTTCGAGGTGATCTCGCGGTTCACGGGTGGGCCGAACTTGATGCCGTTCTTGAGCTTGAACGTCCACGTCTTCCCACCGTTGGTCGGCTTCGGGATCGACGTCGCGAGGTCCGGGACGGGGACGTTGCCGGCGGGGCCGGCGACGTGGTTGTACCCGACCAGCGTACGAACGAGAAGGTTCGAATAGATCGCGATGCCGTTGGCGAGATACTCGCCGGTTGGGTCGAAGCTGTCGGTCCATCCGAACGTGGATTCCCAGCCGACGCGATACGTGCCGCCCTTTGCGGCTTTGGCGGTCTTGTCGCTCGGGTCGGCCGACGCCGCCGAGACCAACGCCGCGGTCAGCGCGACGACGCCTATGAGCGCAGCGATCGACATGCCGATCCTCCGCTTCGTTGGCTGAACTCGCACTTGCCCTCCTTCCCCCGCTCTCAGGCGGGATTCACGCAATGGATGCCTGCACTGGATGAGACGTCCAAAAGCCGGCCTGGTCGGCGATGCATCACCGATCGGTCCGGACGTCGAGCGCATCTCGAAGCCCGTCCCCGAGGAGGTTGAACGACAGCGTGGTGATGACGAGGAACGCGCCGGGGAACACCATGAGCCACCATGCTACGTCGTACAAGCCCGACGCATCGGCCATGATCTGGCCCCAGGACGACTGGGGGGCCACCACCCCCAGCCCGAGGTACGAGAGTGCCGCCTCGAAGAGGATGCTCTGCGGGACGAGCAACGTCGCGAGCACGATGATCGGCGCGATGAGGTTGGGAACGATGTCCCCGGCGATGATGCGAAAGCTGCCCGCGCCCACCGAGCGACTCGCCTCGACGAACTCCTTCTCCTTGAGCGAAAGCGTATTCCCGCGGACCACGCGCGCAACATAGGGCCACGAGAACAGGACGATCACGACGATCACGATCGTCAAGCCCGGCTGGATGAGACCGTGGAGGCATCCCTCCTTGGTCGTGCTGCAGGCGGCCACGATGCCGATCGAGATGAGCAGCTGCGGGACCGCGAGCATGATGTCGGCGCCCCGCGAGAGCGTGGTGTCGGCCCACTTGCCGAAGAATCCGGCGAGCAGCCCGATGATCGTCCCGATCATGACCGCTAGGCCCGATGCGACGATGCCGACGAGGAGCGATGTGCGCGCCCCGTACATCGTGCGCACGAAGAGGTCACGGCCTGCGATGTCGGCGCCGAACCAGAACGACGAGTTCGGTCCCTTCGGCAGCCCGAAGTCGTCGGTCATTGTGTCTGTGTAGAGCTCGTTTTGGGGGTGCCCCGTAACGCGTTCCGAGAGCGGGCCGCCGAACACCGCGAGGAGGATCAACAGGATGATCACGACGCCGCCCGCCAGGGCGGCCTTGTCCTGCTTGAAGCGCATCCAGAAGAGCTGCCGCGGGCTTCGCCCGACGACCTCGACCTCGACGTCGGCGGCCGCAAAGTCCTCGACAGTCGTCATCTGCGCGGGCCTGGACGCCTTCGAATGGCCGACACGGTGCGAGTATAGGCGGGCTCTGTCGGCGCTCGGAGGTCGGCGTGTACGAGAAACGGCCCCGTTTCCGGGGCCGTTTGTCACGTTGGAGTGGACTCTGTCGGCGCTTCGCTACGCCGCAAGGCCTGCCAGATCGCGGAGCGCCTCGAGGCGCTTCAGCGCCTGGCCCTCGAGCTGCCGCACGCGCTCGCGCGTGAGATCGAGCTCGTGGCCGATCGCCTCGAGCGTCCACGGCTCGCCCTCGAACCCGAACCGAAGCTCGAGGATCCGCCGCTCGCGCTCCGGGAGGGCGTCCAGCGCCCGGCGGATGCTCTGGCGGCGAAGCGATTCCTCGGCCTCGTCGAACGGGTCCGCCGCCTCGCGGTCGGCGAAGAGGTCACCGAGCTCGCCCTCGTCGTCCGCGCCGACCGTCTGGTTCAGCGAGACCGATGCGTGGGCCGCGCCGAGCGCCTCGTCGACGTGCTGCAGCGGCAGTCCGGTCGCCTCGGCGAGCTCCTCCTTCGTCGCTTCACGGCCGAGCTCGACCTCGAGCCGGCGCGCCGCGCGAGACAGCTTCTGCTGTCGCTCGACGACGTGGACCGGCACGCGGATCGTCCGGGCGTGGTTCGCAACGGCACGCTGTACCGACTGGCGAATCCACCAGGTCGCGTACGTCGAGAACTTGAACCCGCGCCGCCAGTCGAACTTCTCCACCGCGCGGTTCAGGCCCAGCGTTCCCTCCTGGATGAGATCCAGGAACGGCACGCCGAGACCCCGGTAGCCCTTCGCGATCGAGACGACGAGCCGCAGGTTCGACTCGATCATGACGCGCTTCGCGACAGGGTCGCCGCGCTCGATCCGCTTCGCGAGCGCGACCTCTTCCGCGGCGGTGAGCAGCTTGTGACGGCCGACATCGGCGAGGAAGAGCTGGAGGCTGTCGGCGGCGCCGGAGACCGGCCCCGCCTCGTACTGCTTCTCCGCGGCCTCCTCCTTCTCTGCATCGAGCTCGGGCTGCGAGATCTCGACGTTGTGCGCCTCGAGCTCACGCTGAAGCAGCTCGGCGTCTTCCTCGCTGAGGTCGTGCTCGAGCACGAACGCCTCGAGCTCGGGCGCCTCGAGCTGGCCCCCGTGCTCCTCGGCGCGCTCGATGAGCGCCTTCACGTGCTCGGATTCAAAGAGTTCGATGAGCTGGTTCTGCGTCAACGTCGTGTTTCAGTCCTTTCGAATCGTCCACGTGTGCAACAAACTTACGAAGTCTACGACGGCTTTTTGGCGAATTCCAGGATGATCCGCTCCGACGTCTGTGTCACAAGCTCGTAACGTCCGTGCCTTCTATCGTTATTCCGCCGTTGAAGCTCGAGCGGTTCACGGCCGAACGTGCAAAGCCTGATCAACGCAGCCTGATCGGCTCACTCCACCTGAGACGCTGCGGCCTCAGGACAAGTTAGATCATGACCCCTCGAACGGACGACGCAAACCCCACGTGCGGAAGCTTTACGCGCTCTTAGCGCGTCTTTCCGCAAGTAGCTCGACCGCGCGCTCCAGCGTGATCGCGTCGGGCGTATCCCCGCGGCGGAGGCTTGCGTTCGTCTCGCCGTCCGTGACGTAGGGACCGAAGCGACCATCTCGAAGCATGACGACACGACCATTGGCCGGGTCTGGGCCGAGCTCCTTGACCGGCCCTCGTTGCCCAGCGCCGCGTCCTCGGCGGCGGGGAGGCTCCGCCAGGAGGGCGCGGGCCTGCTCGAGCGTGACCGTGAACAGCTGTTCCTCGCTTTCTAACGAGCGCGACTCACTTCCCTTCTTGATGTACGGCCCGTAGCGACCGTTCTGCGCGGTCACCGGCTCGCCGTCGATCTCGCCGACGACACGTGGGAGCGAGAGGAGTCGCAGCCCGTCCTCGAGCGTGACGGTGTCTGCACCCATTGATGAGAACAGCGATCCCGTTCGCGGCTTGTCCTCGGAGCCCTCCGGCAGCACCTCGGTCACGTAGGGGCCGTACCGTCCCGAGCGAACGACGATCTCGTGCCCGCTCGAAGGATCGATTCCAAGTGACCGGCTATCGGGTTGGGACAGCAGCTCCTCGACCTTCTCGGGGGTCAGCTCGTCGGGCGCGAGGTCGGCGGGGAGGCTCGCGCGCTGCTCTCCGCGCTCGAGGTATGGGCCGTAGCGCCCGACTCGGACGACCGCCTCGCTGCCCGGGATCTCGATCGAGTTCACGGCCCTCGCGTCGATCTCGTCCAGGTGGTCCGTCACGAGGTGATGGAGGCCGGGATCGGTCCCGTCCCCGAAGTAGAACCGGGTGAGCCATTCGACGCGCTCCTGCTCGCCGGCCGCGATGCGGTCGAGGTCGTTCTCCATGCGCGCCGTGAAGTCGAAGTCGACGAGCTGCTCGAAGTGACGCTCGAGCAGGTTGACGACCGCGAAGGCGAGGAAGGTGGGGACGAGTGCCGTCCCCTTCTTGAAGACGTAGCCGCGGTCGACGATCGTCGAGAGGATCGCCGCATACGTCGATGGACGCCCGATGCCGCGCTCCTCGAGGGCGCGCACGAGGGTCGGCTCGGTGTACCGCGCAGGCGGCTGCGTCGAGTGACCGTCGGGCTCGATCTCGACCAGCGAAACCTCTTGACCCTCCTCGAGCCGGGGGAGCACGCGCTCCTCGTCCTCGTCCGCGGGCTCGTCCTTCCCGGGTTCGTAGGCGGCGAGGAATCCGCGGAACGTGATCACGGTGCCGGATGCCGCGAACTCGACCTCGTCGTTCGCGGTGCTCGTCGCGGCGATGCGGAGCGACACGGTCTGCCCGCGCGCGTCCTCCATCTGTGACGCAACCGTGCGCTTCCAGACGAGGTCGTAGAGCCCGAGCTCGTCCCGGTTCAGCTCGCCTCGCAGGTCGTCGGGGAGCCGGAAGGTGTCGCCGGCAGGGCGGATCGCCTCGTGCGCCTCTTGCGCGTTCGCGACGGCGCGGCCGTACTGCCGTGGCTTGTCGGGGACGAACTCGTCGCCGAACAGCTGCCGCACCTGGCTGCGGGCTGCCTCGAGGGCCGAGTCGGAGAGCGTCGTCGAGTCAGTCCGCATGTACGTGATGTAGCCCGACTCGTACAGCCGCTGAGCGACTCGCATGGTCGTCTGCGCAGAGAAGCGGAGCTTGCGGCTCGCCTCCTGCTGCAGGGTCGCGGTGCGAAACGGAGCGGCGGGCTTGCGCCTGTACGGACGCTCCTCGACGGAGCGGACTCGGAAGGTCGCATCCTCGAGGGTCGTCGCGAGTGATCTCGCTCGTGGCTCGTCGAGGTGTACGACGTCGCTCTCGCGAAGCGCGCCCGTGGTCGGCGCAAAGTCCTTTCCCTGTGCGACGCGCACGCCGTCGAGTGAGACCAGGCGGGCCTCGAACGAGCCCGGATCGAAGGTCGCGAGGAGATCCCAGTAGTCCGCCGAGCGGAATGCCATGCGTTCGCGTTCGCGCTCGACGACGAGGCGCGTCGCGACCGACTGGACCCGGCCGGCCGAGAGTCCGCGTGTGACCTTCTTCCACAGGACCGGCGAGACCTCGTACCCATACAGTCGGTCGAGGATCCGCCTCGTCTCCTGCGCGTCGACGAGGCGAGCGTCGATGGACCGTGTCTCGGAGAGCGCGCGCATGATCGCGTCCTTCGTGATCTCGTGGAAGACCATGCGGCGCACGGGCACCTTGGGCTTCAGCACCTCGACGAGGTGCCACGCGATCGCCTCACCCTCGCGATCCTCGTCAGTTGCCAGCAGGAGCTCGTCGGCCTCCGCAAGCTGCTTCTTCAGTGCAGTGACGACCTTCTTCTTCTTGTCGTCGACGACGTAGTACGGCTCGAAGCCCTTCTGGACGTCCACACCGAGGGCGCCGAAGCGCTTCCGCTGCGATTCGGGGACGTCTCTCGCGCGGTCCGGAAGGTCACGCACGTGCCCGATGCTCGACTCCACGGCGTACTCGTCGCCGAGGTAGCCCTCGATGGTTCGCGCCTTCGCAGGCGACTCGACGATGACGAGGCTCTTTCCCATCGGCGCGACACCTTAGCTCGCGATTCTGCGGGCGCCGGAGCGCGATACTGCCGTGCGTGTCGCCCCGCACTCCTGCGAAGCCGCTACTCGTACTGGACGGCGACTCCTTCACCCATCGGGCGTATCACGCGTTGCCGAAGTCGATGCGGCGGGCGGACGGTGGCCCGGCGAACGCGCTGATCGGCTTCACAAACATGCTGCTCCGGCTCTGGCAGGACGAGAAGCCTCGGGCGGTTCTCGTTGCCTGGGACACGCTCGACGTACCGACGTACCGACACGAGGCGCTGGACCTCTACCAGGCGGGCCGCGTGTTCGACAGCGAGCTCCTCGAACAGCTCGACCTCTTGCCTGCGCTCGTCGCGTCCGCAGGTCTCGCGTACGCGAAAGAGCCCGGCTACGAGGCCGACGACTTCCTCGCAGCGGCCGCGGTGAGGGAGGAGGACCAGGGCGGCACCGCGCTCGTCGCGACTTCCGACCGCGATGCGTTCCAGCTCGTCACGGAGCACGTCACCGTGCTCCAACCCGTCCGCGGCGGCTCGCCCGCTCGCGTCGATCCCGCCGAGGTGCGGCTCCGGTACGGCGTCGATCCGGCACAGGTAGCCGACTTCATCGCGCTGCGTGGCGACCCGTCGGACAGGATCCCGGGCGCGCGCGGCATCGGTGAGAAGCGGGCCGCGGAATTGCTCGCGCAGTACGGCACGCTCGACGCGATGCTCGAGGCCGGGCGCTTCTCGACCGAGGCCGACGCACTACAGCTGTACCGGCGCATCGCGACGATGGATCGTGAGGCGCCGCTGCCTGCGCTTCCGGACATGACTCCCGACTGGCAGGCCGCGGCGGCACACGCCACGGACCTCGGCGTCTCAGGCGTCGCTCGCAGGTTCGAGGAGGCATTGGGCTGGACCTGATCAGCCATCCGGCGCTCGCCCGCCTGCACCCGGCGGTCGATCCGTACCACCCCGAGACGCAGGAGCGGCTGATTCGGCTCCACGAGCGCTTCCCGGGTTTCGTGGCGGGACGTCCGGCGACGCGCGCGGAGATCGAGCGCGTGCACGACATCGCGTACGTCGACCTCGTCGAGGCCATCGACGCGGACTGTTGGCTGGACGGGGACACGTACGCCTCCGCGACGTCGTGGGAGGCGGCGTGTATCGCGGCGGGGTGCGCGATCGAGGCGGTCGACCGGGGAGGCTTCGCGCTCGTGCGCCCGCCGGGTCATCACGCACTCGGCGCTCGTGCGATGGGGTTCTGCATCTTCGACAACGCTGCGATCGCGGCTCGTCATGCGCAGCTGGAGCTCGGGCTCGAACGTGTCGCGATCGTCGACTTCGACGTCCACCACGGGAACGGCACCGAGGCGTTGTTCGGGGACGACCCGACGGTTCTGACCGTCTCCCTCCACCAGTGGCCGCTCTGGCCCGGAACGGGCGGGCCCGGCTCGATCTCGGACGGAATCGTGAACGTCCCCTTGGCGCCTGGCTCGGGAGACGTCGAGTACCGACGAGCGTTCGAGGACGTCGTGGAGCCCGTCGTGCGGGCGTTCGAGCCGGACCTCGTCCTCGTGTCGGCGGGTTTCGACGCGCACCGCGACGACCCGGCGTACATGGTCGACATGGCGGTCACTGCCGACGGGTTCCGCGAGCTCGCCGCGCGGTCGGCCGCGCTCGGCCCACAGGTGGCGGCAGTTCTCGAGGGCGGCTACAACCTCGACACGCTCCCGGACCTCGTGGAGGCGGCGTTGCGGGGCTTCGAGGGTGACGGCTAGGCGGCGCGGGCGGACTCGAGTCGCTCGAGCGCTTCGCGCCGCGAGGAGACACCGAGCTTCCTGAGCAGGCTCTTGACGTGGGAGCGCACGGTGTGCTCCGAGATGAAGAGCCGCTCGGCGATCTCGTCCGTTCCGAGGTGCTCGTCGAGCAGGAGGAGCACCTCGACCTCGCGGGCCGACAGCAGCCGTGTGACCTCCTCGGGAACTCCGCTCAGCCGGCCGCCTTCGCGGACGCGCTCGAGCAGCCGCCGCGCGACTCCGCCCGAGAGCGCTGCATCGCCGCGCGCCACGCCGCGCAGAAAGGTCGCGATCTGCTCCGGCGGCTCGGTCTTCAGGAGGTAGCCGGAGGCGCCGGCACGGATGGCAGCGAGCAGGTTCTCCTCTGCGTCGGAGGCCGTCAGCACGACGACCTCCGAGCTCGGCGCGCGCTCACGGATCTGCGGCAGGGCGGTCAGCCCGCCCATGCCCGGCATCGTGAGGTCGAGGAGGACGAGGTCGGGCTGCAGCCTGTCCGCGGCGGAGATTGCGCTCGCCCCGTCCTCCGCTTCGCCGACGACGTCGAAGCCCTGCTGCACGAGCAGCGCAGCGAGCGCGTCTCGCGTGAGCGGGTGGTCGTCGACGATGAGCACGCGCTCGGTCACTCCGCTCTTATCGGCACGTCGCCGGGTGCCGACAAGGGACGTGTGGATCACGCACGGTCCCAGACGTACCGCTCCTGGTTGCTCGGCGAGGTCGTCCTCGTGTGTCTTCTCGCGTCGGGCACCGCCCTCTTCGCCGCCAGCGACTCTCTGAAGTCTGCGTACGAGCTGCACGACGCGAGGCTCGCCTTCGACACCGCCGTGGCCGTCGTGGCGTCGTTCGTCTGCGTCCTCACGAGCGTCCGTTTCCTCGTCGAGGGGCGATCGCTCGACCTTCTGCTTGCGGCCGGTTTCTGGAGCATCGCCCTCGGAACGGTGGCGTTCGGTCTCGTCCCGGTCCTCGGCGGCGGCTCGCTGACCCCGTCGGCAGCGTGGGAGCTCGTGGGCGTCCGCCTGCTCGGCGCGGCCCTCATCGCCGTCGCGCCCTACGTCGACGGACGGATGGCGGCCCGGCGACGCGCCCTCGTCTCCGCCGGCGGCGCAGTGGGGCTCCTCCTCCTGGTGGCCGCGGTCGGAATGGATGCCCTGGTCTCCGGAAACGCGCTCGAGGGCGCGGCGCTCGAGGGCGTCTACGTGCGTCTGGCTGCCGTTCTCCTCACGACGCTGTGGCTCGTCGCTCTCGTCGGCTTCGCGATTCGCTACCGCCGGTACGGGCGCGACCTCGACAGCTGGATGTGCCTTGCGGCCACGCTCGCGGTCTTCGCCGACCTGCACCTCGTCCTGACCCCGGTCGTCTCGAGCGATCTCGTCCTCCACGGCGACTTCCTGCGGGTCCTCGCGTACGGCGTGCTCCTGGTGGGCGTCTGGAGGGCCATCAGCCAGGCCGAGTTCGGCCGTGCCGTCGCGGACGAACGTGCGCGCGTCGCGCGCGACATCCACGACGGGCTCGCCCAGTACCTGTTCGCGATCTCGACCCAGGTGAGCATGCTCGAGGCGGGAGCGCCGCTCGAGCAGGTGCTGCCGCGGCTGAAACGCGCAGCCACATCAGCGCAACAGGAGGCGCGGTTCGCCGTCCTCGCGCTCTCTTCCGCGGGTGGCTCCGCCCGCTTCGACTCCGCGCTGCGCCGCTACGTCGAGGTGCTCACCGCGGACGGAGAGCTCGAGGTCGAGCTGGACGTCGATCCCCAGGTCAGGCTCGCCCCGGACGAGCAGATCGAAGTCTTCCGGATCGTGCAGGAGGGCCTCGGCAACGCGCGTCGCCACGCCGGCGCGCATCGCGTCGAGGTGTCGATCTCGCAGCACACGGGCCGTCGCGTCGTCACCGTCGCGGACGACGGCGTCGGCTTCGACGAGAAGCAGGTGCTTCCCGGGCAGGGCGTCGAGAACATGCGCCTCCGTGCGGAAGCGATCGACGGTGAGCTCACGCTTCGCTCGCGACCCGGCAGCGGAACGGCGATCGAGGTCGTGTTGCGCGCTGCATAGTGTCGGTTGACATATACCTATATAGGTATATGATCCCCTCCATGGCACGCGCAGCGACCACGACGGACGTATTCAACGCCGTGGCCGAGCCACGCCGCAGGCAGATTCTCGATGCGCTCGCAGGCGGCGAGCGCCCGGTGAACGACCTCGTGCGGGCGCTCCGGTTGGCCCAGCCTCAGGTCTCCAAGCACCTTCGAGTGCTACGAGAGGTGGGGGCGGTCGAGGTGCGCGACCACGGACGGCGGCGGCTCTATCGCGTGAACGGCTCGGCGCTCAAGCCCATTCACGACTGGGTGAAGAGCTACGAGCGCACCTGGTCCGAACGGTTCGACGAGTTGCACGTCGTGCTCGAAGAGCTCAAGCGAAAGGAGGAGGGAGATGGCGGTGACGAGTAGCAAGACGGCGAAGGTGACGCTCCCGACCGACGAGCAGATCCTGATCACGCGCGACTTCGACGCGCCCAGGCACCTCGTCTACAAGGCGTTCACGACGCCGGAGCTCGTGAGGCGCTGGTGGAGCGCAAAGCGCGGTGAGGTGACCGTCTGCGAGATCGACCTGCGCATCGGCGGCAAGTGGCGCTACGTGATGGTCGCCGACGAGGGATTCGAGGTCGGCTTCCACGGCGAGTACCGCGAGATCGTCCCGAACGAGCGCATCGTGTCGACCGAGGTCTTCGAGGGACTCCCCGAGGGCGTCTCCGAAGCGGACGCCGCGACCGTGAACACCGCGACTTTCACGGAGAGCGACGGGCGGACGACGCTCACGATCCTCGTGCAGGCGACGAGCAAGGTCTCCCGCGACGCGATCATCGAGTCGGGGATGGAAGCCGGCCTGCAGGACGCGATGGATCTCCTCGAGGAGGTCGCTGTATCGCTCAGCCGGTAGCTACGGGCTCGGCGACTCCGATCATCGAGTCCCGAGTCACGAGCGCAGCGAGCGCATCCTCGTCGAGGCCCTCGGTGTCGGCGGGACGGCGGGGCACGACCAGGTAGCGAATGTCGGCAGTCGAGTCGACGACTCGCACCTCGACGTCGTCATGGAGGTCGAGGCCGAACTCTCGAAGGACGCCGCGCGGATCGGCGACGGTCCGCGAGCGATACGGCAGGCTCTTGTACCAGTCGGGAGGCGGGCCCAGCAGTGCCTTCGGATAGCAGGAGCAGAGCGTGCAGACGACCACGTGATGCACCGTTTCCGTGTTCTCGAGGGCGACGACGACCGGCGAAGGCCCGGGGTCGAGATCGAGCTCGAGCGCCGCTTCGCGCGCGTCCTCGAGGAGGCGGGCCTTGAACCCGGCGTCCACCCAGGCTCGGGCGACGAGTCGGGCGCCGTCGGCGGGAGTGCGGGAGACGAGCCAGTCGACTCGCGCCCGGATCTCCTCTCGGCTGAGCACGCCGCGGTCGACGAGCAGGTCCTCCAGTACGCGTACCCGTCTGGCCACCGCCGGGTCGCCCGACGTCGTCATCGGCTCATGGGAATGGTCGTGCCCGTGGTCGTCGCTCATCGTTCGGCCTCGAGCCAGTGCTCGAACACGTCTGCGAGGAGCGCGTCGCCGCGCTCGCCCGCATACGTCTGCCAGAGCTCGGGCTGATCGAAGTGCACGAGATAGAGCCGCTGCCTGGGCAGCCCATCCCCGCCATACGCCCGCGTCTCCGGATTCCTGAAGGTCGCGTGGACGCGCTCGATTTTCCCTCGTCTGCCCTTCAGGTAGCCCGGCGTGCGGTGGTGCCCGGAGTGCGCCCGGGCCGACACGCGGACGACGTCTCCCGTGGCGAAGCTCACGCCCCGACCCGATCGTCGAGCTCGCCGGGCTCGAGGAAGCCCTTCTCCGCGAGGACCGTCTCGGTGGCGTGCAGCCAGCGCTCGTAGTACGTCGCGCGCTCGTACTCGTCCGGCGGCATGCCCTCGATACCACGCCGGAGCTCGTCGACGTTCATGACGCCGTGCGCCCCGAGCGCGCCGACGATCGCGTCCATCGTGAGCTCCCAGTCCACGAGCTCGTGCTCCGCGCGCTCGATCGGCGCGTCCGTCGGCCAGCCGCCGCGGTCGTGCGCTGCGCGCTTCATCGAGGGGATCGTAGTGGCTTCCGTTTACCGCGAGGCCGGCCCGGCCGTACAGTGCCGCCATGGACGCCGACGCGTTCGCGGAGTTCGAGCGCACAGGCTGGGAGCGGGCTGCATCTCACTACGAGGAGTACTGGACCGACACGGTTCTGTTCGTGGAGCCCCTTCTCGACGCCGCGGGAGTGGGCACGGGATCACGGCTTCTCGACGTCGCGTGTGGGCCGGGCGTCGTCTCGGCTAGGGCTGCCGCACGCGGGGCGCTCCCGGTCGGCGTTGACGTCGCGACCGCGATGGTCGAGCGGGCGCGCACACGCTGCCCCGACCTCTCGTTCGTTGTGGGCGATGCGCTGCGACTGCCGTTCCCCGACGCGTCGTTCGACGCGGTCACGATGAACTTCGGAATCCTGCACGTGTCCCAGCCGGAGCGCGCTCTCGCCGAGGCGCACCGCGTGCTCGTTCCGGGCGGA
>DATAET010000217.1:0-5637 GCA_036257855.1 Gaiellaceae bacterium | reverse complement strand
GGGGATTCCGGAGGCGCAGGACGTCCTCGACCTCTGGCCGGCGCGTGTCGTCGCGATCGCCGCCAACTCGCTCGGCACACTGGCCGTCGTCGCCGTCGCGGTCGTGACGATCCGGTCCCGTCCGCTCGGCAACGCGTTGCTGCTCTCCGGGATCGCGGTCGCGGCGATCGGCAGCGGCCTCGCCGGGCTCGGGGTGGGCGCGCTTGCGCCTGTGATCGTCGTCGCCGCCCTGCTCCTGTACGCCGGGTTCGTCACTCCAGGTCGCGCCGCCGCTCGTCGTTGAGCCGGTCCTGCTCCTCCCTGCTACTGCGCTCACGCAGCCAGATCGCGACGAAGAGCGCGACGACCGCCACGGCGATCGTTCCCTCCGCAATCGCGCCAGGAACGCCGCCGTGGGCGACAAGGAGGCTGATGATCACGAGATCGGCACCTCCGGGGCGTGAGCTGGCCGCTCCAGGGCGCACGTCCCGGCGGAAGCGGCCCGGACGCGCCAGCTCGCGCATCCGGACGCGCGAGATCGTGACATCACCCATCTAATGCTCGGGCGATGCGCGCGAGAGCCTTAAGGCCGGGCATCGCCCCTTCGCGGAGGACAAACGGCTCCGGCCCGGTCAGGTCCACCACTGTCGACGGCTTGCCGGGGAGGTCGCCCCCGTCGAACGCGCCGGCGACGCGCGCGAGAATCTCCGCAGGGACGTCCGTGAGGCGCCGTGGATCGGCGCCGTCGTGGAGGTTCGCGCTCGTCGCCGCGACGACGCCCACCCGCCGGAGCAGGTCGGCTGCGGGACCGGCCACTGCGGGCACGCGAACCCCGAGCGTGTCGGGCCGCTCTCCGGTGAGCCAGGGGAAGCGGCGCTCGGGGTTCGACACGACGAGGGTCAACGGCCCGGGAAGGACAGCGTCGAGGACGCGTTGCTCGAGCTCGGGAACGACCTCGAGCAACGCGTCGACGCTCGCTGCGACGACCGCGATCGGCTGCCCGGGCGCGCGTCTCTTGAGCTCCAAGAGCGCCTGCGCGGACTCACGGCAGTCCGGCCGACAGGCGAGCCCGTAGACCGTGTCGGTGGGGATCACGACCAGCGCCCCTGCCTCGACCGCGCGGACGACGTCCTCGACCGAGCTCACGATCCGCATGCTCCCTCGACGACGCGGTCCCGCCCCGCCAGGTCGCGGGTCGTCGAGACGCCGACATAGCCGAGGTCGCGCAGGAGCGCCTCGACACGGTCGGCGTCGCCGTCGGCGACCTCGAGCACGAGCGCGCCGCCTCCCCTCCGGAGAACGGCGAGCGCGCCTTGGGCGACCGCCTCGGTCGCACCCTCGCCCACGAGCGCGTCCGTCGGCTCCCAGTCGCGCACCTCCGGCGCGAGCGTGCCAATCTCCTCCGGAAGGACGTACGGGGGATTCGAGACCACGAGGTCCCACGGGCCGCCCGGCAGTCCGCCGAACAGATCCCACTCCTGGAGTTCCACTGCGAGACCGGTTCGCAACGCGTTCGACGCGGCAACCTCGAGCGCGCCGGGCGACACGTCGATGCCCGTCACGCGCGCGCGGGGGTGCTCGTCGCCGAGGGCGAGCGCAATCGCCCCGCTGCCCGTCCCGACGTCGAGCACGCGCGGCTCCGACAGGTTCTCGATGCGCGCGAGGCAGCGCTCGACGACGACCTCCGTCTCCGGCCGTGGGACGAGAACGCGGGAGTCGACGTTCAGCGTGAGCCGGCGAAACCCCCACTCGCCGAGGACGTATGCGAGCGGCTCACGTCGCTCCCGCCGCACCACGACCGCTTCGAGCGCTTCGAGACGGTCGTCCGAGAGGCTGTGCTCCCCCTCGAGCGCGAGCTCCGACCGCCGGACGCCGAGCACGTGCGCGACGAGGATCTCCGCGTCGACGCGCGGCGAGTCGCAGCCCGCCGCCTCGAGCCGGTCGCTGGCAGAGGCGAGCGCGGCGCCGACGGTCACGCGGACGCGGCCGCGAGCGCCTGGCGCTGGTCCTCTGCTCGAAGCGCCTCGGTCAGGTCGCCGAGGTCGCCGTCCAGCACCTGGTCGAGGCGGTGCAGCGTGAGCTTGATCCGGTGATCCGTGACGCGGTTCTCCGGGAAGTTGTAGGTGCGGATCTTCTCGGCCCGCTCCCCGGTGCCGACCTGGGAGCGGCGCGAGGCGTCGAGCTCGGCCTGTTGCTTCTCGCGCTCGAGCTCGTACAGCCTCGCGCGGAGGACGCGCAGCGCCTTCTGCTTGTTCTGCAGCTGCGATTTCTCGTCCTGCATGGCGACGACGAGGCCGGTCGGGAGATGCGTGACGCGCACGGCGGAGTCGGTCGTGTTCACGCTCTGGCCGCCGGGTCCGGTCGAGCGCATGACGTCGATCCTCAGGTCGTTGTCGTGGATCTCGATCTCCACCTCCTCCGCCTCGGGCATGACCGCCACGGTCGCCGTCGACGTGTGGATGCGCCCCTGCGACTCGGTCTCGGGAACTCGCTGCACGCGGTGCGTCCCGCCCTCGTACTTGAAGATGGAGAACGCCCCCTGACCCTTGACGGCGAACACCGCCTCCTTGACGCCGCCGCCCTCGCTCTCACTCGTCGAGAGCGTCTCGGTCTTCAGGCCCAGCCTCTCGGCGTAACGCGAGAGCATCCGCCGCAGGTCGCCGGCCCAGAGCGCCGCCTCGTCGCCGCCCACGCCCTGTCGGACCTCGACGATCACGTCCTTCTCATCGGCCGGGTCGCGCTCGACGAGCGCGAGCGTGAGCTCACCCTCGAGCCGCTCGACCTCCTCTTCGAGCTCCGCCGCCATGGTCGCCAGCTCCGGATCTTCGCGCGCGGCGTCGAGATCCTCCCGTGCTTGTCGCCATTCGTCGGCGAGACGCTTCGGCCCCTCGAGCTCCTTCAGACGACGCCCGGCATCGGCGGCCTGGCGGTGGTCGTTGTAGACCGCGGGGTCGGCCAGGCGCTCCTGCGCTTCCGCGTAGGAGCGGTCGAGCTCGTCCACGAGCCGGTCGATCACCATCGCCTGAGGGTAGCGAGGCGCTACGAGAGCGAGGCTTCGAGCGAGATCTCGGGCACGGACGCGAGCGCCTGCGAGACGGGGCAGCTCTCCTTCGCGGTCTGCGCAGCGTGGAGGAAGGCCGGCTCGTCGATGCCGGGGACGACCGCCTTTACGGCGAGCGCGCTCTTCGTGATCCCCGTGCCGGGGACGAACGTCACCGTGGCGTCGACGTCGAGCCGCTCGGGCGGGGTGCCCGCCTCCGCGAGTGCATGCGAGAGCGCCATCGAGAAGCACGTGGCGTGGGCGGCAGCGACGAGCTCCTCCGGGCTCGTTCGCCCGCCGGAATCCTCCGTGCGCGAGGCCCAGGTGACGTCGAGCGGGCCGAAGGCACCACTGCCGACGCTCGTGATGGTGCCGGCTCCCTCGATGAGCGAGCCCTTCCACGTGACGTGTGCGGTGCGGTCGGCCATCAGGATCCTCCTTCGTCGAGTGTCGCCTCGACCGTAACGGTCGCGCCTGCCCGGATGAGCGCGGAGAAGGGACAGCCGTCATCCGCAGCCTGTGCAGCGGCCGCCAACGTCTCGGCGTCGGCTCCCGGGGCGACGGCTCGGGCGGAGATGTCGGAGGCGACGATCCGGTGGTGACCCCCCTCGACCTCGTCCATCGTGATCGTGCAATGGACGTACATGCGCTCCGGCGGCGTCTCCATGCGTGCGAGCTCGCTCCCCAGCGAGGTCACGAAGCACGTCGCGTGGGCTGCGGCGAGGAGCTCCTCCGGGCTCGTCTTCCCCTCGACGATCTCGATACGCGACGCGATCGTCGCCGAAAGCTCGAAGGACCCGCTGCTCACCGCCCGCACGACGCCGGACCCGCGTGCCGTCGTTCCTTCCCAGTCGATCTCCGCCTCGCGAACGATTCTGGGCATCAGGCCATGACCTCCACGCGGGACTCGAGCCGGCGCTGCTCCGGTGTTTCGGCGGCCTCTCTCTCCATCACCCGCTGGAGCGCCTTGATCGAGACCTCGACCTGATCGTCGGAGGGCTCACGGGTCGTGAGCCGCTGCAGCCAGAGACCCGGCGCGAGCAAGGTCATCAGCACCCGGTTGTCCTGGTGCTTCCCCGCGTACCGGATGAGCTCGTACGCGAGCCCGGCGATGACCGGGAGGAGCAGGATCCGGCTCGCGATGAGCCAGTACCAGACCGGGCGACCGACGAACGCGAAGACGAAGATCGCGATCACCATCACCCATAGCAAGAAAGCGGTTCCGCAACGAGGGTGAATCAAACTGAACTTCTGCACGTTGGAAGGCGTGAGCTCGGCCCCGGCCTCGAGCGCGTTGATCGCCTTGTGCTCGGCGCCGTGGTACTGGAACACACGGCGGAGGTCCGGGAGCAAGGAGATCACGAGGATGTAGGCGATGAAGACGCTCACCCGGATCAGGCCCTCGACGACCACGAAGAGCCCCGTGGACTCAACGGGGAGCCAGCTCGTGATGAGCGCCGGGCCGACCTTGAACAGGAGCAACGCGAACCCGATCGCGATCGCGAACGAGAACACGATCTGGCCGCGGCTGATCTGCGTCTTGATCTCGCCGTCCTCGTCACGCTCCTGCGATGCGACGTTCGCGGAGATCGCGAGGGCCCGGAACCCGATGGCGAGCGACTCCCCGAGGGCGACGACGCCGCGCACGATCGGCAACCGCCACACCTTCCGGCGCTGCATCGGGGAGGCGATGTCCTGTACGACCTCCGTGATCTCGCCCTCCGGCGTGCGCACCGCGACCGCCCAGCTGGACGGGCTGCGCATCATCACGCCTTCGAGGACGGCCTGCCCGCCGTAGCTGATGGCCACGAAGGCCTAGCTGTCGTCGCGGCGCGCGCCGGCCTTCTCGAGCCGGCGCTGGAAGCGTTCCACCCGACCGCCCGTGTCCACGAGCTTCTGCTTCCCCGTGTAGAAGGGGTGACACTCGCTGCAGATCTCGACGTGGAGCTCTTCCTTCGTCGAGCGCGTCCAGAACTCGTTTCCGCAGGAGCAGGTGACGTGCGCGAGCACGTAGTCGGGATGGATGTCGGCCTTCATCGGCTGGCCAGGATACCAGCCGTGATCTTCGGATCCGCGTTGCCGCCGGACACGACGGCGACGACAGGACGCCCGGGCTCGACGGCCACCTTCCCGGTGAGCAACGCCGCAACGGCTGCCGCGCCGGCGGGCTCGCACGCGAGCTTCGCCCGCGTGTAGACGAACCGCATCGCCTCGGCGATCTCCGCGTCGGAGACGAGTACGACGTCGTCGACACGTTCGCGACAGACGGCCAACGTGCCCGCTCCCGTGAAGGGTGCGTTGAGCCCGTCCGCGATCGAGCTCGGCTCGATGCGAACCGGCTCCCCGCGCTCGAGCGCCGCCGAGAGCGAGGGCGCTCCGTCGGGCTCGACGCCGACGACACGGCAAGCGACGGCCGAGGCGATGCCGGCGATGAGCCCGCCTCCCCCGACGGGGACGACGATCGTCGCGACGTCGGGCAGATCCTCGACGACCTCGAGACCCAGCGTCCCGTGGCCTGCCTGGAGCACCTGGTCGTCGAACGGGTGGACGAACGTCCGCCCCGTCTCCTCCACGTACGCGAGCAGGAGCTCGTGGGCCTCCGCGGGACTCTCCGCCGT
>DATAET010000216.1:0-5617 GCA_036257855.1 Gaiellaceae bacterium | reverse complement strand
TACCTCCACCAGTGCTTCATGATCGGCGTCTACGAGCCGTACGTCGAGGTCTGCAGGCGCCTCGCCGAGCTCTCCCCGTGCGGCGGCGGCGAGCAGCGCTCGATCCTCGTGAACACCGGCGCGGAGGCGGTCGAGAACGCGGTGAAGATCGCGCGCAGCGCCACGGGGAGGCCCGCCGTGGTCGTCTTCGACAACGCCTTCCACGGCCGGACGCTCCTCGCGATGACGATGACGAGCAAGGTCAAGCCGTACAAGGCCGGCTTCGGGCCCTTCGCGCCCGAGGTGTACAGGGCACCCGCGCCCTATCCGTACCACGGGATCTCCTCGAACGACTCGATCGCCGCGCTCGAACACCTCTTCAAGGCGGACGTCGACCCGTCGACCGTCGCGTGTGTCGTCCTCGAGCCCGTCCAGGGCGAGGGCGGGTTCGTCGCGATGCCGGACGACTATCCGGCACGGCTGCACGAGCTCTGTCGCACGCACGGGATCCTGTGGGTGAACGACGAAGTCCAGTCCGGCGTCGGCCGCACCGGCACGATGTGGGCGATCGAGCAGTACGCAGGCGCCGAGCCCGACCTCACGGTGTTCGGGAAGTCGATCGGCGGTGGGCTGCCTCTCGCCGGCGTGACCGGCGGTGCCGACGTGATGGACGCGGTGCCGCCCGGCGGCCTCGGAGGCACCTTCGGCGGCAATCCGCTGTCGTGCGCGGCGGCGCTCGCCGTTCTCGACGTCGTCGCCGATCCGGACTTCCTCGTCAGCGCGCGACGCCTCGGCGAGACGCTGCGAAGCCGGCTCGAGGAGACAGCGGGCCGCAACCCGGAGATCGGCGACGTGCGCGGGCTCGGCTCGATGCTCGCCTTCGAGTTCGTCGAGCGCACGCCCGATCGTGCGCAGGCGGTCGTCTCGGCGGCGTTCGAGCGAGGACTCGTGCTCCTCTCCTGCGGGCTCTACGGCAACGTGATCCGACTGCTGCCGCCGCTCAACATCGCTCAGGACGAGCTCGACGATGGGCTCGCCATCCTGGAGGAGTCGCTTGGCGTCTGAGCGGACGGCGCCGGACATCAGCGTCAGAGGACTGACCAAGCGCTACGGAGATGTCGTCGCGGTCGACGGGGTCGACCTCGACATCGCAGCAGGCGAGTTCTTCACGATGCTCGGCCCGTCAGGCTCTGGCAAGACGACGACGCTGCGCATGATCGCGGGCTTCGAGATCCCGGACGAGGGGACGATCGAGCTCGCCGGTCAGGACGTCTCGCGGCTCCCGCCCTACGACCGGCCCGTCAACACGGTGTTCCAGGACTACGCGCTGTTCCCGCACATGAGCGTGCTCGCGAACGTCGAGTACGGGCTCATGGTGAAGAAGGTCGGAACGACGGAGCGGCGCCGGCGCGCGCTCGAGGCGCTCGAGATGGTGCGTCTCGGTGGGTTCGGCGGCCGCAAGCCGGCGCAGCTCTCCGGCGGCCAGCGGCAACGCGTGGCGCTCGCCCGCGCGATCGTGAACCGCCCGCGGGTCCTCCTGCTCGACGAGCCGCTCGGCGCGCTCGACCTGAAGCTGCGCCAGGAGATGCAGATCGAGCTGAAGTCCATCCAGCGCGGGGTCGGGATCACGTTCGTGTACGTGACGCACGACCAGGAGGAGGCGCTCACGATGTCCGACCGCATTGCCGTGTTCAACCAGGGCCGCATCGAGCAGGTCGGCCCGCCGGCGAAGGTCTACGAGCACCCGCAGAGCGAGTTCATCGCGGGGTTCGTCGGTGTCTCGAACGTCATCGAGCGGGACGGGCGTCGCTACACCGTCCGCCCCGAGAAGATCAATCTCCTCGAGGACGGAGAGGAGCCCGAATCCGGGTCGCACGTCGAGGCGGGGCTCGTACGCGACGTGCAGTACGTCGGGCCCGTCACGCGCTACCACGTTACGCTCGACCGCGGTGGCGAGCTGCAGGTGCTTGCGCAGAACCTCGAGGAGGGCTCGAGCGAGGTTCTCGAGACGAGAGGGCGCCGCGTGCGCGTCGGCTGGCGCCCTGGACAGGAGTCGGTGATCGACGAAGCGGAGGGAGGATCCGAATGAAGGGACGCACGCTGCGTGTCGGCGGTCGGGCCGCGTTGGGCCTGCTGGTCGTCGCGCTGAGCGTCGTGGCTGCGGGCTGCGGCGGCGGTGGCGATGGAGGTACGAGCACGGAGATCGAAGGGCTCGGCTCGAACCTCGAGGAGATTCAGGCGAACGCGAAGAACGAGGGCCAGGTCAACCTCGTCATCTGGGCCGGCTACGCGGACAAGTCGTGGGCCGACAAATTCAGGCAGCAGACGGGCTGCGTGGTGCACACAAAGGACGGAGCCAGCTCGGACGACATGGTCGACCTCATGTCGACCGGGGCGTACGACGGCGTCTCCGCGTCGGGTGACGCCACGCTGCGCCTGATCGCGAAGGGCGACGTCGCACCCGTCAACTTCGACCTCATCCCGAACTACACAGACGTGTACGACGGCCTGAAGGGGCAGTCGTACAACACCGTCGATGGTGTCGGGTACGGCGTTCCGCACGGTCGCGGGCCGAACCTGATGGTGTGGAGCAACAAGGCCATCTCGCCCGACAACGACTCGTGGGCGCCAATCTGGCCGGGCACCGACTACAAGGGCAAGCTCTCGATCTACGACAACCAGATCTTCATCGCGGATGCCGCCCTCTACGTGAAGGCGACGCAGCCCGACCTGAACATCACGAACCCGTACGAGCTCGACGACGACCAGTTCAACGCCGCCGTCGATCTCCTGAAGCAACAGCGGCCGAACATCGGCGAGTACTGGGACGGTGTCACCTACGCAAAGATAGTCACGTCGTTCAAGTCCGGCGAGAGCGTCGTCGGCACGACCTGGCCGTACCAGGTCAACCTGATGGCCGCCGAGAAGCCG
Source organism: Gaiellaceae bacterium (assembly GCA_036257855.1). Lineage (GTDB taxonomy): Bacteria > Actinomycetota > Thermoleophilia > Gaiellales > Gaiellaceae > GMQP-bins7. The sequence goes on along the minus strand of DATAET010000216.1, from coordinate 2,707 downwards.
CCGCTCGACGTGACGGCGAAGGTTCCGAAGGAGGGCACGACGGGCTGGTCGGACACCTGGATGATCTCGTCCAAGGCCGCCCACCCGAACTGCATGTACCTCTGGATGAACTACATCATCTCGCCCGAGGCGAACGCGAAGGTCGCGGAGTACTTCGGCGAGGCTCCTTCGAACTCGAAGGCCTGCGGGTTCACCGCCAACAAGAACCACTGCGCGGACTACCACGCCGACGACGAGGCGTACTGGGACAACGTCTACTACTGGAACACCCCGCAGGCGGACTGCGGCGACGACCGCGGGGAGGTCTGCAAGACGTACGAAGACTGGCGAGCCGCCTGGACCGAGATCAAGGGGTAATGCTCCCGGCGTGACCTCGGTCTCCGACGTCGAGTCGCCGCCCCGGCCGGGACCGGGGCGGCGACTCTCCACCTTCTTCTTCCGGCACCCACGGCTCCGGCTCGGAGCGCTGCTGGCCGTCCCGCTCGGCTGGCTGCTGGTCGTCTACCTCGGGTCGCTCTTCCTCCTCCTGCTCGCGTCCTTCTGGGACGTCGGCGGCATCCTCGGGACCGAGATCGTCCGCACGTGGAACCTCGACAACTACCGGCGTCTGGTGGACGTGCCCGTGTACCGCACCGTCGCGTTTCGGACGATCAGCATGGCTGCGCTCGTCACCGTGGCCGACGCGATCCTCGCGTTCCCGATCGCCTACTACATGGCCCGCGTCGCGTCGCGTCGCTCGCGGAACCTGCTCGTCGTCGCCGTGCTGACGCCGCTCTGGGCGAGCTACCTGGTGAAGGCGTACTCGTGGCGCACGATCCTCGGCGAGGAGGGCGTGCTCAACTGGCTGCTCGGGCCCTTCGGGCTGAGCAGCCCGGGCTACTCGACGACCGGCCTCTGGCTCGCCTTCACGTACCTCTGGCTGCCGTTCATGATCCTCCCGATCTACGCCGGGCTTGAGCGCATCCCGAGCTCGCTGTTGGAGGCGTCGGCCGACCTCGGCGGCCGCTCCCTGCGGACCTTCTGGAAGGTGACGCTCCCGCTCGCGTTTCCGGCGGTTGTCGCCGGCTCGATCTTCACGTTCTCGCTGACGCTCGGCGACTACATCCTGCCGAGCCTCATCGCCGACCAGCAGTTCATCGGAACCGTTATCTACTCCGACCGAGGGTCACAGCTCCCGCTGGCGGCCGCGTTCGCCATGGTTCCCGTCGCGGTCATGACCGTCTACCTCTGGGGCGCGAAGCGGCTCGGCGCGTTCGAGAACCTCTAGATGACCGAGTCTCGCGCCTCACGCATCCTCCTTCGAGTTGGCGCAGGCGCGACGCTCGCGTTCATCTACTTCCCGCTCGTCGTGATCGCGGTGTACGCGTTCAACGAGAACATCTCGCAGACGTGGCCGATCGAGCACTACACCACGAAGTGGTTCGGCGTCGCCTGGCACGACCCGGACGTCCGTGACGCGCTCCTGCTCTCCGTGAAGGCGGCGGTCGGGGCGACTGTCATCGCTCTCGTGCTCGGGACGCTCGCCGCGCTCGCAGTGTCGCGATCGCGGTTCTTCGGGCGAGAGACGATCTCCTTCCTCGTGATCCTCCCGATCGCGCTGCCGGGGATCATCACCGGCCTCGCGCTGCAGGCCACGATCCTGAACGTCCTCGACCCGATCGGCATCAGCTTCAGCATCTGGACGATCGTCATCGGGCACGCAACGTTCTGCATCGTCGTCCTCTACAACAACGCGGTCGCACGGATGCGGCGCGTCTCCGGGAATCTCGACGAGGCATCGATGGACCTCGGCGCCGACGCCTGGCAGACGTTCCGGTTCGTGACGTTCCCGCAGCTGCGCTCGGCCCTGCTGGCGGGGGCACTGCTCGCGTTCGCGCTCTCGTTCGACGAGGTCGTCGTGACGATCTTCACGTCGGGAGCCCAGCAGACGCTCCCGATCTGGATGTTCACGAACTTCGCGCGACCGCGTGAGCTCCCGGTCGTCAACGTCGTCGCCCTCTTCGTGATCGTCGCGTCGATCATCCCCGTCTGGCTCGCGCAGCGGCTCGCCGGCGGCAGCGGCCTGACGAGCGAGCGCCCGACCCAGCCCGCCGTCGCGGCGGCGATCGAGGCGGAGCCGTAGGCGGAGCTACTCGGCGGCCGAGACGCCGACGCCGATCGGGCAGGAGACGCCCGTGCCGCCGAGGCCGCAGTACCCGTTCGGGTTCGCCTCGAGGTACTGCTGGTGGTAGTCCTCGGCATAGTAGAAGGGCCCGGCCTCGACGATCTCGGTCGTGATCGTCCCGTAGCCGGCGCGCGACAGCTCCTCCTGGAACATGTCACGGGACGCCAGCGCCGCATCACGCTGTGCCTCGGACGTCCAGTAGATGCCGGAGCGGTACTGCGTACCGACATCGTTGCCCTGGCGCATGCCCTGGGTCGGGTCGTGGCCCTCCCAGAAGATGCGGAGCAGCGCCTCGTAGCTCGTCTGCTCCGGGTGGAACACGGCGAGAACCACTTCGTTGTGCCCCGTGCGCCCGGTGCACACCTCTTGATACGTCGGGTTCGGCGTGAAGCCGCCCGCGTAGCCGGCGGCGGTCGTGTAGACGCCGGGGGCCTTCCAGAACATCCGCTCAGCCCCCCAGAAGCACCCCATGCCGAAGATCGCGCGCTCCGTTCCCTCCGGGAAGGGTGGGCCGATGGGAGTGCCGAGCACGAGGTGTCGCCC
>DATAET010000215.1:0-10986 GCA_036257855.1 Gaiellaceae bacterium | reverse complement strand
TCGTCGGTGAGGTCGCGAACCTTCGTGTCCGGCGAGAGGCCGAGCGCGGCGCAGATCTCGCGCGCCGTCGGCTGTCCGATTCCGTAGATGTACGTCAGCCCGATCTCGAGCCGCTTCTGGTTGGGGAGGTTCACTCCGGCGATGCGAGCCATTCGATGGCTTCTCCTAGCCCTGCCGTTGCTTGTGGCGCGGGTTGGTGCAGATGACCATGGTCGTGCCGTGCCGCTTGATCACGCGGCACCGCTCGCACATTGGCTTGACTGATGCTCTGACCTTCATCGGTAGCGGTAGGTGATCCGGCCGCGGGACAGGTCATACGCCGAGAGCTCCACCTTCACCCGGTCCCCGGGGAGGATGCGGATGTAGTGCTTGCGCATCTTCCCCGAGATGCGGGCGAGGACGCTGTGTCCGTTGTCGAGCTGCACCCGGAACATCGTGCTGGGGAGCGCCTCGACGACCTCGCCTTCCACCTCGATCTTCTCTTCCTTGACTGCCACTTCGCGCGCGAACAGACCTTTCGGTAGGGGATTTCCTGTGAGAACACCGGCACGGACGCGGCCCGCACCGCGGCGGGACATCGTAGCAGACACCTCCCGCGCTAGACCCTGACGCCGCCCGGCACACCGACGCGCGGAGTGAGGATCCTCGGGCCGTCGGCGCTGATCGCGACGGTGTGCTCGAAGTGTGCCGACAGCGAGCCGTCGGCGGTCCGGATCGTCCAGCCGTCGTCCATCACGAGCACCTCGGAGGAGCCCGCGGTGATCATCGGCTCGATCGCGATCGTCATTCCCTCGGAGAGCCGCGGGCCACGCCCGCGCTCACCGAAGTTCGGGATGTGCGGGTCCTCGTGGTAGTGGCGGCCGACGCCGTGGCCCACCAGGCTGCGGACCACCGAGAACCCGCCGGCCTCGACGACCTCCTGGATCGCATGGGAGACGTCGCCGACGCGGTTGCCCACGACTGCCTCGGCGATCCCAGCGGCCAGCGCGTCCTGGGCGACGTCGAGGAGCCGCTGAGCCTCGGGGTCGATCTCCCCCACGCCGAACGTGTATGCGCTGTCCGCGATGTAGCCGTCCAGCGTGACCCCGACGTCGATCGTGACGAGGTCGCCCTCGGAGACCTCGAAGCGGTCGGGGATGCCGTGCACGACGACGTCGTTCGGCGAGATGCAGATCGCCTTCGGATAGCCCTTGTAGCCCTCGGAGGTCGGGATGCCTCCACGCTCGCGGATGAACGCCCCGGCGGCAGCGTCGAGCTCCTCCGTCGTCACTCCGGGCCGAAGGAGGCTCCCCACGTGCGCGATCGTCTCCGCGACGAGGGCACCCGTCGCCGCCATCTTCTCGATCTCGCGAGTGCTCTTGCGGATGATCATCGGCGCGCCGCGACTCCTTCCAGCGCGTCCTGGATCGACGCGAACACCTCGTCCACCGTCTGCTCACCGTTCACGATCACCTCGATGCCCGCGAGCTGGTACCGCTCGACCACGAGCTCGGTCAGCTCGTGGTAGAGGCGCAGTCGGTTGCGGATCGCCTCCGGCGAGTCGTCGGCGCGGCCCTCCGCCATGGCGCGGGCGCGCAGGCGTTGCGTTGCGACCTCGTCGGAGACCTGCAGCAGGATCACGGCGTCGAGCGGCTTGCCTATCTCCTCGAACATCGCGTCGAGCGCCTCGGCCTGGGCGATGGTCCGCGGGAAGCCGTCGAGCACGAAGCCGTCCTCGTCGGCGAGGCGTTCCCGGATGAGCCCGACCATGAGGTCGTCGGGGACGAGGTCGCCCCGCTCGAGGATCGGACGCACCTGAGCCCCGAGCGCGGATCCGTCCGCAACGGCTGCTCGCAGGATGTCGCCGGTCGCGACGTGCGGCACGCTGTAGGCCTCGGCGAGCTTCTTCGCCTGTGTGCCTTTCCCCGACCCTTGCGGGCCCAGGATCATGATCCGCACGTCTGTCCCTCCTCTACTTGAGGAAGCCTTCGTAGGAGCGCATCATCATCTGCGACTCCATCTGGCGCATGGTGTCGAGCGCGACGCCGACGACGATGAGCACCGACGTCCCTCCGAGCGCTCGGGCGTTCGCCTGCGAGAAGCCGCCGTACGCGATGAAGAGGCTCGGGAGCACGGCGACGAGCGCGAGGAACAGCGACCCGGGCAGGGTGAGGCGCGCGAGGACACGGTCGAGGTACTGCGCCGTGGGCGGCCCGGGTCGGATGCCCGGGATGTAGCCGCCGTACTTGCGCAGGTTGTCGGCCTGGTCGACCGGGTTGAACTGAACGGCCGTGTAGAAGTAGGTGAAGATCACGATCATCCCGCCCTCGATGAGCAGGTACAGCCAGTTGCCGGGCTGGAAGTGGGCGTTGACGAAGTCGCGTGTTGCCGGGAAGTACTGCGCAACCGTCGGCGGGAACGCGAGGATCGCGGCCGCGAAGATGATCGGGATGACGCCCGCCATGTTCACGCGCAGGGGCAGGTACGTCGAGCCGCCGGCGGTCATCTTCCGCCCCACCATGCGCTTCGCGTACTGGACCGGAATCCGCCGCTGCCCTTCCTGCACGAAGACCACGGCCGCGCAGATGCCGACCGCGATCAGCGGGAAGAACAGCTTCTCCATGGGCCCGCCGTTCCACCACGCGACTATGCCGAGCGGCGCGCTGATGAGGATCGACGCGAAGATGAGGATCGAGATGCCGTTGCCGACGCCGCGCTTCGTGATGAGCTCGCCGAGCCACATGAGGAGCACGGTGCCCGCAGTGAGGGAGATGATGATGATCACCGTCTGGCCCGGGCTGGCATCGAGGGCTCCCTGGCTGCGGAAGAGGAACGCATACCCGGTTGCCTGTGCTGCCGCGAGTGCGACGGTGAGGTACCTCGTGTACTGCGTGATCTTTGCGTAGCCGGCCTCGCCCTCCCGCTGGAGCTCGCCGAGCCGCGGGATCACGACGGTCATCAGCTGGAGGATGATCGACGCCGTGACGTACGGCATGATCCCGAGCGCGAACAGGGAGAACTGGGACAGCGCGCCGCCCGAGAAGAGGTTCAGTAGGCCCAGGATCGTGCCGCCGCGACCGGAGAAGTAGTCCTTGATCGTCTGTGAGTCGACCCCCGGCGCGGGGATCCACGAGCCCAGGCGGTAGACCGCGAGGATCATCGCGGTGAAGAGAACCCGTCGGCGGAGCTCCGGGACCCGCCAGGCGTTAGCGAGCCACGAGAACACGGCTAGCCGGTCTCCTCCTCGGTCGCTTCCGGCTCGGCTGCCTCGGGCTCGGTCTCCTCGACCTCGCCGTCCTCCTCGACCTCCGGCTCCTCGGCGACCGGCGCCGACGCCTTGTGCTTCTTCTTCTTCCGCTCCACCGGCTCGCGCAGGCGCGTCACGGTGCCTCCGGCCGCCTCGATCTTCTCGACTGCGGACTTCGAGAACGAATGCGCGGTGACGCTGAGCTTCTTGGTCAGCTCGCCCTCGCCGAGCACCTTCACGTCGACGGACAGCTTCGCGATGAGCCCGGCCTCCTTGAGCGCGTCGAGGGTCACGTCGGCGCCGGCGTCGAAGCGGGCCTCGAGAGCGCCGATGTTCACCGGCTGGTTGTAGGTCCGAAACGGCCCGATCGGCATCGCGTCCGCAGACGTGTTCCCGCGGAGCTTGCCCGTACGCATGTCGATCGGCATCTGCCCGCCCTCGAAGCCGACCGGCATCGAGTGCGAGCCCGCGCGGGACTTCTGGCCCTTGATGCCGCGGCCGGAGTAGCGCCCCTTGCCAGAGCCCAGGCCGCGGCCGACCCGCTTGCGAGCCTTGCGCGGCTGTGCCGGCTTGAGGTTCGAGAGGCTCAGCTCGTCGCTCACGGTCACTTCGCCTCGACGGTCACGAGATGGCGGATCTGACGCAGCATGCCTTGCAACTGCGGGGAGTCCTGGTGCTCGGCGCTCCGTCCGATCTTGCCGAGGCCGAGCGCGCGCAGCGTGCCGAGATGGCGATCGGACTGGCCGATGCCACTCCGAACCTGGGTGATCTTGACGGCGGTCACTCGCCCGTCTCCTCCTCGGCGGGCGTGTCCTCGACGACCGCAACGGGCTCGGGCTCGGCCTCGGGCTCGTCGCGTATCGCCGACACCGGCAGTACTTCCTTGATCGTCTTCCCCCGCAGCGCTGCGACGTCCTCGGGCCGCACGAGCCGCTTCAACCCGTCCACGGTCGCGCGCGTCATGTTGATCGGGGTCGTCGTGCCGAGACTCTTCGCGAGCACGTCCCGGATCCCGGCGAGCTCGAGCACGGCGCGCGTACCGCCCCCGGCGATGACGCCGGTCCCCTCGCTCGCAGGACGGAGCACGACGCGTGCGGCGTCGAACCGACCCACGATCTCGTGCGTGATCGTCTGCCTGTGCTTCGGGACGGTGAAGAGGTTCTTGCGGGCATCCTCGACCGCCTTCGAGATTGCCAGCGGCACCTCACGCGCCTTCCCGTAGCCGAGCCCGACACGGTCGACCTCGTCTCCGATGACGACGAGCGCGGTGAACGAGAAGCGCCGGCCGCCCTTCACGACCTTGGCCACTCGGTTGATCTCGATGACCCGCTCCTTGAGCTCGCGGGAGTCGGTTGTCTCGGACATGCTCAAAACTGGAGTCCTCCCTCGCGCGCGCCCTCGGCGAGGGCCTTCACGCGTCCGTGGTACAGGTAGCCGGCACGGTCGAACACGCAGGTCTCGATTCCTGCGGCCTTCGCAGCGGCGGCTATCGCCTTGCCCACCTCGCTCGCCTGGTCCCTCTTCGAGCCTGAGGCATCCGTGCCCTTCCAGCTCGCAGAGGCGAGCGTGCGTCCTGCGGCGTCGTCGACGAGCTGTGCGCTGATGCCGCGATTCGACCGGAACACGACGAGCCTCGGACGCTCTGCCGTGCCGGAGAGCTTGCCGCGCACGCGGCGATGGCGGCGCATGCGCGCCTCGCGCTTCGTCAACACGCTCATGCGCGCTTCCCGACCTTCCTGCGCACCTGCTCGTCGCGGTAGCGGATGCCCTTGCCCTTGTACGGCTCGGGGGGTCGCACCTTGCGAATCTCGGCGGCCGTCTGGCCGACCATCTGCTTGTCGATCCCTTTCACGACGACCTGCGTCGGCCCGGGGACGTCGAACGTGATGCCCTTGCGGGGCTTGACGAGCACGGGATGCGAGAAGCCGACCGCGAGCTCGAGATCGGTCCCCTTCAACTGCGCCCGGTACCCCACGCCCTGGATCTCCAGGTGCTTCTCGAAGCCGCTCGTGACACCTTCGACCATGTTGGCGATGAGCGTGCGCGTGAGCCCGTGGAGCGCACGATCCTCACCGCGCTCCGTCGGCCGGGTCACGACGATCTCGGTGTCCGTCTTCTCGATCTGCATTCGCGAGGGGACGTTCTGGACGAGCTCGCCGAGCGGGCCGTTCACCTGAACGCGCCCAGGGGAGATCGCCACCAGCACCCCGGCGGGCAGCTCGATTGGTTTGCGGCCGATTCGCGACATCGCTACCAGACGAACGCGATCACCTCGCCGCCGACGCCGCGCTCGGCGGCCTGGCGGTTCGTGATCACTCCGACGGACGTGGACATGATGGCGGTGCCGAGCCCGCCGAGCACGCGCGGGAGACGGTCCTTCCGTGCATACACCCGGCGGCCGGGCTTCGACACCCGCTTGAGGTCGGTGATGACACGGCGCCGGTCACGGGCGAACTTGAGCTCGACGACGAGCATCTTGTACGGCAGCGGCTGGCCCTTGTCGTCCGTGGCCTCGACGACTCGGAAATCCTTGATGTACCCCTCGTCCTTCAGGATGCGCGCGATCTCCTCCTTGATGTTCGAGGTCGGCATCGAAGCCGAGTCGTGGAGCGCGCGGTTCGCGTTCCTGATCCGGGTGAGCATGTCCGCGATGGGATCGGTGAGCACCTTCTGACCTCCTACCAGCTCGACTTCGTCATTCCCGGAACGGCGCCCTGGTGCGCGAGCTCGCGCAGGCAGATCCTGCAGAGCCCGAACTTCCGGTAGACGGCGCGTGGGCGACCGCAACGGTTGCAGCGCGAGTTGGCCCGCACCTTGTACTTGGGCGTTCGCTTCTGCTTGACGACGAGAGACCTCTTGGCCATGTGTCCTACCCCTGTTCCCTTCTCGAGTCGGCGAACGGGAGGCCGAGGGCACCGAGCAGTGCGCGCCCTTCGGCGTCCGTCTTCGCCGAGGTGGTGATCGCGACGTCGAGGCCGCGAATCGACGGAACCTTGTCGTAGTCGATCTCGGGGAAGATGATCTGCTCCCTGATCCCGATCGAGTAGTTGCCGCGCCCGTCGAAGGACCCCGGATCGAGCCCGCGGAAGTCGCGGATGCGGGGGAGCGCGATCGACGCGAGGCGATCGAGGAACTCGTACATGCGCGCCCCGCGCAGCGTGACGCGCGCGCCGACCGGCATCCCCTCGCGGAGCTTGAAGCTCGCGATCGACTTCGTCGCGCGACGCACCTGCGCGCGCTGACCCGAGATGACGGTGAGCTCGTCGATCGCTGCGTCGAGCGCCTTCGCGTCCGTCTTCGCCTCGCCCACGCCCATGTTGAGCGTGACCTTCGTGACCCGGGGGACGTCCATGACGGTCGAGACACCGAGCTCCTCCTGGAGCTGCGGGCGGATCTCGTCCTCGTACCGCGCCTTGAGGCGCGGCACGTAGGTCTCCAGGGTCGGCGCGCTCGTCATCGGTCGAGCTCCTGGCCGCACGCCTCGCGCTTGCATACGCGGACGCGGACAATCTCGCCCTTCACGTCCCGCTCGGCGATTCCGACGCGGGTCGGGTTCCCGCACACCGGACAGACGACCATGACGTTCGAGATCGGAACGGGCGCGGGCTTGTCCAGGATTCCACCCGGCACGATCTGCGTGCCGCCCATTCGCGAGGAGTCCCGGATCGGGCGCGGCTTCGTATGCCGCTTCGCGACGTTGAGGTTCTCGACGATGACCCGCCGCTCCGACGGGCGTGCCTCGATCACCCGGCCCCGCTTCCCGCGGTCCTTGCCGGTGAGGATCTGCACCGTGTCGCCCTTCTTCACCTTCATCTTCGTGGACATCTCAGAGCACCTCGGGAGCCAAGCTGACGATCTTCATGAAGTTCCTCTCGCGGAGCTCCCGCGCGACCGGGCCGAAGATGCGCGTCCCGCGCGGGTTGGACTGCGGATCGATGAGGACGGCGGCGTTCTCGTCGAACCCGATGAGAGTGCCGTCGTTCCGGCTGTAGGGCTTCTTCGTCCGCACGACGACCGCACGTACGACCTCGCCCTTCTTGACCGCGCCCTGGGGCGTGGCCGTCTTCACGGTAGCAATGATCACGTCGCCGACCCGCGCATAGCGCCGGTGCGAGCCGCCGAGCACGCGGATGCAGAGGAGCTCGCGGGCTCCCGTGTTGTCCGCGACGCGAAGGCGGGACTCCTGTTGGATCACTTGGCCGCCTCGACGATCTCCTGGAGCCGCCAGCGCTTCATGCGGGACAGCGGCCGGGTCTCGACGACGAGCACCACGTCGCCGAGCTTCGCCTCGTTGCGCTCGTCGTGGGCGTGGAGACGGGTGCTCCGCTTGACCACCTTCTTGTACCGCGGGTGCAGCTTCACGACGTCGACGCGGACGACGATGGTCTTGTCCGCGGCCGCGGACACCACGGTGCCCTGCCGCTCCTGGCGCCGGCCTCGCTCGTGCTCGGGCTTCGGCAGGCGCGTGATCGGCTTGCGCTCAGCAGAGGGGACGCGCTTCTGCCTCGTCTTCTGGGATCGCTCGGAGCGCGGAAGCCGCTTCCTCTTGCGCTTCGGCTCGGACACGGCGGCAGGCTCGGGCTCCGAGGGAGCCTCCTCGGCCGCGGCCGGCGCCTCTGCCGGTTCCTCGGCCTCCTCGAGTGGCTCGGCCTCTGCCGCCATCGGCTCGAGCTCGTCGGCCTCCGGCTCGTCGGCCTCAGCCGCAGGCTCGTCGGCCTCAGCTGCAGGCTCGACCACCTCGGCCGGGGTCTCCTCGACCTCGCTCTCGGCGGCGTCCTGCATCTCTTCGGTCTCGTTGACGTTCTCGTTCTCTTCGGGCATCTCGCTACTTTCCTCGGTCGCGCTCGTTCTGGACGGTCAGGATGCGGGCGATCTCACGCTTCGCGTGGCGCAGGCGCGCGCTGTTCTCGAGCACGCCCGTCGCGGTCTGGAAGTGCAGGTTGAAGAGCTCCTGGCGAGTCTCGGCCATCCTGCGCTCGAGCTCGTCGTCGGTCAGGGCTCGCAGCTCTCTAGCTCTCAAAGAGGTCAGCCTCCCGGCGCACGAACTTCGTCTTCAGGGGGAGCTTCTGCCCTGCGAGCCGGAGCGCCTCCTTGGCGAGCGGCTCGTCGACGCCGGCGAGCTCGAACATGACGCGACCCGGCTTCACGACGGCGACCCAACCCTCGGGCGAGCCCTTGCCGGAGCCCATGCGGGTCTCGGCCGGCTTCTTCGTGACTGGCTTGTCGGGGAAGAGGTTGATCCACACCTTCCCGCTCCTGCGGATCTTCCTCGTGGCCGCGATGCGGGCGGCCTCGATCTGGCGGTTCGTGACCCAGCCCGCCTCGAGCGCCTTCAGCCCGTACTCGCCGAACTGGACGGCCGTCTGCCCCGTCGACATCCCACGGCGGTGACCGCGGTGGTGCCGCCGAAACTTCGTCTTGCGCGGCATCAACATCAGCTCTCGCCCTCCGTCTCCGGCGTTGCGTCAGGTGCGGGAGCCTCCTGCACCTCGGGCTCCACGACAGGCGCCTCGGTCTCAGGAGCGGGCGCCTCCTGCTGGAGGTCGCGGCGCGGACGCTGTCCTGGCCTGCCTCCACCGGGTCGCTGGCCACGCCGCTTGCGCGGGACGATGCCGAGACCCTCGCGGTCCTGTGCCCGGCCGCGGCCCTCCCGCGACGCGCCGAGGCCCTCCGCCGAGGCGCCGCGCCTCCGGCGCGCCTGGTCCTGGTCGCCGAGTCGTGCGTCGCGGGCGCCCGGCGCGTCGAAGCCCTCCGGCATGATCTCGCCCTTGTTCACCCAGACCTTGACGCCGATCACGCCGAACGTGGTCTTCGCTTCGGCCTGGCCGTAATCGATGTCCGCGCGGATCGTGTGCAATGGGACGCGGCCTTCGGAGTACATCTCGCGCCGGCTCATCTCGCCGCCGCCCAGCCGCCCGCCGGCGGTGATCTTGATGCCCTGCGCGCCCGAACGCATCGCCGAGGCGAGGGAGCGCTTCATCGCCCGCCGGAAGCTGACGCGGTTCTCGAGCTGCTCGGCGATCGACTGCGCGACGAGCTTCGCGTCGAGCTCCGGGCGCTTGATCTCGTTGATGTTGATGTGCACGTTCTTCTTCGTGATGGCGTGGAGCTCGCGCCGGAGCGCGTCGACCTCGACTCCCGACTTCCCGATCACGATGCCCGGGCGCGCCGTGTAGATGTCGACGGTGATCCGCTGCTTGTCCTTGCGGATGAGGATGTCCGAGAGGCCCGCGTGCGACAGCTTCCTGAGGATGTGCTCGCGGATGCGAACGTCCTCGAGGAGGTAGTCGGCGAACTCGGGCTTGCCCGTCCACCAGTTCGACTTCCAGTCGTGAATGACGCCGACGCGGAACCCGCCGGGATGCACTTTCTGGCCCATCAGGCAACCGCCTCCTTCTTTCGTCGTCGGGTCGTGGCCTTCGGCGCAGCGTCGTCGCCGCCCGGAGGCGCCGACGCGGCCACCTCGGCCTGCTTGCGGCGACGCCTGCGTGGACTCGCCTCCTCGACCTCGGCGAGGACGAGGGTCACGTGGCAGGTCCGCTTGCGGATGCGGTTGACGCGTCCGCGCGCCCGCGGCTTCCACCGCTTCAGCGTCGGGCCCTCGTCCGCGTAGGCGGACTCGACCACGAGGTCGTCCCCGTCGAGGCCGTGGTTGGCCTCGGCGTTCGCGACCGCGGAGCGGAGAACCTTCTCGATGTCCGTTGCGACCGCGCGCGACGTGAAGGCGAGGATCGTTCTCGCCTCGGGCACGCTGCGCCCGCGGATGTGGTCGAGCACGAGCCGCGCCTTGCGCGCGGACGTGCGCACCCACTTCGCCTGCGCGTGGACGCGCATCCGGTCGTCCTGGGCCGTCGCCATCAGCGCCTCTTCACCTGCGTGGACCGGTCGCCGGCATGGCCGCGGAACGTGCGCGTGGGCGCGAACTCGCCGAGCTTGTGGCCGACCATCTGCTCGGTCACGAAGACGGGGACGTGCTTGCGGCCGTCGTGCACCGCGATCGTGTGCCCGACCATCTCCGGGAAGATGGTCGAGGCGCGCGACCACGTGCGGATCATGCGCTTGTCTCCGCTCGTGTTCATCGCCTCGATCCGGCCCATGAGCCGGTCCTCGACGAAAGGCCCCTTCTTGGACGATCTGGACACGTCTTAGCGCTTCCTTTCCTTGCCACGGCGGCGGCCGCGGACGATCAACGAGTCGGATTCCTTGTGCTTGCGGCGCGTGCGCTTCCCGAGCGTGGGCACGCCCCACGGGGTGACCGGGTGACGTCCGCCCTTCGTCTTGCCCTCGCCGCCCCCGTGCGGGTGGTCGACCGGGTTCATGGCCGAGCCGCGAACGGTCGGGCGCTTCCCGAGCCAGCGGCTGCGTCCGGCCTTGCCGCTCGCCTGGTTCGAGTGGTCCGTGTTGCCCACCTGACCGACGGTCGCGCGGCACGTCAGCAGGACGCGGCGGAGCTCGCCGGAGGGAAGCCTCAGGACCGCGTGGGGGCCGTCCTTGGCAACGAGCTGGATGGAGGACCCGGCGGAGCGGGCCATGCGTGCACCCTGGCCGGGCTTCAGCTCGACGGCGTGGACGAGCGTTCCCGTCGGGATGTTCGCGAGCGGGAGGGCGTTGCCGGGCTTGATGTCCGCCTCCGGCCCGGACTCGACGGTCGAGCCGACGCGGAGCCGCGACGGGGCGAGGATGTACGCCTTCGCACCGTCCGCGTAGTGGAGCAACGCGATCCTCGCCGACCGGTTCGGGTCGTACTCGATCGCGGCCAC
>DATAET010000214.1:0-2672 GCA_036257855.1 Gaiellaceae bacterium | reverse complement strand
TCGGGCAGCTCGAGCTCCGACGCATCGGGCAGCACCACCTTCATGGCGCGTGAGGATAGACGCGAGCCGCGATACCTTGGACGGGATGCGCTCCGGGTACTGGGTCGCGCTGGCGGCCTCGCCGCTGGCCGTCTTCGCGGTGCTCCTGGCACGCCCGAACCTCGACGAGCACTGGGAGAACCACCCCGCGCACTTCTGGCTCGTCCTCGGTGCGGCGCTCGTCGCCACGGCTCTCGGGTGGGGCGTGACGACTGCGGCCCGTCACCGACGTGACGCGCGGCTCCTCCTCATCTCGCTCGCTTTCATCGTGAGCGCGAGCTTCTTCGGCCTGCACGCGCTCGCGACGCCCGGCGTGCTCCTCGGGAAGAACGCGGGCTTCGAGCTCGCGACCCCGGTCGGTCTCCTGCTCGCCGGCGTGTTCGCCGCCTTCGCCTCGCTCGAGCTCGAGGGCGTGCCTGCCGAGCGCGTCCTCCGCGCGACGCCCGTTCTCGTCGGCGCCGTGGTGGCCATCGTGGCGCTCTGGGCCGTCTTCTCGCTCGCCGAGATCCCACCGCTCGACAACCCGCTCACGACGGAGCAGCTCGACGGCTGGCAGGTCCTGCTCGCGGCCATCGGCATCGCGCTCTTCGTCGTCGCCGCCTTCGGCTTCCTGCGCATCCATCGCCGCCGCCAGGAGCGGTTCGTGCTCGCCTTTGCGCTCGCGTTCGCACTCCTCGCGGAGGCGATGGTCGTGATCGCGTGGGCGCGAAACTGGGAGTTCTCGTGGTGGGAATGGCACGTGCTCATGCTCGGGTCGTTCCTCCTCATCGCCCTTGTCGCCAGAGCGGAGTGGCACCAGGAGCGGTTCAGTGCCCTCTACCTCGACGAGACACGGGCCGGCGCGAAGGACGTCAGCATCCTCTTCGCGGACCTCACCGGCTTCACGAGCTTCTCCGAGCAGCACGACCCCGACGAGGTTGCGGCGATGCTCAACGCCTACTTCTCCCGGATCGTGCCGCTCATGGAGCGGTCCGGCGGAGAGGTGCACCAGATCGTGGGCGACGAGATCATGGCGGTCTTCGGGAGGGACGACAGCACGGACCATGCCGCACGCGCAGCGAGGGCCGGGCTGCTCCTGCAGCGCGCTGCGACGCGCATCTCGGGCGACCACGAGGAGTGGCCGCGCTTCCGCGTCGGCGTGAACAGCGGCGAGGTGCACGCGGGCGTCGTGGGCGGTGCGACGGGACACCGCACCTACGGCTTCGTCGGCGACGTCGTGAATGTCACGGCGCGCCTGCAGTCCGAAGCCCCGGTCGACGGCGTGCTGATCGGGGAGGAGACGTTCAGACGCCTCGACGCGCGCGCGGTCGTCGAGCCGGTCCCGCCGCTGCGGGTGAAGGGGAAGAGCGAGCCCATCGTCGCGTACGTCCTCCATGGCCTGGACCGGGCGTGATCCCGACAGCGCCCTACACTCCGCGTGATGAGCGACGGCGCCGCCGAGACCCACGGCCGGGTCGAGCGACTCGCTCGGCGGCCCCTCGAGCACGTGGTGGGAGTGGCACGGGGCGTGGCCCGGGCGCTGCCGCGCGCGATCGAGGACATGTTCACGGACCGCTGCACGCAGTACGCGGCCGCGATCGCGTACCGCGTCCTGTTCTCGCTCTTTCCGCTGACGATCGCGCTCGTCTCGATCTTCGGCCTCGTCCTCCAGGACGACGAGCTCCGGCAGAAGGTGATCAACGAGCTCATTGACCTCCTCCCGGTCTCGCAGTCGGGGCAGGGCAACATCCAGCACTCCATCGAGCAGATCGCCACGCCGCTGTCCGCGCTCGGGCTCATCTCGCTCGTGGCGCTCCTCTGGGGGGCGACTGGGATGATGGCGTCCATCCGCCTCGGGCTCGAGGCGGCGATGAAGGTGGATCGCGGACGGCCGGCGGCGCGGGCGAAGCTCGTCGACTTCGTTCTCGTCGCTGCCGCCGGAGTGCTCGTTCTCGTCGTCGTCGGGCTGTCCGCATTCTGGGCGTTCTTCAGCAAGCTGACCGAGCGCTTCACGGAGTGGGCGGGGATCGCGACCCCGTCGGGCCTCCTTCTGCGCGACGGCGTCCAGCTCGTCACGATCGGTGTCACCGTGCTCCTGCTCTACCGCTTCGTGCCGGCCCGGAAGCTGCGCCGGAGAGGAGCCCTTGCCGGCGCGATCCTCACGGCCGTGGGCGTCTGGGGCGCGACGAAGATCCTCGCCATCGTGTTCTCCGACTACTCGCGCTACAACCTCATCTACGGATCGCTCGCGGGCGTGACGACGTTCCTTTTCTTCGTCTACGTCGTCGCGTGGATCCTGCTCCTGGGAGCGGAGTTCGCGTACGCGTGGTCGCAGCCACCCGGACCTCCAGGCCCTCCGCTCCGCGCCCAGCTCCTGGGGGTCGTCCGCGGCCTGTTCGTGAACAGCGAGGTGGACCGCGACGCTCCGGAGCGCCCCGACGAAACACGCCGACGCTAGCTACTTGCAGACGCGCACGGACTGGCTCGCCTCGGCCTCGCGACCCCGGATGTCCGAGGCGACGGCCCTGAGGACGTGCGTCCCCTTGCGCTTCCCCGTCGTGCGCCAGTTCAGCTCGTACAGGCCGGCGACGTTCTTCCGCACCCGGCCGATCTGCCGATTCCCGTCGAAGAAGCCGACGGACGAGATCTGCACG
>DATAET010000213.1:0-4784 GCA_036257855.1 Gaiellaceae bacterium | reverse complement strand
CTTCGCGACACGGACTACGGGCGACGGAGGAGGAAGAGTGAGGAAACGCGTTTCGATTGGACTGCTCCTCTCGTTCGTCGGCGCGCTGGCCCTGATGGCGGCTGGTTGCGGCGGCGGAGGCGACGAGGGCGGCGGTGGCGGGACCACCGGCGGCGGAGGCGGCGGCGGCGGCAATGTGTCGGCACTGCCCGCGTCGTCGTGTGCACCCCTGCAGTACAAGGGCTCGGGCGACGCCGACTACCTGATCGCGTCCGACCTGCCGAAGCAGGGCGGCTCGCGCACCCAGACGGTGCAGATGGCGAAGGCGATCGCCTACGTCCTCGACCAGCAGGACTGGAAGGCGGGCAAGTTCAAGATCGCCTACCAGGACTGCGACGACTCGACGGCCCAGCTCGGCAAGTGGGACGCCGACAAGTGCAGCGCAAATGCGCACGCATACGCGTCGAACAGCAAGCTGCTCGGCGTGATCGGCACGTTCAACTCCGGATGCGCCGCGATCGAGATCCCGGTGTTGAACCAGGCGCCCGACGGCGGCATTCCGCTGCTCTCGCCTGCGAACACGTATGTGTGCCTCACGGCGGCGGCGCCGTCGTGCGACTCGACCGAGCCCGACAAGTACTACCCGTCGGGGAACCGCAACTACCTGCGTGTGGTCGCGAACGACGCGTACCAGGGCTCGGCGGACGCGGAGTTCGCCAAGAGCGAGGGCGTCAAGAGCGTCTACATCCTCAACGACAAGCAGGCCTACGGCCTCGGCGTGGCGAAGAACTTCCGCGATGCCGCGCAGTCGCTCGGGATCACGATCGCGGGCTTCACAGCCTGGGATTCGAAGGCGACGAGCTACACGTCGACCTTTGACAAGGTGAAGCAGACCGGGGCGGACGCCGTCTTCCTCGGTGGGCTCATCTGCGAGAACGGCGCCCAGCTCATCAAGGACAAGGTCGCCGTGCTCGGTCCGAACGACGGCGCCGTGAAGCTCATTGCACCCGACGGCTTCACGACGCAGGCGACGATCGACGAGGCGGGTTCGGCGTCTGCCGGCATGTACATGTCGGTCGCCGGGCAGCCGATCGACCAGTTCAAGGGCGCGGCGAAGGAGTTCGTGGACGGGCTCCTCGCAGGACCGCTCTCGGGCAAGCCGATCGACCCGTACGCGATCTACGGAGGCCAGGCAGCCCAGACGATGCTCGACGCCATAGCCGCATCCGACGGATCGCGCTCGGACGTCATCTCGAAGCTGTTCGCCTCGGACGTGCAGAATGGTCTCCTCGGAACGTTCACGTTCAACGAGGACGGCGACCCGGTCGCCAGCGCGGGCGCGACTGTCGCCATCACCATCTACAAGGCGACGGACAAGCTCGAGACGGAGACGACCATTGCTCCGAAGCAGACGACGGTCGACGCGGCACTCGGGAAGTAGAAACGTCTGACATCGTCAATTCGCGGGAGGGCATTGCCCTCCCGCGAATGGCGGTTTAAAGTCGCAGCCGCACATGGGAACGACCGCGACCAGCGTCCTCCGCACGCTGCGCTCCCCCAAGGTGGTAAACGGCCTCGGGTTCGCGTTCGTGGCGGTCATCGTCCTCTGGCTCGCCGTCAACTTCTTCAAGGACCCGACGTACTTCGCCAACATCGCGCTCGACGGTCTCACGCGCGGGACGATCTACGGCGTCGTGGCATTGGGCTACACGCTCGTCTACGGGATCCTCCAGCTCATCAACTTCGCGCACGGCGACGTGTTCGCGCTCTCGGGCCTCGTCGCGAGCACGATCATGCTCTCGGTCCTGAACCTGTCGCCGTCGTCGAGCAACGCAGCCCTGGCCGGCGCGGTCGTGGTCACGCTGCTCATCACGGTCCCGCTGTTCGCCGTCTTCAACGGGACGATCGAGCGGGTGGCCTACCGGCCCCTGCGGAACGCCCCTCGCCTCGCACCACTCATCACCGCCGTCGGCATGTCGTTCATCGTCTTCAACATCTCGCTCGCGCTGTACGGCGTCGGCTACCAGAGCGGGTCGGAGCTGATCCCGCAAGGCACGGCGTTCTCGATCGGTGACATCAGGTTCACGTGGAAGCTGGTGATCGCCCTCGCGATCATCGTTCCGACGCTCCTCGTCCTCTCCTGGTTCGTGAGCTCAACGCGCCAGGGGAAGGCGATGCGCGCCGTCTCACAGGACACCGAGGCGTCGGCGATGATGGGCATCGACGTCAACCGGACGATCTCCGTGACGTTCTTCCTCGCAGGGTCCCTCGCCGCCGTCGCGGGGCTCGTGTACTTCCTCGAGTACCAGGTGCGGTTCGACCTCGGCTTCCAGCTCGGGCTCATCGCCTTCACGGCGGCGGTGCTCGGAGGCATCGGGAATCTGACGGGCGCCGTGCTCGGCGCACTGCTCATCGGGCTGATCCAGTCGTTCAACGAGGGTCTGACCTGGCACGCTCCCGGAAGCGACTGGACGCGGTCCATTGTGTTCGCGATCCTCATCGCGACGCTCGTCTTTCGTCCGGAAGGCCTGCTCGGGGAGCGGACGCCGGAGGGCGCGTGACCTCGATCGCCGAGCGCGCCCGGGGATTCGGCGCGGGAAGGCGCGAGCGTTGGGTCGCGCCCGCTCTCATCGTGCTCGGGCTGCTCTACCCCTGGTACGAGGACACGCTGCGGAGCCTGCCGGTCATCGGCGACTTCGTCCCGTCGACCTCGTCGATGGTGGTCATGGTCGCCTTCACGATGATGGCGCTCGGGCTGAACATCGTCGTCGGCTACTGCGGCCTGCTCGACCTCGGCTACGTCGCGTTCTACGCCGTCGGCGCCTACACCGCCGGCTGGTTCGCTTCGCAGCAGTTCGATCAGGTCACGTTCCACTTCCTCTCGTCGGTCCCGAACAGCCAGCCCGGGATCCACATCACGATGTGGTTTGTCCTCATCGCGGCCGGCCTCCTCACACTCCTCGCCGGAATCATCATCGGCCTGCCAACCTTGCGCCTGCGCGGCGACTACCTCGCCATCGTCACGCTCGGGTTCGGCGAGATCGTCCCGCAGGTGGTCAACAACGGGGACAACATCGGTGGGTTTGACCTGACCCACGGCACGTTCGGGATCGCGCCGATCGACTCGGTCGGCTTCCCGATCCTGAGCTTCACCGGCCTTCCCGAGAACTTCCAGACGTCGCCGAACCGTGCGCTCTGGTTCTACGTCGTCGCGTTCGGGCTCCTCCTCGTCACCGTCTTCTGCACCGTGCGGCTGCGGGACTCCCGGCTCGGGCGCGCGTGGATCGCGATCCGCGAGGACGAGACCGCGGCCGCGGCGATGGGCGTCCCGCTGATGCGGACGAAGACGTGGTCGTATGCGCTCGGGGCCTTCTTCGGAGGAGTCGCGGGCGCGTACTACGCGAGCTTCAAGGGCGGTGCCTTCCCGGCGGACTTCTACTTCAACATCTCCGTCTTCCTCCTGTGCATGGTCATCCTCGGGGGGATGGGCAGCGTCTGGGGAGTCATCGCAGGGGGCATGATCCTCGCGTACCTCAACATCGAGGGTCTCTCGACGATCGGCTCGAAGATCCAGGACGCGGGTCTCAACTTCGACCCGACGAAGTACCAGTTCGGGATCTACGGGGCGATCATCGTCGCGATGATGCTGCTCCGACCCGCCGGGCTCATCCCCGAGCGGCGGCATCGCATCGAGATGGAGGAGGGGGTCCACGACACGCCGTTCTACGACGTCGAGCACGAGGGCACGCTGACGGACCGCGACCCTAGCGACGAGTGATGGCCGCGCCCGACAACCTCGTCGTCGCCACAGAGGTCCGGAAGGAGTTCGGCGGCCTTGTCGCGACCGACGACGTCGACTTCACGATTCCGCGCGGCGCCATCGTCTCCCTCATCGGTCCGAACGGCGCGGGGAAGACGACCTTCTTCAACCAGCTGACCGGGGTCTACAAGCCGACCTCGGGATCGATCGTGTTCGACGGCACGGAGGTCTCGTACCTGCCGCCGCACACGATCACGAAGCTCGGCATCGGTCGCACCTTCCAGAACATCCGTCTGTTCTCGCAGATGAGCGCCCTCGAGAACGTCCTCGTCGGCATGAACTGCCGGCTGCACGCCGGCATCCTCGGCGCGATCTTCCGTCCGCCCAGGGTGAGGCGCGAGGAGGCCGAAGCGCGCGACAAGGCACGCGAGCTCCTCACGTACTGCGGTCTCCCGCGTCGGCACGAGGAGCGATCGGCCTCGCTGCCGTACGGCGACCAGCGTCGGCTCGAGGTCGCGCGCGCGCTCGCCACCGACCCGAAGCTCCTCCTCCTCGACGAGCCGACCGCGGGCATGAATCCACAGGAGACGGCGGAGTTCACCCGGTTCGTCCAGAAGGTCCGCGACGAGAAGGACGTCACCGTGCTCCTCATCGAGCACGACATGAAGGTCGTGATGGGCGTGTCCGAGCGGATCACGGTCCTTGAGTACGGCGCAAAGATCGCCGAGGGGACGCCGGCCGAGATCAGGGAGGACGAGCGCGTCATCGAGGCGTACCTCGGGAGGGGGGCGACCGAGTGAGCGAGCAGGCGGTTCGCGGCGACGTCCTCGAGCTCGACGACATCCACGTCTACTACGGCGCGATCCACGCGCTGAAGGGCGTGTCGCTCCGCGTGCAGGCGGGCGAGATCGTCACGCTGATCGGCGCGAACGGCGCCGGGAAGTCGACGACGCTCCGCGCGATCAACGGGCTGAACCGTCCTCGCCAGGGCGCGATCCGCTTCCAGGGCACCGACATCACGAACGCCTCTTCGCACACGATCGTG
>DATAET010000212.1:0-17894 GCA_036257855.1 Gaiellaceae bacterium | reverse complement strand
GGCGGTCGCGTGGCGCTTCCGCGATCGCGTGCTTCCGCCGTCGGTGAGCATCGGAGCGACTCTGGCGGCGAAGTTCTTCCTCTGGCCGCTCGTCGTGTGGCTCGCAGCCACGCGTCGTGTGCGAACCGCGATCCTCGCGGTCGCGATCGGATTCGCACTGCTGCTTGCGACCTGGGCGGCGATCGGATTCGCAGGTCTTCTCGAGTACCCGGATCTGCTGCGCCGGCTGGAGCGCACCATCGGGGAGGACTCCTACACGCTGCGCATCGTCCTGCTCGACGCCGGAGTACCGGCAACCGCCGCGCGCGCAGGTTGGCTTTTGCTCGGCGTTCTGCTCGTGGTCGGGATAGGAGTTCTCGGACGTCGCGGTGACGACACCGGCTCGTTCATGGTCGCGATCGCGGCTGCACTCGCCCTCACGCCGATCGTGTGGCTCCACTACTTCGCGCTCCTGCTCGTGATCGTCGCGATCGCCCAGCCAAGCCTCGGCATCCTCTGGTTCGTCCCGCTCGCGATGGTCCTGACCCCTGGAAGTGGCCATCCAACCCCGTTTCAGACGGCGTGGACACTCGGCGTTGCAGCCGTTGTCGTCTTGTTGTCGGTTCGGACGTCGTGGGTGAGCCGTCCGGTGTCTGAACGAGATCCGTTCGTCGAGGCAAGGGCCCCGTGAGCAGTCCGACCGTCTCCGGCGATCAACTCGGACCCGACGCCCGCGCCCAGCGGAAGCGTGTCCACTGGGGGTCACTCTTCGTCGCAGTCGTCGTCGTCACGGCTGCGGGCGTACTGTTTGCCGGCCTCTTTGCGGCCGTCGGGTCGGACCGCCACGACGCGCTCGCGTGGGACTTCCGGGCCACCTATTACCCGGCAGCCGAAGCTGTCGTGAACGGTTCGTCGCCGTATCCGGACGATGTCGACGGCGTACTCGACGAAAGGACCGTGTACGCCTACCCGCCTCAGCTGGCGTTCGTCATCGCACCACTCACCGCGTTGCCTATCGACGTCGCTGCCGTGGTCGCGATGCTCGCATCGCTCGCCGCTCTGATGGGCGCAATCGCGCTCGTGGGCGTTCGAGACATCCGTTGCTTCGCCACGTTGATCCTCTGGGCACCCGGTTGGAATGCGCTCGAGATGGCGAATGTCTCGGCGTTGCTCGCATTGCTCCTTGCGCTTGCGTGGCGCTCCAGAGCAGCGCCGCTGTCACTCGCGACGGCACTGGCCGTGATGGTGTCGATCAAGCTCTTCCTCTGGCCGTTGTTCGTGTGGGCGGCGTTCACGAGGCGTGTGACGGCGGCCATACTCGGGAGCGGGTTCGCCATCGCGCTCACCGCTGTGTCGTGGGCGCTGATCGGGTTCGCCGGACTAGGTGCGTATCCCGATCTCCTCGAACGTGTGGCGGAACAAGAGAGCTACTCCCTCGAGCGCGTCGGACTTGGGCTCGGACTCGACTCGCATTCTTCCTACCTCGCCACCTTCATCGTCTCGGGGTTGCTGACTCTGCTCTGTGTGACCTGGGGTCGGCGTGGAGAAGAGGAGCGTGCATTGCTCGCTGCTGTCTTGGCGGCGCTGGCCTTGACCCCGGTCCTGTGGCTCCACTACCTGGTCGTCCTTGCGGTTCCGCTGGCATTGTTCAGGCCCCGCTTTTCCCCACTCTGGCTTCTTCCCGTAGTCCTGTGGATCTGCCCTCGGGCCGAAGTGGCGGACAACGTGACGTTGTTCGTGCCAGCCGGAGTAGCCGCGATTTTGGCCGTTGCACTCCTTCGTAGTTCCGTGACCGGCAACGCCGCGCGCGTGGATCATCTCCATGCAACGGGACGGGCGTGAGCAGCACGCCTTCGGGATCGCTCGCCCCGCTCGCCGCCAGGCTGCGCGTCCACACGGGAACACGGCTCGTAACCGAACGAGCATCGACTCTCGTGGTTATCGCGGCGATGGTCGGATGGACCGCATCGCTGTCCCTCATCGCACGGGACCGTTACGCGAATCTCCGGTATGCACGGTACGACCTCGGCAACATGGTGCAGGCCGTATGGAGCTCGGCGCACGGTCGGTTGTTGGAGTCGACGAACGGCTTCACGGGTGAGCAAACCAGCCGCCTCGCCAGTCACGTCGATCCAATCCTCGTCGCCTTTGCCCCGCTGTGGATGCTCGCCCCGTCGCCGGTGACGCTCGAAGCCGTCCAGATCGGTGTCGTCGCCCTCGGCAGCCTCCCCTTGTACTGGCTCGGGTTGCGGCATCTCGAATCGCGGCCAGCCGCGGTGCTGCTCGTGGTGGCGTATCTCGCTTGCCCTTGGATCGCTTGGACGGCCATTGACGCACTCCATCCGGTAACCCTTGCGATTCCTCTCTTCCTCTTCTGTATCTGGTTCCTCGAAAGCGGTCGAATCGGTCCATTTGTGATCTGCGGGGCGCTCGTCCTCACGACGGGCGAGCTGATGGGGCTCTTCCTTGCGGGGATCGGCGTGTGGTGCGCGCTGTCCCTCGGAAGGCGGTTTCTAGGAGTCGCGACCGTCCTCGTCGGCGTGGGATGGACGTTTCTCATGTTCTTCGTCGTGATTCCTCACTTTTCTGGGGGCGAGAGCGCGTTCTATGGCGCCTACTCCGGGGTCGGGGGTTCGCCCGCTGGAATCGTGAAGATGACCGTGACAGACCCCGTTACCGTGCTGTCGGCGGTAACCGAACAACGCGACGTCGTCTATC
The DNA here is from genome assembly GCA_036257855.1 of Gaiellaceae bacterium. GTDB lineage: Bacteria > Actinomycetota > Thermoleophilia > Gaiellales > Gaiellaceae > GMQP-bins7. Next base: position 15,197 of record DATAET010000212.1, on the reverse strand, counting down.
TACTGCTGCTCGCACTACCGACTGCAGGCGTTTTCTTGCTCGCCCCTCCGATTGCGGCTCTCGCTCTACCGCAGTTCGCAGTGAACGTCCTCGCGGACGTCCCTGGGACCACGGATCCACATGAGCATTACGGGGCGGCGATACTGCCGTTCCTCTTCGCAGCCGCAGCTGTAGGTCTGGGCCGACTCGCACCGCGACGCAGGGAACGCGGAGCACTCATGGTTGCAACCGTCGCAATCGCAGCCGCGGTGACGGTCGGGCCATGGCAGGGCTCACTCCTCGGAGCGTCGAATTGGGATCCGCTGAACACATCACCCGAGTATGTCCGAGCCTTGGATCGCGCACTGGCGCTCGTGCCGGATGGTGCGCCCGTCACGTCCACGAACAGAGTCGGCTCGCATCTTGCCGAGAGACGCTACTTCTACAGCGTTCCAGCGATCGGCCGCGCAAAGTGGGCCGTCGTCGAAGTCTCTGACACCTGGATCCCGACCGCGTACAGCGGAGAGGCGCGCCCCGCGAGGCTTGACACGTTTCTGAGGAGCATCGACCAGAGCTCGGACTGGAAGAAGGTGTTCGGAGAAGAGGGGATTCGCGTGTACCGGAGGGTCGACACCTGAGCTCCGTTGCACGGACGATTCCGACCGCCCGCGTAACGTCGAGGGCCGTTCATGCGCTTTCCGAGCGAGCGTGGATCTTCGGGCTGTCGGGGGCGATTGTCTGTTGGACGATCGTGGTCTTCGCGGCCGTGCACGACGCCTACACGGGCTTCCGGCTCGGCCGCTTCGACCTCGGAAACATGGTGCAAGCGATCTGGAGCACGACGCAGGGGCGCCCGCTCGAAACCACGGACGGCGCGACCGGCGAGCAGATCGTGCGCCTCGGGGGCCACGCCGATCCTTTCCTCGTCCTCCTTGCTCCCGTGTGGGAGGTGTGGCCGTCCCCGCTCTCGCTCGCCCTCGTCCAGATCGCCGTCGTGTCGCTCGGAGCGCTTCCGGTGTACTGGCTGGCGAGACGCCGTCTCGAGAGTGAGCGGGTGGCGGGGATTCTCGCGCTCGCGTACCTGGCGTACCCGTGGGTGGCGACGAGTGCGTACTCGGCGATCCATCCGGTCACCTTCGCCATTCCGTTCCTGCTCTTCTGCGTCTGGTTCCTGGAGACGGAGCGATTGCTCCCCTTTGCGGTTTTCGCGCTCCTCACGATGTCCACCGGCGAGCTGATGGGCCTGCCGGTGATGGCGCTCGGGATCTGGTTCGGCCTCGCGTACGGGCGCCGCCGTGCCGGCGCTGCGATCACCGTGCTCGGGCTCGCGTGGACCGTCTTCGCGATCTTCGTCGTCGTTCCCCACTACCGCGGTACGGACAGCCAGTTCTTCGGCTTCTACGACCAGGTCGGAGGCTCGCCCGAGGGCGTCGTCCGGATGCTCTTCAGCCACCCGGGCACTGTGCTCGGCGCCCTCCTCGAGCCGCAGGACATCGCGTACCTGCTCTGGCTGACGGTGCCTCTTCTCGGGTTGTTCTTCTTGGCACCCGGTCTGGCGGCCGTCGCGTCGCCGCAGCTCCTCGCGAACGGGCTCTCCGACTTTCGCTCGATGACGGACCCCCGCTATCACAGCGTCGCCGCCGTGATCCCGTTCCTCATTGCAGCGACGGTTCTCGGCACCGCCCGGATCAGCCCGCCCCGTCGCGGCCTCGCTGCCGCCGCCGTCCTCCTGTGCTCCACGATCATCTCGCTCGTCGTCGGCCCGTGGGTCCGCGTCGTGGACGCGACCCCGCTCGGAGGCCGTCCGCCGTTGTCAGCGGCGCGTATCGACGCGCTCTCGGCTGCCGTCGCGTCGGTTCCTGACGGAGCTCCGCTCATGGCGTCCAACACGGCCGGGGCGCACCTCTCCGACCGGAGGTACATCTACTCGATCCCCAATCTGCGGGGCGCGACCTGGGCCGTGATCGACCTCCGTGATCCTTGGGTGGTGACACGCGATTCGCCGGTCCTCACGCGGCACCCCGAGGTGGTTCGAGCCGTCGCGAGACGGCTCGAGGACGATCCGGCATGGACGAAGGTGTTCGAGCGCGAGCGGGTCCTCGTCTTCCGCTCGAGCGACGACGGCTAGCTCTTCGGCCTGACGATGACCGTGAGCTCCTTGCCGCGGTAGACCGCGCGAGCTCCGGGCTCCTTCAGGAAGTCCGCGGTGTGGGAGCGGTTCGTCTCGTCGACGACGACGATGCGGTACCCGTCCGCGAAGGACTTCCAGTCGCCCTGCTCCCAGTTGTAGTTCGAGAGGCGGTCGAAGAAGGCCTTGTCGTACACCTCGAAGCGCACGTCGTACGCGATGCGGCCTCGCAGCTCCGGGATCTTCCAGAGCAGCCAGTCCGAGAAGCGGTCGGGCACGAAGACCCGATCGCCGGGCTCGAGATTTGCGCGAACGGCGTCGACCGGCTCGGTCGACCAGTAGTCCTCGAACCAGGCGTCGGAGCGCAGGAACAGCGACCCCGCGGACGCGACGATGCCGGCCGAGAGCAGGACGCAGATGACGGTGTTGAGCCCGCGCTTCGGCTCTCCCGGCTTGCGGCTCTCGAGGCCGCGCCCGATCGCGACCGGCACGAAGACCATGCAGGCGAAGGCGAACCACGGGATACCTCGGATCGCGGTGAGCGCTCCCGCGAGAGTCAGGGCCAGCACCGCGACGTCGAACCCGGTGAGACGGCGGCGTCCCCAGATCACGATCGGGACCGACATCGCGAGGAGGACGTAGAACGCGTACGTGTTCGAGGCGGGGGCCGGCCAGTTCCACTCGGTGACCTGTCCGGCGAACGGCGGGTCCACGAGCAGGAGGTGGTAGTAGCGCACGGTGGCGACCGGTCCGTACGGCGTGACGAGGATGGCGAGAGGCGCCAGCACGATCAGCGCGACGCTGCGTAGCCCCGAGCGGCCGCGGCTCCGAAGGAGCTCGTACGCACCGAGGAGCATCACGAGCAGGGCACCCAGCGCCGCGCTCCCGTGCATGTTCGCCCAGGGGACGAGTATCGGAAACGCGAGCCACACGCGCCGGCTCGGTGCGCGAGCCTGGGAGGCCAGGATCCAGAGCAGCCCCGTGTAGAGCGGGAGCGTGAGCATCTGCGCCCGGAGCGACCAGCCGAGTGCGGCCGAGATCAGCACCGGAAGGAAGAGCAGCCAGATGGCGCGCGCACCCGCGCCGAGCGTCCGCGACGCGCCTGCGGCGAGCGCAAAGGCGCCCACGACAGAGGCGCACGAGACGATGGAGAGGAGCGCGAACCCGCCGAGGCCGTGGGTGCCGTACATGAAGACCTGGGCGAGCCACTGCTGGTCCGTCCAGGTCGCGCCCTGGCCGTACACGGTGATCTCGTCGTGGCTCGGCAGCCCGTGCTCGACCACCTCCCTCCCGGCCATGAGGTTGAGCCAGCTGTCGTTGACGATCAGCGCGGGCGGGAAGACGAGCAGGAAGACGAGGGCGAACCCGGCGAGGAGGACGACGAGGATGTACTCCTCCTCCGCGATACGCCGGACATGATCGGCGACGCTCGGCTTGCGCAGGGCCGTGTCTCGCTCGTCCCGGAGGCCGACTCCGGCGCCGGTTTCCGTCGCGCTCGACGTCTGCATGCCCTATTCGTCGGCGTAGATCGGGCTCTCCACGAGCCCATGCTGGTACGCGATGCGCGTCGCCTCCGTGCGGTTCTTCACGCCGAGCTTGCGGTAGATGTTGGTGAGGTGGAACTTCACCGTCTGGGGCGCGACCCAGAACTCCTTCGCGATCTCGTCGTTCGAGAGCCCCCGCGCGAGGGCGCCGAGGATGGTGAGCTCGCGCTCCGTGAGGCCGAGCGCCTTTGCGCTTGCGCGCTCCGTCTCCTCGCCCCCGACCGCGGTGTGCACGTTGCCCTCGAGCGCCTGCCGTAGGGTCGCGGGCAGGTCGTCGGGGTTCACGGTCTTGATGACGTAGGCGGAGGCGCCACGCCGCAGCGCGGCCTCGACGAGCTCCGGATTGGAGGAGGCCGAGAGCATCACGACCTTCACGCCCGGGTGGCGGTTGCGGAGCTGGTCGAGGCAGGCGAGCCCGTCCATGTGCGGCATGCGGACGTCGAGAAGGACGAGGTCCGGGTTCGTCTTCCCCACGAGGGGGAGGACCTGCGTGCCGGATTGCGTCTCCCCGACGATCTCGAAGCCGCCGTCCGACTCGAGGGCACGCTTGATCCCGTCGAGGACGAGGCGGTGGTCGTCGGCGATCACGACGCGCACGGCCAGCAGTGTCGCACAGGCTCCCGACGCCGCTCCCCGGCTCCCCCGCAAATGGGAGGGAAGGGGCCCCCAGACGGGTGGGTCGGGCTGGCCTAGCCGACCGTTTAGACCCTCGTTCCAGGGATTGTGGGTACCGAAATCGGGGGATACGCTGCGACGCAGACACCAGATCACGGCCCATTGCGCTTGAAGCTCGAGGGGGAAGCACACCGGGTTCGTTCACCGAGTTTCGAGCAGCGAAGGGAGACCACGGAGATGGGGATGGCGTGTTCCTTGAGGCGGCGTGCGCGAGCCGCGGTTCTCGTAGGGGTCGTCGCGGCGCTCGTGGGAGTGCCGCTGGCGGCGTCGGCCAACCCGGACGTGAGCGGCTTCGAGCTCGACGGCAACGCGGCGTCGAGCGGTGCCGCCGACTGGAACGCGCTCGGCAGCCCGCTCTTCTCGACGGGCGTCATCACCGACGGGACCGGCGCCGGCGAGCAAGGCTTCACCACGGGCGGCTCGAAGGACACGAACGACGTCAGCCAGTGGAAGTGGACCGGAGGAACGGTCACTCCTGCGAAGGACGACATCCAGCACGCCTACGCAGCCGTCTACGCGGAGCAAGGGAACCTGATCCTCTACTTCGGGCAGGACCGCGCACTGGACAAGAACGGCGACGCCAACGTCGGCTTCTGGTTCCTGCAGAACGCGGTCGGCCTGAACGGCGACGGCTCGTTCTCGGGCTCGCATGTCGACGGCGACGTCCTCGTACAGAGCGAGTTCACGAACGGCGGCGACATCTCCGGCGTCCAGATCTACAAGTGGCAGAGCGGCGGGCTCTCGCTCGTCTCCAACCAGGCCGAGTGCACGGGGGGCAAGCTCGGCACGGCCGACGCCTGCGCGATCGTCAACAAGGGAACGATCTCGACGAACTGGGCCGGCGACATCACGTCGCCGTACTTCTTCGAGGGCGGCCTCGATCTGAGCGCGCTCTTCCCGCAGTCCGTTCCCTGCTTCAGCACCTTCCTCACGAACACACGCACGTCGCAGTCCGAGAGCGCACAGCTCAAGGACTTCGCGATGGGCGACATCGACACGTGCGGCTCGATCATGGTGAAGAAGGTGACCGTGCCGGGCGGCGGCGGACCGTTCTCCTTCACGACGATGGGGACCGGCCTCTCGGGCTTCGATCTGACTGGCGGCGGCGAGAAGCTGTTCGACAAGCTTCAGCCGGGTAACTACTCGGTCACCGAGAGTCCGCTCCCTGCTGCCTGGGCGCTCGACGGGATCGCGTGCTCGGCGAGCGGGGCGGGGACGAGCGCGTCGACTCCTCCGGGAGGGACGGCGAACATCACGCTCGGCTTCCTCGGCAATGCCGTGTGTACGTACACGAACAAGCGGCAGCCGCAGCTCACGCTCGTGAAGAGCGTCGTCAACGACAACGGCGGGACCGTTGCGCCCGGCGCGTGGACGCTCGGCGCAACCGGGTCGAGCGGGTCGTTCTCCGGGACCGCGAACACCGCTGCGGTGACGGCGAAGACCGTGACCGCAGGCGTGCAGTACACGCTCGCCGAGTCCGGCGGCCCTGCGGGCTACAGCGCGAGTAGCTGGGTGTGCAACGGCGGATCGTTCGCAGGCCCGGACAAGGTCACGCTCGGCCTGGGTGACGACGTCACGTGCACGATCACGAACGACGACCAGCCGGCGACGCTGATCGTGAAGAAGGTCGTCGTGAACGACAACGGCGGCACGAAGGTCGCCTCCGACTTCTCGTATCAGGTGAACGGCGGAGCTCCTCGGAGCTTCGAGGCCGACGGTCAGAACGACCTGTCGGTCAGCGCGGGTACGTACTCGGTGACGGAGCCGACGGTCGCGGGGTACACGACGAGCTACTCGAACTGCTCGAATCTCGTGATCCCGAACGGCGGGTCGGCCACCTGCACCGTCACCAACAACGACCAGCCGGCGACCTTGATCGTGAAGAAGGTCGTGGTGAACGACAACGGCGGCACGAAGGTCGCGTCCGACTTCTCGTTCCAGGTGAACGGCGGCACCGCGCAGGCCTTCGAGGCGGACGGCCAGAACAACCTGTCGGTCGGTGCCGGCACGTACTCGGTGACCGAGCCGGCTGCTGCCGGGTACACGACGAGCTACTCGAACTGCTCGAACCTCGTGATCCCGAACGGCGGGTCGGCGACCTGCACCATCACCAATGACGACCAGGCCGCGACGCTGATCGTCATCAAGCACGTCGTCAACGACAACGGCGGCACCGCGAAGGCGCAGGACTTCTCGTTCCAGGTGAACGGCGGCGCCGCTCAGGCCTTCGAGGCGGACGGCCAGAACGACCTGACCGTCTCGGCGGGGACGTACAACGTCGTCGAACCGGCCGTTGCCGGCTACGCGACGACCTACCAGGGCTGTTCGAACATCGTGCTCACCCTCGGTGGCACGGCGACCTGCACGGTCACGAACAACGACGTGCCGCGCGGGCAGGGCTCGATCAGCATCTCGAAGTCGGCGAACCCGACCTTTGTCAAGGAACCGGGCGGCCAGGTGACGTACTCGGTCACGATCACGAACACGTCCGCTGACGTCGTCGTCACGGTCGACAACGTCGTCGACGACAAGTTCGGCGACCTCGACGACGACGGCGGCAACGGCTGCTTCGACGTGCCGATCAACCTCGTGCCGGGTGGGAAGGTGAACTGCACGTTCTCGAAGACGATCTCGGGCGTGGGCGGCACCTCGCACGTGAACGTCGTCACCGTCAGCGCACACGACGAGAACGGACACTCGCTCACGGCCTCGGACGACGCGCGGGTCGACATCACGCCTCGGCTGATCGATCTCGTGATCGTCAAGGACGCGAGCTCGCCGACCCCGCTCAACGGGATCGTCAACTACTCGCTGAAGGTGACGAACAAGGGACCGGAGACGGCGACGGACGTGCAGCTCGCCGACCCGGCGCCCGCGGGGATCACCTACCTGACGGCGAGCCCGTCGCAGGGGACGTGCAACGTGAGCGCCGCGCTCGTCACGTGCAGCCTCGGGAGCATCGCTACCGGCCAGACGGTCACGGTCGCGGTCACCGGGCGGGCGACGGTCGTCGGGACGCTCACCAACACCGCGACGGTCACTGGCAGCGGCGGGCGTGAGACGAACCCGGCCGACAACGTCGATACGGCGGTCACGGTCGTACCGGCGCCGCTCAGGCCGCCGGTCGTGAAGCCGAAGCCGGCGCCCAAGCCTGAGGTCTGTGTCTCGCTCGTCGTCTCGCCGAAGATGATCAAGGCGGACGGCAAGCCGGACAACGTCGAGGCGACCGTCTCGGCCGGCAAGAAGCGCCTGAAGGGCGCGAAGGTCGGCATCTCGGGTGCCGGCGTCGCCAAGACCGCCCGGACGAACGGCAAGGGTGTGGCGGTCATCAGGATCAATCCCCGCAAGCCGGGGATCATCACGGTCACCGTCGTCGAGTCCAACCAGCACGTCTGCGGCCCGAAGCGGATTGGGGTCGTGGGAGTCTTCCTCCCGCCGCTCACGGGCTAGCGGGGAGGGGCGCTACGCCAGAGTCGCGGGGCGGCTGCGGTCGCCTCTCGGCTCGTGTTGTCCCCCCCAGCGGCCGACACTACCCTCAGTGTGAGATGACGACAGCCCTCTCTCCCCGTCGAAACCTCGCAGTCGTCGCCGTTCTCGCGTTGGCACTCGCCTGCGCGGTCGTCCTCGCTCCCCGTGCGGGTGCGAAGGCGACGAACCCGTCGGAGGTCGACGTCGTCGGCGCCGGGACGATCTCGTGGAACCGGGTCGCTGTGCTCTCACGACCGAAGGCGGGCTCGGCCCGGGCTGCCGTGCTGAGGCAGTTCCGATCGGACTTTCGACCGCAGTACGTCCTCGCACTCGACGAGCTCAGGGCGAAGAACGGGAAGCCGTCCTGGTACCGCATCAGCGTCCCCGGTCGGCCCAACGGCCGGACGGGATGGGTACGAGCGGGCGCTCTCGAGCTCCACCCGGTGAAGAAGCGCCTCATCGTCTACCGGGGCGCGCGTCGCTTCGAGTTCTGGGACGGCGCGCGGCTCGTGCGCTCCGGGAAGGTCGCCGTCGGCAAGCCGGGGGCGGAGACGCCACTCGGTCTCTTCTACGTCACGGACAAGTTCGATCCCTCCGTCGATCCCGAGTGGGCGATCCTCGGCGCGTACGCGTTCGAGACGAGCGCGTACTCGAAGCTCAGCGACTGGCCGGGCGGTGGGATCGTGGGCGTCCACGGAACGCCGTGGCCCAACCTCCTCGGGCAGGCGGTCTCCCACGGCTGCATTCGCCTCGACAACGGCGACGTCGAGTTCCTGCGCAGCCGGGTGCCGCTCGGCACGCCGGTCAAGATCGTCCGCTGAGCGGAAAGGACGAGGCGACGTCGAACGATTCGCTCGTGAGCGCTACCTACGAGGCGCCGGGTGCCTCCGTCTCTCGTCCCGTCGGGAGGCTCGTCGAGGTCGTCGACCGGTTCTTCTTCCTGATCTGGATCGGCTTCTACCTGCTGCTCCCGGTGAGCGGCTGGGCGAGCGTCATGTTCGGCTCGTGGCTCGACCAGAAGCGCGACCTCGCAGCGCTTCGCGGAGTCATCCACCACGGCCACGCCCAGGCGATCGCCGACAACGGCATCGGGCCTGCCTACATCGCCGCCGCCGCGGTCGTCCACGACGTCCTCGGGCTGAGCCCGGAGGACTCGCTCGTCCTTCTCACGCGCGGCAGCTACGTGCTGGCGGTCGCGTGCGGCGTGCTGCTCGTACGCGCGCTCGTGCGCGGGTTGATCGACGCGCCGCCACTGGTCTCCGTCGCGTCGCAGTTCGGGTTCATGGCCCTCGTGTTCTCCGCCGGCACCTGGCACTGGTCGGACGTTCCCTGGAGCCACTTCCTCGCAGCGTTCCTCGCGGTCGGCCTCTACGCGGTCCGCTTCGTACCGTCCCGGCTGACCACGCTCGCATCCACGCTTGTGGGTGGGGCCCTGGCCCTGCTGTGGCTCACCCGCAGCTTCGAGCTCATCGCGGTGCTCCTCGCATGGGGCATCTCGTGGGGGCTCTTCGCGCTGCTTCGTCTCCACGGACCGCGGGTCCTCAGGCTCGCGCACCTCGTCTCCGGCGCCGCCGCGTTCGTCGCCGCGACCGTTGTCGTCTACGCCGTCACCGGCAAGCGTGACCTCTTCTTCCTCTACGGGGGAAGCCTCGGACACCAGTCGGGGAACGTTCGTCCGACCGAGGTCGCCGCGACGCCCACATTCTCCTTCTCACTCGTGCCTGCGAAGCTCGTGCAGCTCTTCGTCGACCCGTGCTACGACTCGCTCTGCTCGGTCTCGGACTACTCGGGCCGCGCGAGCGCGTCGCCGCTGCTCACGGAGGGAGCCGGGAACCTGCGGCTCTGGAGCCTGCCCCTGTCGATCCAGCTGCCGTCGCTCGTCCTGCTGCCCGTCTGCCTGGTCGTCGTGGGCGTGCTCGTCGTGCGGGCCGCTCGACATCGAGCGGCGTGGGTCCCGAGAGCTCGGCAGCTGCGGCTGCTCCTCGAGCTGTCGCTCGCGTCGACCGGCATCGTCCTCGGCTACTCCGCGAGCACGATGACCGGACCGGCGCATCTCCGCTACGGCTTCGCGCGAGACTTCCTCCTGCCGGCACTGCTGACGGCGATTGCGGCTGTCGGCCTCATTTCGGCAGGCGTCTGGCTTGCGCTTTCGAAGTGGGGGAGCGGCCGACGGCTCTCGCCGGAGTTCGGCTTCGTCGTCCTCGCGCTCGCCGGCTCGGTGTTCGTCGTCGCCGCTTTGGCCCACGCCCGTCTGCACGGGCTCCCGCGCCTCGAGAGCAGCCATCTCGAATCCGTCACGTACACCGCGGACTGTGGTGCCGACACGTGCCAGGTGGCGGTCGCTGCGACGGCGCCGTCCGGCGCGTCGCGCTCGCTGCGCGAGGCGTCGATCCTCACGTTCGGCTGCGGGGACACGCGCCCTCGGCTCACGGTCTATGCGAGTGAGCTGGCGAGCGTCGAGGTTCCTGCGGAGTGCCGCGATCCCGTGCTCGTCCACGCGTGGCCAACGGCGATGGGCCTCCCACCAGGTGAGTTCGAGCTCGCCAAGGTGAAGGTGCGGAACGCCTAGCTCGAGGCCGCGACGAACGCGTACGGCAGAACACTCGACCTCGACTGCGCGCTGCGGTAGACGCCGGTCGTCGCAGGCGCCGAGGCGAGGTCGTGGAGCGCATGCGTGCCGTCGAGGAAGCGGTGCGCGGAGACGAACGGCCTCCAGGAGCCGCCTCCGCCGTACGAGACGGAGACGCGCTCGAACCGGAAGGCGAAGGCGTTGCAGGCCGCAGTGCCGGCATTCCAGCTCTCCGCCGTCGCGATCGGCGCCCACCGGCCCGACGAGCCGCGCAGCTCAAGCGGGTCCGTCACGGCCTGGCCGTCGACCCACACGCGCCACCAGCCAGGCCGGGTTGCGATCTCGAGAACGGCGATCTTGTGGCTCCGGCCGACCGCGATGCCCTCCTCGATGGGGATGAGCTCCGGCGTCCCGTCCCGGGTGATCTCGGCGTAAATGAACGGCGCCACGTCGGGCATCGAGGCGATGCCCGCCTGGATCCACTCGTCCTCGCCGTTCGGCCCCTGGCCCGGGCCACCGACGCCGACCCAGCCCGCGACGTGGCCCGCCTCGACGGACGGAGCGCGGGTCAGTGCGATCGTCGCGCGGACGCCGTGACCCCGGTAGGTCGCCTCGTGGCCGGCATACGAGTAGCCACCGCTGTCGACTCCGGTCGCGCAGGCACGCCCGGCCGACGCCGTCGTGGACGCGCCGACGAGCGCGGCGAGGGCCGACGCGCCGACGAGAGCTGCGAGGAGGGCCCGCGCTCGCACGCGTGTGTCGTCGGCGGCGCCGCGAATGCCGCTGATCCCTCGTTCACGCGATCAGGTTCCACGCGTTTCGGATGCCCAGTCATCGGGTATATGGCACAGCGGTCTGGCCCCGCCTCGGTTCCGGCCAGACGGACTCGTCGGGTCTGGCCCCGCTCCCCCATGCCCATTCCCAGGGGTCAGGCTCGCCGAGTCGGATTCCGCCCCACCTACAATGCGGCGCGATGGCGACGACCGAGGATCGCGGCGCCGCCGAGTCTCTCGGGGCCTGGCGCGAGAATGTCTACGAGCGAGCGGCCGAGCGCTCGGACGAGCTCTTCTCCACGATCTCCGGCATCGAGAACGAGCCTCTCGCGACACCGGAGAACAGTGTGATCGACTACGCGCGCGACCTCGGATACCCCGGCGAGCACCCCTTCACACGCGGGGTGTATCCGTCGATGTACCGCGGCCGGCTCTGGACGATGCGCCAGTTCGCGGGCTTCGGGACCGCCGAGGAGACGAACGCCCGCTTCCACTACCTCCTCGACCACGGGCAGACGGGGCTGTCGACAGCGTTCGACATGCCGACGCTCATGGGCTACGACTCGGATCACGCCCGCTCGCTCGGCGAGGTCGGCCGGGAGGGCGTCGCGGTCGACTCGCTCGCGGACATGGAGGCCCTCTTCGCGGGGATCCCGCTCGGGGACGTCTCGACCTCGATGACGATCAACTCGCCGGCCGCGATCGTCCTCGCGTACTACATCTGTGTCGGCGAGGCGCAGGGCGTGCCACGCGAGCGTCTTCGTGGCACCGCGCAGACCGACATCCTCAAGGAGTACATCGCGCAGAAGGAGTGGATCTTCCCGCCCGAGCCGTCGATGCGGCTCGTCGTGGACATGATCGAGTTCTGCGCACGCGAGATGCCGCTCTTCCACCCGGTCTCGATCTCCGGGTACCACATCCGCGAGGCCGGGTCCACGGCGGCACAGGAGCTCGCGTTCACGCTCGCCGACGGCTTCGCGTACGTCGAGGCAGCGATCGAGCGCGGGCTCGCTGTCGACGACTTCGCGCCCCGCCTCTCCTTCTTCTTCAACGCGCACCTCGACTTCTTCGAGGAGATCGCGAAGTACCGGGCCGCACGCCGCATCTGGGCGCGGGAGCTGCGCGAGCGTTACGGGGCCCGGACCGAGCGCTCCCTCCTCATGCGCTTCCACACGCAGACCGCCGGCGTCTCGCTGACCGCGCAGCAGCCGGAGGTGAACATCGTGCGGACCGCCCTCGAGGCGCTGGCGGCGGTGCTCGGGGGCACCCAGAGCCTCCACACCAATTCGTTCGACGAGGCGCTCGCGCTGCCGACAGAGGACGCTGCGCGCATCGCGCTCCGCACCCAGCAGGTGATCGCCCACGAGTCGGGGGCGGTGAGCACGATCGACCCGCTCGGCGGCTCCTACCACCTCGAGCGCCTCACCAACACGCTCGAAGCACAGGCGTACGAGTACTTCGAGCGGATCGACGCTCTGGGCGGCGTGGTCGCTGCGATCAAGGAGAACTTCTTCCAGCGCGAGATCGCCGAGGCCTCGTTCCGCTACCAGGCGGAAGTCGAGTCGGGAGAGCGCGTCATCGTCGGGGTGAACCGCTACGTCCTCGCCGACGAGCAGCCGATTGCGATCCTCAAGATCGACCCGGCGCTGGAGCGGAAGCAGATCGACGGGCTCAAGGCGGTGAAGGCCGGTCGCGACTCGTCGACGGTCGAGGCGCGGCTCGTCGCGCTCAAGGAGTCCGCCTCGCGGGACGACGTCAACCTCATACCGCCGATCATCGAGGCCTCGCGGGACTACGTGACGCTCGGCGAGATGTGCGACGCGCTCCGCGAGGTGTGGGGCGTGTGGCGCGAGACCCCGGTCTTCTAGCGCGCAGCATCCGTCGGCTGCGCCGAGGCGGCCCGCTCGTAGATCTCGACGTACCGCTCGCCGACGCTCTGCCAGCTACGCTCGCGCGCGATCTCCGCCCGCGCGGCCGCTCCTAGCCGACGGCGCAGATCCGGATCACGCGACAGCGCGAGGATTGCCTCCGCGAGCTCGTTCGCGTCGCCCTCGCCGACGAGTATGCCGTTCTCGCCGGTTCGTACGAGGTCGGGGAGTCCTCCGACGTCGGTCGCGACGAGCGCCTTCCCTGCTGCCATCGCCTCCAGTGCGACGTTCGGCAACCCGTCGACGTAGCCCTGGTACTGGACCGAGGGCACCGCGACGAGGTCCGTCGCGGCCAGGTACGCCGGTATCTCCGCTCGCGAGGCCTGCCCGGCGAACACCACGGTCTTGGTGACACCAAGCTCGGCAACACGACTGACGAGCTCCTCGCGAAGGTCGCCGTCGCCGACGAGCAGCAGTCGAAGGCGCGGCTCCGCGGCAAGCGCCAGTGCGTGCGCGTCGACGAGGTGCTCGAACCCTTTCACCGGGATGAGCCGGCCGACGCCTCCGACGACGATGTGCTCGGGCGCGAGGCCGAGACGCTCGCGAACGGAGTGCGCGGCGCCTGGCGCCACGTCCATCGAGCCGACGTCGGCGCCGTAGGGAACGAGCTCGAGCCGACAGCGTGCCCCGAGCTTGCGCGCCCGGTCGAGTAGGTCGCCGCTCGGTGCCGTCACTGCAGAGCTCCGAGCGAAGGACCAGCGCGTCGCGCGTCCGATCAGCGCGGACTTCTCCGACACGGCCATGTCCGATCCGTGGAGGCTGATCACGAGCGGGACGCCGCGTCCGTGAACAGCGAGGGCGCCGATCGGGCCGTTCGGAACGACCCAGTGCACGTGCACGAGATCGAACCCGCCTCCGGCCAGCCGAGATCGGGCGGAGCGAACCGCCGACGCGAGGACGATCGGCGCCAACCCGTACATGGTCTTCTTGATCCGCACGCCGCCCTCCAGCGATCCCGAGAACCCCCAGGGCGTCCACGACCGCATCGGCGAGTAGCGGTAGGGGTGGTAGTGCACGCCGTCCTCGACGGCCGGACGGTTCCACTCGCTGCTCTCCGGGAGCACGAGGTGGACCGTGTGGCCGAGGGCAGCGACGTGGTTCGTGATCGACTCGATGAACGGGGCGGTGGGATCGTCCTCGTACCGCGGATACGACGACGTGAGCGCAAGGATCTTCATGCCGAGCGCGGCCCGGTCGCTCGAGCTAGCGGAGCACCTCTTCGACCATCAGGTCGATCCGCTCGCGCTCGTCGATCCGCTCCTCGTGCTGTGACGTGACGAGCTCCGAGATCAGGCCGAGGGAGACGAGCTGGATCCCGACCACGACGAGGAGGACGCCGAGCGTCAGCAGCGGTCGTGTCCCGATGCCGTGTCCCCAGAGCTTCAGCATCGTGAGGTAGAGGAGGAAGATGAAGCCGATCGCGCCCATGAGCAGGCCGACGCCGCCGAAGAGGTGTAACGGCCGGTGCCGGTACCGGCCCATGAACGTCACGCTCAGGAGGTCGAAGAAGCCGCGGATGTAGCGCTCGGGGCCGTAGCGCGACCGTCCGTGCTGGCGGGGACGGTGGTTGACCGGGATCTCCGCGACCCGGAAGCCTCGATAGGCGGCGAGCACCGGAATGAAGCGATGGAGCTCGCCGTAGATGCGCATCCCGTGGAGTACCTCCGCGCGGTACGCCTTCAGTCCGCAGTTGACGTCGTGCAGGTGCACGCCGGAGACGACGCCGGTCGCCCAGTTGAAGATGCGCGAGAAGAATCGTCGGAGGAAGGGATCGTTCCGCCGCGTCTTCCAGCCGGACACGAGATCGAAGCCCTCGTCGAGCTTGGCCAGGAGCTGCGGGATCTCGGCGGGGTCGTCCTGGAGGTCCGCGTCGATCGTGACGATCACGTCGCCTCGCGCCTGGAGGAATCCCGCCTGGAGCGCCGCGGCCTTCCCGAAGTTCCGGCGCAGCTGGACGACCACCACGTTCGCGTGCTCGTCGTGGAGCCGGGTGAGCGCGGACATGCTCGCGTCGGTCGAGCCGTCGTCCACGAAGACCGCCTCCCACTCCTCGCCTCGCGGGTCGAGCGCGGACGCGATCTCGGCGTAGAGCGTCTCGAGAGTGCGCTCTTCGTTCAGCAGGGGGACGACGAC
>DATAET010000211.1:0-23653 GCA_036257855.1 Gaiellaceae bacterium | reverse complement strand
GCGCGCACACCTGCGCGCGTATGCGCATCGAGGGCGGACAGCGGCTCGTCGAGCAGGAGGAGCGCCGGTTCGCGCGCGATGGCACGCGCGAGCGCGACGCGCTGGCGCTCGCCTCCCGACAGCTCGGTCACACGGGCGTGCGCGAGGTGCCCGATGCGGAAGCGCTGGAGCAGCGTTCGCACGTCGCTGTCGCGATCGGCGCCGAAGCGGACGTTGCCGTTGACGTCGAGGTGGGGGAACAGTGCGTACTCCTGGAACAGGTACCCGACCCGCCGGTGCTCGGGCGCGACATCGATACGCCGCTCGGTGTCGAGCAGGACGATCTCGTCGAGCTCCACGTACCCGGTTCGAGGGTGCAGCAGTCCGGCGACGACGCGAAGGGCGGTCGTCTTGCCCGCGCCGGAAGGCCCAACGAGCGCGAGAGTCTCCCCCCGCTCTACCGTCAGGTCTGCTGACGCGTCGAAATCGCGAAGGGGATGAGCGAACCGGACCCTGAGCGCCATCTGGTCAGGAGCTTGACGGAGAGGAGGATGAGACCGCTCACGAGAATCAGGAGCGCGCTGATCGCGAGCGCGACGTCGAAGTCGAGGTCGAACTGCTCGTAGATCGCGAGCGAGAGCGTCTGCGTGACTCCCTGGAGCGACCCGGCGAACATGATCGTCGCGCCGAACTCGCCCAGCCCGCGCGCGAACGCGAGCGCGGCGCCGGCTCCCAGCCCGGTACGGGCGAGCGGCAGCATGACCCGCAGAAAGACACGAGCCCGCCCCGCACCGAGCGTTCGTGCCGCGTCCGGCAAGGTCGTGTCCACTGCCTCGAACGCCGCGATCGCGGTACGGAGGTAGAACGGGCTCGCGACGAACGCGACGGCGAGGATCACGGCGACCTTCGTGAACGCGATGTCGATCCCGAGCGTGCTCAGTGTTCCCCCGAGCAGACCAAGACGGCCGAACGCGACCAGGAGCCCGATTCCCGCAACCGCGGGTGGGAGCACGAGTGGCAGCTCGATACAGGTGACGAGAGCATCGCGACCGACGCCGCGGCGCGTTGAGATCCAGTACGCCGCGGGCGTCCCGAACGCGAGGATCAACGCGAGTGCGACCATGTTCGTCTCGGCGGTCACGCGCAGTGCGTCGCGGGCGGCATCCGTCCCGAGGGCGGACACGAGGTCACCGGGTGGCACCCGAAGGAACACGGCGACGATCGGCAGCAGCAGGAAGACGAGGACGGCGCCGGTCGCGGCGACGAGCGCAGCGAGGAAGAGCGGGCCTAGGAGGTCGTGGCGGGAAGCGGGAGGAACCCGTAGCTCCGGAGAGCCGCCTGGCCCTTCGGCGAGAGCAACTTCTTGATCCATGCCTGTGCGGCCGCCTTTCTCGAGGAACTGGACACGACGGCGATCTCGTAGCGAACCCGAGGCTGCGCCCACGCCGGGATACGGATGAGGGTCACCTGGTCGGCGACGGCACGGGCGTCGGTGACGTAGACGAAGCCCGCGTCAGCCTGCCCGAGGGCGACCTTCCCCGTCACCGCGCGGACATCGGACTCCTGACTGACGACCTTCGAGAGCACGGACGTCAGCCCCATCTTGCGCAGGACGGTGCGCGTGTAGCTGCCCACCGGCACCGCCGCGCCCGCGATCACGAGCTTCACCGGCTTCGTCTTCAGGTCGTACACCGAGTGGAGGTCGGCCGGGTTCGACCTGGGGACGATGAGCGTGAGCCTGTTCGAGGTGAACGTGACGGGCCTCTGGACGAGCCCCTGCGCGAAGAGCCGCTGCGTGTTGAGCGGAGCGGCGGACGCGAACAGGTCTGCGGGAGCACCGTTCTTGATCTGCGTCTCGAGCGTGTTCGATCCGGCGAAGCTGTACCGCTGTGCAGGGTCGAACGCCTGGAATACGTCGGTGAGCGAGACGGCGGCGTAGATCGTGAGCGGCGACGTCTGCGAGCGGCCAGAGGCCGCGAGCAGTGCGGCGATGACCACCGCGACCGCGAGGATCGTTCCGACTCGACCGATGCGCATGTCCACCTCCTAGCCGAGGTAGGCCTCGAGTGCGTCGCTCGCGGCCTCGAGATCGAGTGCAACAGGGAAGGGCTCGACGCCTTGTTGGCCCGAGAGGGCGGCCAGGGCGCCGATCTGCTGGCTGACGCTGGCGCCGAGGCTCGCGTAGAGGACGCGGTACGACGGAGTCGCGACCGAGGCGGAGGCCGTCTGGTACGCGCCGAGGAGCGCACGAAGAACCGCAACGCCGGTCGTCACCATCGCCTTCTCGCTCTTGAACGTCGCCGCAGGCCACTGGAAGTCGAAGTCCTCTACGACCGGCGCGACGTCGCCGGCACCGACGAGGAGATCCGAGAGAGCGCGAGCATGCTGTGCGGCCGCACGGCGGCCCCACCCAAGGACGCTCGCTCCTGCTCCATCCACGAGATCGGCCTTCAGCGCGTTCGCATAGAAGTCCCGAACGAGGTACTCGGCGGACGCGCCGAAGTTCGCGAACGCGAGCTCGTCCTCGGTGGCAGCGCGGGCGGTCCCGAGCGAGGGCCCCGCGAGTACTGCCGTTCCCACGCCCGCCGCGCTCAGAACGAACCTCCGTCGATCCACGCCGGCACACTACCACTCTGCTAGTTATTTATTGACTACCGAGGAGGTGACAGACCTGGCACGGCCCCCGCGTGCGGAGCCCTCGCTGTCCGAGTGGGCGGCGCTCGGCCTGCTCTGCGAACAGACGCGTCACGGCTGGGCCATAGCCGAGGAGCTCGCGCCGCGCGGCGAGGTCGGTCGCGTTCACTCCTGCACGAGGTCGCTCACGTACCGCGCGCTCGCGCAGCTCCGCGAGGCCGGTCTCGTCGAGGACCGTGGGACGTCCACGAGCGGTGCCGGCCCCGCCCGGACGACGCTCGCGGCGACGCGTCGCGGGCGCGCCGCTTTCGCACGCTGGCGCGGCGCCCCCGTTGACCACGTCCGCGACCTCCGCTCCGCTCTCATGTTGAAACTGCTTTTCCACGAGCGTGCCGGCCTCGATTCGGCCTCACTCCTCCTCGAGCAGGCGGCGGTGCTGACCCGCACGGAGCGCGCGCTCGAGCGCCAGGCAATGACAGCGGAGGGCTTCGAGCGAACGCTCACGCTCTGGCGACTGTCGGTCGCCCGTGGCGCAGCCTCCTTCGTGGAGTCGCTCCTCGACGAGCGGACCACCGAGCCCGTCATCTACCGCCCGATCGGCCGCGTCGTGTCGTCCCACTCGAACCTCGACGGCATGCCTCTGCAGCCGATCTCGGACGAAAGCGGGCCATCGCGAATCGAGGTGTTCGAGCCCCACCGCGGGTGCCTCGACGACCTCGACGGATTCACGCACGTGTGGGTCCTCTCGCACCTGCACGAAAGCGTCGGCTGGGATCCCGCGGTGCCGACCTTCCTCGACGACCGCATCCACGGCACCTTCTCGACGCGCTCGCCGCACCGCCCGAACCCGGTCGGCCTCTCGCTCGCTCGGATCGTGCGGGTGGACGAGCTCGCCGTGGAGGTCGCGGGCATCGACCTCCTCACCGGGACGCCCGTCCTCGACCTGAAGCCGTACGTCCCCCTGTTCGACACGCCGCAGGGCGACGTGCGCTTCGGCTGGTTCGAGCACGGTCGGGCGGAGCGCGTCTTCCGGCGAACGTCGGACGACCGCTTCGGCATGCGGAGCAAGCTGGGGGACGGAATAGGCTGACGCCTCATGGAGGCGTCCCGCTTCAAGGAGCTCGTCACGGCCATCGACGCCTCGGCGCTCGCCCTCGGGTCGCTGAGCCTCGGAGCCGAAGAGGACTCGTCCGTCGGGGACCCAGACGCCGACACGCTGCTGTATGTGGCCTCGGGCGCCGCTCGGCTCGTGCGCGCCGACGAACGACCGCTCTCCGCCTGGAGCGCTGCACTCCTGCTCGCAGGAGAGGAGGCGATCGTGCGCGCTGACGAAGAGACCGCGCTGCTCGTCGCGACGGTCGGGCCCGAGACCGACCGGCACGCGCCCATGGGGTCCCGCGAGGACGTCGTCTCGCTCGATGCCACGGGCGCCGAGCAGGCCACGGGCGCACGCTCCTTCCAGGTGCTCTTCGGACCGCACAACGGCTCGACGCGGGCGACGCTGTTCGCGGGATTCGTCCCTCCCGGACGAGCGCCGTGGCACTACCACCTGTACGACGAGATCGTCTGGGTGCCCGACGGCCCGGGGCGGCTGCACATCGGCGAGACGAGTCGCGAGCTCGGGCCCGGATCGGCGTTCCGGCTCCGCCCGCGGCAGGTGCACATCGTCGAGAACGCGAGCCCGGATCGCGAGATGACCGTCATCGGGATCTTCACTCCGGCGGGAAGCCCGGCCGCGGCCTACCTCACGCCGGACGTCGCCGACGAGTATCGCTTCGCCGGCTAGCGGATGACGTATCGGAGCCGACCGTTCTGGACGCTCGTCTGGATCCGCGTCGCGTTCTTGCTCGGCACCGCGGCGACCCTCCTCTGGGCCCCGGCGGCCGCAGGCTCCGCTGCCCAGGCCCGAGCATGGGATCCGATCACGGACCTCGTGTTCGGCACGTTCGACCAGTGGGATGCGGACTGGTTCCTGCGGATCTCCCGAGACGGGTATGACCAGGTGTCGGCGGCGTTCTTCCCGCTCTACCCCGCCCTCGTCGCGCTTCTCGGCTCCTCGGTCGTCTGGGCGACGCTCCTGTCGCTCACGGCCGCGGGCATCGGCGCCTGGTGCGTCGCGGAGATCGCGCGCGAGCGCCTCGGCGACGCGGTCGCGCACGATTCGGTGCTCGTCCTGGCGCTGTTCCCGACCGCTTTCGTGTTCACGGCCGTGTACTCGGACGGGCTCTTCCTCGCGCTCTCGGCCGCGTCGTTCCTCGCCGCGCAGCGCCGACGTCCGTGGATCGCGGGCCTCGCGGGTGGGCTGGCCGTGGCGACCCGGTCGATGGGCCTCGCGCTCCTCCCGGCGCTCGCGTACCTGCTGTGGCCGCGCTCGCGCCGAGGGCTCTGGCGACTCGCCCCGCTGCTCCTCCTCCCCGCGGCGCTCGCCCTGTACGCGGTCTATCTCGACCGCGAGCTCGGCGACGCGTTCGCGTTCACGAACGCGCAGGCCTCGGGCTGGGACCGCGAGCTCGAGCCGCTCGGCCCAGTCAGCGGAGCCTGGATGGCCGTCGAGGCCGGGGGGCACGGAGCGCACGAGCTCCTGCGGCATCTCCCGCGCGCGGGCGAGGGCGTCTATACGCAGCCGATGCAGGTCTGGTTCTGGAACGCGACACACCTCGTGCTGCTCGTCCCGCTCGCGTGGCTGACCTGGGTAGCGTGGCAGCGAGGGCGCGCGCTCGGCCTCTACGCGGCGGCGACGCTCCTCGTGATCCTCAGCGTTCCCTCGGAGGGGTTCCCGCTCGTGAGCATGCCGCGGTTCGTGCTCACGGACTTCCCGGTCCTCATCGCGCTCGCCTCGGTGATCCGGGACAGGCCGCGGCTTCGAACCGGCGTGCTCGTCGCGCTGGGCGCGGCGAGCGCGGCGGCGGGAATCGCGTTCTCCCGGGGCGAGTGGATCGCGTGAAAATCCGCCGGCCGGTGCTGCTGTACGACGCGGGCTGACGCTTCTGCCGGTGGGCGGCGCGGGTCGTCGCCAGGGTCGATCGACGCGGCAGGCTGGCGATCCTCCCTCTCGAGGACGACGAGGCAGGCCCGCTGCTCGCACCACTCTGTCCCGAGGAGCGCCTCGCGAGCTGGCGGCTCGTTCGGCGCGACAGGTCCCTGGTCGGCTACGCGTGGCTCCGCGGGCCCGTCCCGGACGCGCTCTACCGCCTGGTGGCGCGGCACCGAGAGCTCCTCGGCCGTCTCGTCCCCGACGGGGCGGCCCCGCGCCGCTACCCCTAGGTCTTCGGAGAGAACCAGTCGCGCAGCGGCGGGCTCGCGGCAAATACGGAGAAGTCACCGCGCTCCCGAATCGCGCGCGCGGCGTCCGCGAAGGCGTTGACGGCCACCCAGGTCAGCGCTCCGCCGACGCTCACCCGCTGGGCGCCCGCCTCGACGATCTCCCCGAAGGAGAGGTCTCGAACGGCGAGGACGTTCACGGGCTTCGCCACCGACTCGCAGACGGCACGGATCTCCGCGACCGTCCGCAGGCCGGGGGCATACAGGACGTCGGCCCCTGCGGCCTCGAACGCGCGCAGGCGCGCGATCGTGTCGTCGAGGTCGGGGTTCCCCCGGATGTGGTTCTCGGCCCTCGCAGTCAGCACGAACGGGAGGTCGAGCGCTCGCGCCTGCTCCACGGCCGCCGCGACCCGTTCCACCGCGAGGCTCGGCTCGTACAGGCGACCGGATGGGTCGAAGTCCTCGATGGAGGCACCGACCGCCCCTGCCTCGGCGATCCGCCTGATCGCGTTCGCGGCGCTCTCGGGCGATTCGCCGTAGCCGTTCTCGAGGTCGACAGAGACCGGGAGCTCGGTCGCCCCGTCCAGCTCGGCGGCATGCGCCACGACCTCGTCGAGGGTCGCGGCGCCGTCGAGCCGGCCGAGCGTGAACGCGAACCCCGAGCTCGTGCTCGCGAGCGCCTGGAAGCCGAGCGCCTCGAGGACGCGAGCGGAGCCGGCGTCCCACGGGTTCGGAATCACGAAGGGCTCGCCCTCGTGAAGTGCCCGGAACGCGTCTGCCTTTCGCTGTTGCCTCGTCACTCGTGCACCTGAAGCACGACCTTGCCATGCTTGCCCGCCTCCTGCACGCGCTCGAACGCGGAGCGAGCGTCGGCGAGCGGGAAGACCGAGTCGACGGCGGCGACCAGCTTCCCTTCGTCGACGAGACGTGTGAGCTCGAGCAGCTGCTCGCGACTCGGCTCGACGACGAAGTACGTCGCAGTGATCCGGGACGGCGGAGGCGGCGGCTCCTCGGCCACGGACACGAGCCTTCCTCCGTCACGGAGCACCGACGGCGAGCGCCCGAGCACGTCGCCGCCGGCCGTGTCGAACACGAGGTCGACGGGCTCGACGGCGTCTTCGAAGCGGACGCGGCCGACATCGATTACCTCGTCGGCTCCGAGCGCTCGAGCGCGCGCGACCGCCGCACCGGACGCCGTTCCGATGACGTATGCGCCGTGCTCGCGCGCGAGCTGTGTGGCGAAGTGGCCAACGCCTCCGGCGGCACCGTGGATCAGCACGCGCTCGCCGTCGGCGAGCCCACCGTGATCGAGGAGACCCTGCCAGGCGGACAGTGCGGGGAGCGGGACGGCGGCGCTCTCGACGTGGGTCATGCTGCGCGGCCTGGCGGTCACCAGCCCGGTCGGCACGGCGACGTACTCGGCGGCTGCCCCGTCGCGATCGAACGGCGTGAGCCCATACACCTCGTCGCCGACTGCGAGGTCGTCGACACCGTCGGCGACGTTCACGACGACGCCGGAGACCTCGTACGACGGGATCGCCGGAAGCCGGTCGACAGGCCACTCGAGCTCGTCCCGCGTGATGGCTGCCGCGTGAACGCGGAGGAGCACCTCCGTCGCTCCCAGGTCCGGAACCGGGACCGTGTCGAGCTCGAGCCGATCCGCTCCGCCCGGTGCGTGCAAGCGGACGGCTCTCATGCCCCTCGGCCTCGTCCACTCGCGATCTTCCAACTCGCAGTCTCCCATGGCTGCTCCTTTGTTGCTCGAAAGAATCTTACTAGAAAGCTGCTTGCGAAGAAGTATACTCCCGGCGCAGTGGCCGAGAGCGCGCCCGATCACCTCGACGCGATCCTCGTGCAGTGGCGGCGCGAGCGGCCCGACCTCGACGTCCGACCGCTGGGCGTGCTCGGCCGCCTCTTCCGGGTCGCGCAGCTTGCCGACTCGCGCCTGTCGGAAGGACTCGCCGAGTACGGGTTGCAGCCGGGGTGGTTCGACCTGCTCGCCGCGCTGCGGCGGGCGGGGAGTCCGTACGAGCTGAACCCGACCGAGCTGATGCGGACGACGATGCTCTCCTCGGGCGGTATGACGAAGCGACTCGACCGGATGGCGGACGCCGGGCTCGTCGAGCGGCGGCCGGACCCGAGGGACCGTCGCGGCACGCTCGTCGGGCTGACAGCCAAGGGCCGAGCCGTCGTCGACGACGCCGTGGCGACGCATCTCGCGAACGAGGAGCGTCTACTGGAGTCGCTCTCGGCGACCGATCGGCGTACGCTCGACGGTCTCCTACGAGGTCTCCTGGCAGATCTGGACCGCGAGCCTACGCGGCCCTGAGCGACGCGCGGATCTCGCGAAGCCGGGCGGTCTCGACGGCGACGGAGACGACGAGGATGGCGACGACGACTCCGAGCGTCACGATCGCGTCGGTCCTGCGAAGAGCCAGCGCGGCAACGAGCGCGAGCGCCGCGGCCGTGATCCGCTCCCACGCGAGCCGTCGAACGACGCGGAATCTCGCGAGCACGAAACCTGCGAGGAAGAGGGCGATCCCGAGCCCCAGCGCCCAGCGGCCGGGCCTCGAGAGCGGGTCGAGCGGGTGCTCGAGCGTCTTCTTGGCGGCGACGGCGTAGAACATGATCCCGAGGACGATCGGGAAGTGGAAGTACGTGAAGACGTCGCGCGCAAGCGGACCGCGCGCGAGGGGCGCCGCGCGGCTGAGCGATCGCTCCGCCGCGAGAGCCGTGAAGTCGAAGTACGCCCACCAGAGTGCCGCGACACCGGCGAACGCGACGACGACGGACAGGGCGTAGGTGGCGTCACGGTCGAGCCCGGAGGTCGCGACGCCGATCGAGACGATGGACTCTCCGAGCGCGATGATCACGATCAGCGCGAAGCGCTCGGCGAAGTGGGACGGCGAAACGCGCCAGTCGAAGCGGGCCACCGTGAGCGTGCCCACCAGGTCGATCACGAGAGAGAGGAGCCAGACCCATCCACGGACGTCGGGGCCGAGGAAGCCGCCGATGAGGGCCACGAACGCCGCGAGGAGGAACCACGGCGTGAGCTGCGCAAGCGAGCGGAGCAGCACGGGATCGCGTCGCACCCCCCAGCCGTAGAGCGCCGAGTTGAGCACGCGCACGACGAAGTACGCGACGGCGAACCAGGCGGCCTCGTCCGCGAACGCGTGGGGAACCGCAAGCGCCATGAAGAAGCCGGCCGCCATCGCGGCGAAGATGATGAGCCGGGTCACGGCGTTCTCGACGTCGATCGCGTTCGTCATCCAGGCGTACGCGGACCAGGCCCACCACACCATCCCGAGGACGAGCACCGCTCGTGCGAACCCCACCGCGCTCGTGTCCTCGAGGATGAGCGCGGTGACCTGGGTGAACGCGAAGACGAAGACGAGGTCGAAGAACAGCTCGAGGTAGCTGGTCTTCCGCTCCGCCTCCTCGTGGGTCGGTTCGCTGACGAGGGGAGCGACGTCGCTCATGCGCCGGCCGCGGCCACCTCGTGCGCGAGCGCGTCCACCGAGAACGGCGCGCCCGTGGCCCGCTCCACGAGCCGATCCCAGCGCATGGATTGCCCGGGGCCGAAGAGCTTCTCGCGCAGCTCGGTTCCTGCCTCCGGCCGGTCCACGATCCCGCCGACAGAGGATTCGAGGCCGGCGGCGATCTGCGAGGCGACGATCGCCCCGTAGAGGTAGGTGTGGTAGTAGACGGGCGCGACCGCGATGTGGATCTTTGCCGCCCAGTCGGGCGCGTGCCAGCCGTCCGGAGGCGTCACCTCCTGGTAGCGCGAGACGAGCCTCCACCAGAGCGAATCGAGGTCGCCGTCGGGGTCGGCGTAGAGAGCGCGCTCGAACGCGTTCATCACCAGCACCCAGCGGGTGAACACGAGCAACTCGACCGCGCGAGCCGCACGGAGCCTGCTTTCGAGCTCGGCCCCTTCGTCGGCACCCAGGCCGAGCACCGCCTCGAGCCACTCCCGCCGTCCGGCAAGCGCCCCGAACAGGATCGCCGAGGCCTCGGTCGCGACGAGGTGCGTCGAGCGGAGGAGCCACGGCAAGCCGTCGCGGAAGCCGAGGTCGTAGACGCCGTGCCCGAGCTCGTGGAGCATCGTGTCCTGCGACTCCTGGGTGGAGACGACATTCGCGAGCACACGCACGTCGCCCCCCCGGTCGACGTCGATGCAGAACGCGTGCTGGCACTTCCCGTCTCGTGGGTACAGGTCGCTGCCACCGAGGATTCCCTCGACCGGGAGGCCGATGCCCTCGAAGGTCCGCCGTGCGAGGCCCACGACGTCCCGTCCCGCGAAGAGCGGGTCGAGGTCGACGGCGCCGTCCGGGGGCGGCTCCTGGAAGAACGGGTCTGCGTAGTGCCAGGGACGGAGCTCCGAGACCGGGCATCCGAAGCGCCCGGCCAGCCGCTCGTCGAGCGAGGTCTTCCAGCGCGCGAACGGCTCGGCGGTCACACGCTCGGCCGCAACCAAGGTCTCGATCAGCTTCGACTCGTCGAGCTCGTCGGCGGCGAGCGAGAGCGCGAACCAGTCGCGGTAGCCGAGCTCGCGCGCCGCCTCGTTGCGAAGACGCGCGAGCTCTCGAACGTCGTCCGCGACCTCTGCGCCGACCGTCTTCGACCCCTCCCACGCCTCTCGACGCTCCGGGACGTCGTCGCTCTGCCGGAGGATCCGCTTGATCTCGGTGTCGTCGACCTCAACACCACGGACGAGGCCGCGATGACGAGAGAACCGCACGTCGACAGAGGACTCGAGCTCCACGATGCGCTCACGGAGCTCAGCGGGTACCTGGTGCGGGAGCATCAGATTGCGAAGGAGCTCGAGCTCGCGTCCGGCCCCGTCGCTCACGCCACCGTCGCGCGCGCTCTCGACCGCTGTGAACAGCTCCCCGTCCGCGAGGTCGTTCGACCAGGCGATCTCCGCGCGCGTCCGCCGCTCCTCGTTCTCCGAGGTCGCGGCTACCTGCGACTCCCACCATGCGAGGTTGCGATCGACGGACAGCGGGGCGAGCCGGCACTCGGCCTCCTGCACGATCGCTCGGGCGTCACCGTTCCGCCGGCCCACTACCCGACGATCCTACCCGCGGGTCACGAAAGCCCCGGGCCGCACCGGTGGGCTCCCGCGGGCGTCGGGGTAGAGTCGAGCTCGTGGCAGCCGTCGGGGCGATCCGCACGATTCCGTGGAGCTGGTACACGGACCCCGCCGTCCTCGAGTTCGAGCGCCGGCGCATCTTCCGGCGCTCGTGGCAGTACGTGGGGCGTCAGGACGAGCTGGCCGAGGCGGGCTCATTCCTCGCGACACGGGTCGCCGACGTTCCGATCCTGCTCGTGCGCGACGAGGTGGGAACCCTGCGGGCCTTCCTCAACGTCTGCCGTCATCGCGGCTCGCTGCTCTGCGAGGGGACGGGGAAGCGGGCGACGATCCAGTGCCCGTACCACGCCTGGACGTACGGCCTCGACGGGAGCCTCAAGGCGGCGCCGCGCCTCGACCGGGAGAGCGACGCCGATCAGGCGGAGCTCGGGCTGGTGACACTTCCGCTCGACACCTGGGGGCCACTGGTGTTCGTCAGCGCCGACCGGGAGGCCGGCCCGCTCGCGGACTTCCTCGGCGGCCTGCCCGAACGCATGGCCTCCGCGGGGATCGAGCTCGATTCGCTCCGCTTCCTCCAGCGCTCGGAGTCGGAGCTCGCCTGCAACTGGAAGATCGCGGCCGAGAACTTCCTCGAGTGCTACCACTGCCAGGTCGCGCACCCCGGCTTCTCGGCGGTCATGGACGTCTCCCCGGACGCCTACCTGCTCGACGCCGATGGCGGGCGCATGTCGCAGCAGAGTCCGCCGCGGCCCGGGGCTCGCGGGGCGTACGACCCCTCGGGAGAGATCGAGCGCGGGCAGTTCCACCTCCTCTTCCCGGGTACCGTCGTGAACGTGATGCCGGGACGACCGAATGTGACTATCGGGCCGATCGTCCCGCTCGCAGCGGAGCGGACGCACCGCTTCCTCGACTACTTCGTCGCGGAGGACGCGGACGCAGCGTGGATCGAGGAGGCGCTCGCGTTCGACGCGCAGGTCGGCGCCGAGGACCGTGCGCTCGTCGAGCGCGTGCAGTCGGGCGTCCGAGCCGGGCTGATCGAGGAGGGACGCCTCCTGCCCGAGTCGGAGCGCCTCATCGTGCACTTCCAGCGCCTCGTCGTCGACGCGCTCGGCTGAATGCGCCGGCGTCGGGCATCCTTAGCCCGTGGCGCGCGCTGCCGATAAGAATCCAGCAATGGCGACCAGGGCGCAGACGGAGCCGGCCGGGACACTCCTCAACCGGGAGCTGTCCCACCTCGAGTTCCATGCGCGCGTCCTCGAGCTCGCCGCCGACGAGGCGCTCCCCCTGCTCGAGCGAGTGCAGTTCTGCGGACGCTTCTCCTCCAACCTCGACGAGTTCTTCCAGGTCCGGGTCGCCGGGCTCCTCGGTCAGGCGGAGTCCGGGATCGCAGTGCGCTCCGCCGACGGCCTGACTCCACAGCAGGCGCTGGCCCGGATCCGCGAGCGTGTGCTCGAGCTCTCGGCACTGCAAGCGCGGCTCTGGAAGCGCGAGCTCCGCCCGGCGCTCGCGACCGAGGGGATCGTGGTCGGTGGCATCGAGGACCTGGGCGAGAAGGACCTCGAAAGGCTCGAGAAGCGATTCCAACGCGAGATCTACCCCGTGCTCACGCCGCTCGCGGTTGGGCCGGGGCAGCCGTTTCCTTACATCTCGGGCCTGTCGCTGTCGCTCGCGATCTTCGCAGCCGACCCGGAGCTCGGCGAGGAGCGCTTCGCCCGTGTGAAGATCCCGGAGGGCCTGCCGCGCTTCTTCGAGGTGAACGGACGCGGCCTCTACGTGCCCCTCGAGCAGATCATGGCCCACTTCCTCCCGGCGCTCTTCCCAGGCGTGACGATCGTCGAGCGCGCCGTCTTCCGCGTGACCCGCGACGCCGACTTCGAGGTCTCGGACGACGCGGACGACCTCCTCGAGGCGGTCGAGAGCCAGCTCCGAAGACGGCGCTTCGGCGACGTCGTTCGGGTCGAGGTGAGCGCCTCCGCCTCGTCAGAGATGGTCGCGCGTCTCCAGAGCGGCCTCGGCGCGGACGAGACGCAGATCTACCGCGTCGAGAGCCCGCTCGACCTCTCGGAGCTCCTCGAGCTGGCTGACCTCGACCGGCCGGAGCTGAAGCCCGAGCCGTGGATCCCGGTGATCCCCCAGCGACTAGCGAGCGCGCAGACCGTCGAGTCGCGCATCTTCGACGAGATCCGGCGCGGCGACCTTCTCGTGCACCAGCCGTACGGCTCCTTCAGGGCGAGCTTCGAGATCTTCGCGCAGGCGGCGGTTCGCGATCCGAACGTCATCGCCATGAAGACGGCTGTCTACCGCACGAGCGACGACAGCGTGCTCGTCGGCTCGCTCATCCAGTGCGCCGAAGAGGGCAAGCAATCGGTCTGCCTCGTCGAGCTGAAGGCACGGTTCGACGAGCTCCGCAACATCGAGTGGTCGAGAGCGCTCGAGCAGGCGGGCGTGCACGTCGCATACGGCTTCCCCGATCTCAAGATCCACGCGAAGATGACGCTGATCGTCCGCCGCGAGGGAGACGGGCTGCGGCGCTACGCCCATATCGGCACCGGCAACTACCACGCCGCGACGGCACGGCTGTACGAGGATCTCGGCATCTTCACCGCCGACGAGGAGATCACGGCCGACGTCGCCGACCTCTTCAACTACATCACGGGCTTCGGCCATCCACAGGCATTTCGCAAGCTACTCGTCGCGCCGTTCACGCTACGGACCGGGCTCGTCGAGGAGATCCGGTCCGTCGCCGCCGCGGCCGCGGACGGAAAGCACGCGCGTATCCGACTGAAGCTCAACCATCTTGTGGATCCGAAGATCGTCGACGAGCTGTACGCAGCCTCGGGCTCAGGCGCGACGATCGACATCATCGCGCGCTCGACGTGCGCGCTCCGTCCCGGCGTCGAGGGCCTCTCGGAGAACATCCACGTCCGCTCGATCGTCGGACGGTTCCTGGAGCACAGCAGGGTGTATTCCTTCGAGGCAGGCGACCGGGTCGCGACGTACATCGGCAGCCCGGATCTGATGCAGCGCAACCTCGACCATCGCATCGAGGTGCTCATGCCCGTCGAGAATGCGCGTGCTCGACAGGAGATCAATGCGATTCTCAACAGCGCGCTCGCCGACGACGTGAACGCCTGGATCCTCGGGCCGACCGGCGAGTGGACCAGGGCCGTGCCCGCGCGCCCCGCCAAGCCCCACTCCCATCACGACACGATGATGCGCCGCGCCCTCAAGCGCGCACGGCGCGATGCTCGCGAGCGACGCGCCGGCTAGCCCGACCGGGGCCAAGCGCGCCGACACGTTACGCGGCGAGATCGGCGCGTCCCGCTCGGAGCTGCCCGGCACTCGGAGGCAAGGCGTAGCGCGGTCGCGAGCGCGCGAGCGTTGAGTGCTCGCGATTGAGCTCATGGCGTGTGGTGGCCCCGGCCGGGAACGGAGCTGCCGGCTCGACTAGCCTGCGGAGACGACGTGCCGCGCCCCGGTGGCGACCGCTGCCGGCGGAGCGATGTACAGCGTGGGGACGAGCTCCGACCCGTTTCGCTCGAGGACCCACGCGCCGCCCTTCTCGCACGTAACGTCCCAGCCGAGAAGCTTCTCAACGACCTCGCGGTGCGTGCAGACGAGGGCGGTGTCGGGCAGGTCGTCGAGAAGGATGCGCAGGTCGTTCAGAGACGCCTCGGGCTCGAGCTCCCAGCGGTTCTCGACGACGAGGCCGCGGCTCGCGGCGAGTGGAGCGACGCTCTCGACGCAGCGCGCGAGCGGGCTCGAGACGATCCGCGTGATCTCCCGGTCGGGGAACGCCCAAGCGAGCTGCCGCGCCACCGTCCGCCCCGCCTCGTCGAGCCGACGAAAGCGGTCCACCCCCGGCGACGACAACCTCTCGCCGGCGCTACCGTGTCTCAAGAGCAGCATTCGACCCCTCTCCTTGAGCTCTCCCTGCTCGTCGAATGATTCTGGGCGTTCGCGAAGGGCTGGTCAAGGGGTTGGCCAGCCTCGAACGAGTGAACTCAGGAGCCTTCGAGCTGGCGCCGCTTGCGGCCGGCGAAGAGCTTCGCGAGGATGTTCATGACAAGCACGAAGGCGATGAGGACGAGCGCTGCGGCCCAGCCGGCCGCCTGCTCGCCCGGGTCGGGCGACTCCGAGTTGATGTAGATCGTCACGGGAAGCGTCGGCAGGGCGTTGTGGACGTCGAAGGAGACCTCGTTCGCCGCGATCGACGACGTGAAGAGGAGCGGCGCGGTCTCTCCCGCGACGCGCGCTACGGCAATGACGACACCGGTGAGGATCCCACCGATCGCGGCCGGGAGGATGATGTTCCAGGTCGTGCGCCACTTGGTGACGCCGAGCGCCAGGCTCGCGTGGCGCAGACTCTGCGGGACCACCTCGAGGATCTCCTGCGTCGCACGGGCGACCATGGGCAGCATGAGGATCGAGAGCGCGAAAGCGCCGTAGACGGCGCTCTGACCGTGCCCGACGACGAGGATTCCGAAGACGAACACGCCGACGACGATGGCGGGGACGCCATTGAGCACGTCGAGGACGATGCGCAACGCGCGCGAGATGCGCGGTCCCGCGTACTCCGACATGTAGATCGCCACCAACACCGAGAACGGAATCGCGATCAGCATCGCCATCCCGACGATGAGCACCGTCCCCACGAGTGCGTCGGCGACACCACCCTTCTCGCCGTAGAGCGGCCGCGCCTTCGTGAAGAAGTCGAGGCTGAGCTGGCTGAAACCCTTGTAGATGAGCGTCCCGAGGACGACCGCCAGGATCCCGCACGCGAGGAGCGCGGCGAGCAGGGCGAGCACGCCGAACACCCTCTCTGTGAGCCGGCGGCGGCGCAGGCCGTTCGAGCGGACCGTGATGTCGTACGGGTCTACGGCGGATGGAGTCGCGCTCACACAGCCCTCCTCGCCCGCTCGAAGCGAACGACGATGAACTGGGCCGTGAGATTCGCCACGAGGGAGATGACCATGAGGATCGCCGCCAGGTAGAGAATCGACGACGCCTGCTGGAGGCTCGTCGCGCCCACGTACTCGGAGGCGATCTTGCTCCCGAGCGAGTCGCCCGGCTCGAACCACGACGTCGGGATCGCGTTGTGGTTTCCGATGGTCTGATTGACGGCGATGGCCTCGCCGAGGGCGCGGCCGAGACCGAGGAGCACGGCCGCCGCGATTCCGGGCGCTGCATACGCGAGCATGACTCCGCGTATCGACTCCCAGCGAGTCGATCCGAGCGCGAGCGCCCCGTCGGTCAGCTCCTTCGGAACGCGGATGAAGAGCTCCCGGCAAATCGCGGTCGTGATCGGGATGACCATGATCGTCAGGACGAGGCCCGCCGGCAGGATCCCCGCCTGGGACGGGTCGCCGGAGAAGATCGGCAGGAACCCGAGCACGTCCTTCAGCCACGGCTCCAGATGGTCTCGCACCCAGGGACCGAAGACGAGGATGCCCCAGAGGCCCAGGACGACGCT
This sequence comes from Gaiellaceae bacterium, assembly GCA_036257855.1. Taxonomy (GTDB): domain Bacteria; phylum Actinomycetota; class Thermoleophilia; order Gaiellales; family Gaiellaceae; genus GMQP-bins7. The sequence continues at coordinate 7,211 of DATAET010000211.1, read as the reverse complement.
CGGAATCGCTGCGAGGAGCTCGACCATGGTCGCGATCGGAGCGGCGAGTCTTCTGGGCGCGATCTCAGTCAGGAAGAGGGCGATGGCGATCGAGAGCGGCGTGGCGATGACCAGTGCGATGAGCGCAGTCACGACCGTCCCGTAGATGAAGATGAGCGCCCCGAACTGCTCCGTCACGGGATCCCACGCGTTCGTCCAGACGAAGCTGAGCCCGAAGTCCTGCATCGCGGGCCACGCGAGATCCAGGACCTTGTACGCGATGAGTCCGAGCAGGATCACCGCCGCGAGCGACGCCGCCACCGCGAGACCCTTGAAGAGGATGTCGCCGGGCCGAATCCCGCGGCGCCGGAGATCGCTCTCCGGCGCCGCGGGGTCGTACGTCGTCGTGGTCAACGAATCTGTCCCTACGTCCCTGCCTGGATCTTCTTGATCTCGCGGTAGATGAAGGCGTTCACTGCCTTCGGGAGCGGGACGAAGTACAGCGGCGGCCCGAACTTCTGGCCAGCTGTGACCGCCCAGTAGATGAACTTGCGCAGGTCTGCCGCCTTGTCGCCCGAGTTCGTCGGCACGATGACGTACGTGAACGTCGAGATCGGGTACGCCCTCTTGCCGGCGCTCTTCGGCGGATCGACGATCTTGAGCTGCGAGAGGTTCGTCACCTTCGCCGGCAGCCGCGAGAGCGCCGCCGTGACGCCGCGGACACCGGGCGTGGTGAACCCGCCAGCCCGATTCTGAATCAGGGCGAACTGGAACTTGTTCGTGATCGAGTACGCCGCGTCGACGTACGTGACCGCCCCCTCAGTCGACTTCACGACTCCGGCGACACCCGAGCTGCCGCGGGCGCCCGTGCCTGCCGGGAAGTTGACGCTCGTGTTCCTCCCGACCTTGCTCTTCCACTGCGGGCTGACCGCAGAGAGGTAGTCGGTGAACGCGTAGGTCGAGCCCGAGCCGTCGGAGCGATACACCGGCGTGATCTTCAGGTCGGGCAGGCTCAGCTTCGGGTTGAGTGCCTTGATCGCGGCCGCGTTCCAGTTCGTGATGTTGCCGAGGAAGATGTTCGCGAGGACCGGTCCATTGAGGCGAAGCCGGCCACTCAGGCCCGGGATGTTGTACGGCACGGACATGCCCGCCAACGCCCACGGGATGACGACGCAGCCCTTGCAGGCATCGAGCTGATCCGGCGAGAGCGGCGCATCCGACGCGCCGAAGTCGACCGTACGTGCGGTGATCTGTGCGATCCCGGCGCCGGAACCGGTCGCCGAGTACGTGATCTTGATCCCGAGCGCGTTGTCGACCGCTGGGATCCACTTCGAGATGAGCGGGAACGGGAACGTCGCCCCAGTTCCCACGAGCGAGCCGGCCTCGGGCTTTGCTGACGCCGACTGCGCCCGACCACCGAGAACGGCAAGCCCGATGATTGCGAGCAGCACGAGACCGCTCACGAGAATGCGCTTCATCGAGTTCATACCCCTTTCTCTCCCATCGAATTTCCTCCTGACGGAGGCACCGCGAGTGTCCCGGTCTCCTTCTCGAGCGTGTGCGTCTCGAGCGTGAACGTCTGGTGACAGGTTGGTGAACGTCAGTGCGACGCGTCCGTGAACTCGCGCAGCTCGCCGGAGACGAGAAAGGCGGTCTGTTCCCCAATGTCGACCGCGTTGTCGCCGATCCGCTCGAAGCACCGGGCGACGGTGATCTGACGCATGCCCCACTCGAGGGCCGTCGCGTCGTGAACGTAGCCGAGCACGTCGTCGAAGACCTGCCTGTTCGCCCGGTCGACGAGCTCGTCCAGCTCGTGGATCGCGTGAGCGCGGTCGATGTCGCGCGCCGCGAAGGCGTCGAAGGCGACGCGCGCCATTTCGACGCAGCGCTCGCCCATGTCGACGAGGCTCTCGATGACCGCCCGTTTCGTGTCCAGGTGGCTCGAGAGCTTCGTGAGCTTTGCGATGGTGACGCACTGGTCTCCGATGCGCTCGACGTGGATCGTCGAATGCAGCAGGGCGAGCACGAGGCGCAGGTCTGTCGCGACCGGCGTCTGGCGAGCGAGCACGAGCTGAATGTGGTTCTCGATCGCCATGTAGCGGTCGTCGATCTCGTCGTCGAACGCGATCACCTCGTCGCACAGCTCGACGTCCTGCGTCCGCAGCGCGTCCACGGCCCCCCGGATCGCCCGCGACGCGACGTCGCCGAGCTCCTGGAAGCTGGCCTCCAGCGAGTCGAGATCCGCCTGGAGCTCGGTTCTCATCCGAAGCGCCCCGTGACGTAGTCCTCGGTGCGCTTGTCCCCCGGGTTCGTGAAGATCTTCGTCGTGAGGTCGTACTCGACGAGGATCCCGTGTCGGCCCTTTCCGTCCTCGCGCACCTCGACGCTGAAGAACGCGGTCATGTCGGCGACCCGCGCTGCCTGCTGCATGTTGTGCGTGACGATCGCGATCGTGTAGTCGCGCTTCAGCTCGTGGATCAGGTCTTCGATCCTCGTCGTCGAGATCGGGTCGAGCGCCGAGGCCGGCTCGTCCATGAGGATCACGTCCGGCTCGACCGCGAGCGCCCGCGCGATACAGAGGCGCTGCTGCTGACCACCGGAGAGGCCGAGCGCATTCTCCTTCAGGCGATCCTTGACCTCTTCCCAGAGAGCCGCCTGTACGAGCGTCCGCTCGACGCGATCGGCGAGACCCTTCTTCATGCCGAGCATGCGGGGGCCGAAGGCGATGTTGTCGTAGATCGACTTGGGAAACGGGTTCGGCTTCTGGAAGACCATCCCGATCCGGCGGCGGACCTCGACGGGATCGACCTCGGAGGCGTAGAGGTCGCGACCGTGGTACAGGATCTCCCCCGACACCTTCGCGCCGGGGATCAGATCGTTCATCCGATTCAGGCAGCGGATGAAGGTGCTCTTACCGCATCCCGAAGGGCCGATGAACGCCGTCACGGCGTTCTTGTGGACGTCGAGCGTCGCGCCCTGCAGGGCGAGCGCGTCGCCGTATCGCACGGACAGATCGTCGATCCGGAAGACGGCCTCCCTTGATCGCACGTCGGTCGCGTTGCCCGCGAGCTCAGCGATCCGCCGGCTGTCGACGGCAGGTGGGGCGGTGGCCGTCTCGTCCACCACGGTCAAGTGCGCCGCTTTGTCGCAATAGCCATGCAATCAGTCTCCCGGCCGCAGGTTCGCAGCGTGCGCTCGCCTGGTGAAGATGTGGTGGAGATCCGGTGAAGCGGCCCGGTCACGGGACCGGGAACTCGCAGCGCACCTCGAGCCCTTGCCCGCGGCCGCCGTGTGCCTCTACCGTCCCGCCCGCCTGGGTGACGATGTGCTTCACGATCGCGAGCCCGAGCCCCGTCCCGCGCGAGGCGCGTGCGCGGTCGGAGCGGTAGAAGCGCTCGAACAGCCGCGGCAGCTCCGCCTCGTCCAACCCGCTGCCGTCGTCGCGACCGGCGAGCGCGATCACGTCTCCCTCACGACGTACGACCAACGTGAAGGTCGCGCCCGGGCCCGCGTAGCGAATCGCGTTCTCCGCGAGGTTGCGGGCGACGACCCGAAGCATGCGCGGCCGGATCGCGAGCTCGACCTCGTCGTCGCACTCGAGCCGGAGCGCCACACCAGCGCGGGCGGCGCGCTCCCCGAGCTCGTCGAGCGCTTCCGCGAGCACGGGCTTCACCGGCGTCGCGCCGAGTGCGACGACCCGCGCGCCGGACTCGAGCTCGGAGAGGAAGAGCACCTCGTCGATGAGCTCCGTGATCTGATCGATCTCCGCGCGAGCGCGCTCGACGAGCGCCGGGACGTCCTCGCCCGGAAGCGTGGTCGACTCGAGGAGCGTCAGGAGCCGCGCGAGCGGCGTCCGGAGCTCGTGGGAGACGGCAGCCGTGAAGCCGGCGCGCAGCTCCTCGTACGCCGCGAGGTCGCCCTCGCGGGAGAGGTACACAAGGCGCTCCCGGCGGACACCGACCTCGTACGGAACGACCAGCGGGATCACGCCGCGCTCGCCCGTGAGGAGGTCGGACGGGATCGGCTCGCCCTCGCGGAGGTCGTCGATCGACTGTCGCGCCCGCCGGCTCGCGAGCAGGACGCGGTCGGCATCGTCGAGGATGATGATCGCCTCACGGCTCTCCTCGACGAGCGCCCGACCCCGGATTGCGTCCGCGTCCGTCACGTCACGCGGTTCTAACAGAAGGTTTGCGAATCGCTTGCGAGCGGCTCACCGCGCCCGAACTCACATGTCGGTGAATGCATGCGTCCTCACGGAAAGGAGAGACGCATGAAGCACAGGACAGTGGTGCTCGCGACGGTCGCCGCGGTGCTGTCGACGGCGACGGTCGCCGCAGCCGCCGTCATCCACGGAACGCCAGGCGACGACGTGCTCCGCGGCACCGATCAGGCGGATCGAATCTCCGCGTTGGCCGGGAACGACGTCGTATACGCGCGGGACGGCGGCGACGACGTGCGTGCCGGCAGCGGGAACGACGGAGTCCGCGCCGCGGACGGGGCGGACCTCGTCTACGGCGGCCGCGGGAACGACACGATCGCGGGTGGCAACGGGCCGGATCGGCTGTACGGCGGCTCGGATTCCGACCAGGTCATGGGCGGCGACGGCGACGATCGTGCCGCGGGCAACAAGGGCGCCGACGACGTCACGGGCGCCGACGGTGACGACTCGCTGTTCGGTGGCTGGGGATCCGACCGCGTGTACGGCGGGAGCGGGAACGACACGCTCCACGCGCTCGCCCCTGACGGCGACGTCGACCTCCTGAACTGCGGGCCGGGCAACGACAAGGCGTTCGTCCTGCGCTCGGAGCGGCCACGCACGCAGCTCGTCGGCTGCGAGACGGTGTTCGTCGTCGACGTCCTCTCACCCGACCAGGAGGAGGGCGAGAACGCCGACGCGGACGACGAGGCGGACGGCTGAGCCCATGCAGAGCTCAGGGGTCGAGCGCGAGCCCGGCCCCTGAGCACACGCCGTCTCGTTCACCATCCGGTTACCAGACCGTCACCAGCCCTGCGCCCCCGGCCCGCGCGAGGGCCGACACTATGGTGTTGCCGGATGGCAAAAGTCCTGATCATCGAAGACGACGACATCATCGCCCGCGGGATGGCACGCCACTTGGAGACCGCGGGATTCGACACCGTCGGCGTGGCGAACGGTGAGACGGGGCTCGCGCGACTTCGCTACGAGCGGCCCGACGTCTGCGTCCTGGACCTCATGCTTCCCGGCGTCGACGGCTGGCGCGTGATCGAGCAGGCGCGCGGCGAGGGCATCGGCACGCCGATCGTCGTCGTGTCCGCGCGGGGGACCGAGCACGACCGCGTGCACGCGCTCGAGATCGGCGCCGACGACTACCTCGTGAAGCCGTTCTCGATGAAGGAGCTCGCGGCGCGCGTCCGTGCCGCCGCACGCCGCGGCGTGAGCGAGGCGGAGCCCCGGCGGGGCGACGGGATCGAGATCGAGGAGCTCCGGCTCGACCCAGACAACGTCCAGGCGTACGTCGACGGGGCGAGCGCGGAGCTGACACCGACCGAGTTCCGCCTCATCTACACGCTCGCCCGGGAGCAGGGACGCGTGCTCACGCGTGACGAGCTCCTCCAGCGCGTCTGGGGGCGCCGTGCCACCCACCGCGACCGGACCGTCGACGTCTTCGTACGCAAGCTGCGCGAGAAGGTCGACCGCCGCGCGCCGCGCCACACCTTCATCCACACCCGCTACGGCGTCGGCTACAAGCTGGAAGCGGAGCCGAAGTAACTCAGGCGGGCGCGGCAGGCCCAGCTTCGGCGAGCTTCTCCCCAGGCCGATCCTCGGGATTGGGGAGCACGGTGGCGACGAGCCAGCCCATCGCGGCGGCGAGCACAGCGATCGGAGCGACGTCGAGCGCCGACGGACCGACGAGGAGAGAAACGAGTAGAACGGCGGTGAACGGCACCCTCAGCACTGCCGTCGTTCCCGCCGCGATCCCGATTGCAACCGCCGGCGTCGTGTGCAGCCCGGGCAGAACGTTGGCGGCGGCCATTGCGGTGGCAACGCCAACCGCGATCGCCGGAAACACTGGCCCACCGCGGAATCCGGCGCCGAGCGACAGCGCGTAGGCAAGACCCTTGGTCAGGACGAGTAGGGCCAGCACGCCCGCTGATCCCTCGGCAACGACGGCCGGCAGCTCGGTCTGACCCGAGAAGAGGACGAGGTCGACGGGCCGGTCGGTCGTCGCCCGGAAGACGACCGCCAGCGCGCCGACGCCGAGCCCGGCAACGATCAGCAGCGCGACACTGTCAAGGGAGGACTGCGCCGCGATGCCATGTGCCAGGTGCCGGATGCCGACGACGATCGCGGACACGACGCCGGCGATGACCAGGCACCAGGCCAGGTCGGTGATGCGCACGCTCTCGTACGGCGGGAGCGAGGGAAGCGAGAGATTCGTCTGGTGCAGGCCCGGCCAGTCCGCGACCCCGGTGAAGACGAGCGCTCCGGTTCCAGCGGCCACGAAGCCCGGAAGGAGTGCGCGTCCGATCTGCTGCGCCGGGACCTTTCCACTTGCCGCAGTCACCTCGAACAGGAGAAAGGCCGCGACCAACGGACCTCCGAAGAGCGCGGCTACCGCCGCGAACGCTCCCGCGAGGACGAGGAGCTGAGCCCCTGTTCCCTCCAATCGGATCAGTCCGACCGAGAGCGCACCGAGACCGAGCCCCAGCGCGATCAGAGGAGCTTCGGGGCCGAGAACGAGCCCGAGCCCTAGAGTCGCGAGCGCGGCAGGGAGGATGCTGGCGAGCTCGATCGGGGGGATGGGGTCCGCTCCTAGACCTCCAAGGGGGGAATGTCCGCCGTGGCCCGGCAGCCGGACGGCGGCGGCAACCAGTAGCCCTGCGAGCCCGGGGACGAGGACGACGTACCACCAGGAAGGCTCGCTCCAGCCGACGTCGTCAGGGATCACCTCCCACACGAGGTGGATCAGGTCGTGGATCGCCGTTTGGAAAAGCACTGCCGCAAACGCGACGGGTACGCCGAGCAGAGCCGCGAGCACGAGCGTTCGGACGTAGGCCGTCGCCTCCGAGTCGCGCATGGCCGGACCCTACTGCGACGCCTGGATATGACCGGTACCTCCCGCGAGGGATGACCCCCGGCACGTGGGATGCCGGTGGTATCGTTCACTACGTTAATGATTCGTGAGGTTACTCTTAGTACCGAGGCCGTCGCGGCCGATCTCCGGCCCGTTCTCCTGCGGCTTGCTCGTGAG
>DATAET010000210.1:0-16022 GCA_036257855.1 Gaiellaceae bacterium | reverse complement strand
CCGCCGGCGAATCCGACGTCACGGTAATGGACGACGGGTGGACGATCCGCACGGTCGACGGGTCGATGTCCGCGCACTTCGAGCACACGGTCGCGATCACCGCAGAAGGTCCCCGGATTCTCACGCCGCGGGTCGGCGTTCCCTCGCGGAGCGTCGAGGTCTGAGCAAGGCCCTATGCTACGATGACCGGCCGCGGCGCGGGCTGCAGCTTTGCGTCGCCATTTATCCAAGCGGAGTCGGTGTCAGGATGAGCTCAGACACCGACGCAGTATCCAACAACGACCGAAAGGCGTCGGCTGTACGAGGTTGAGGCTGGCACGAGTGGCAGTCAAAGAAGAGAAGATCGAGGTCGAAGGCGAGGTCGTCGAAGCTCTGCCCAGCACGATGTTCCGGGTACAGCTCGACAACGGACACAGCGTACTCGCCCGCATCTCGGGGAAGATGCGCAAGCACTACATCCGCATCCTCCCCGGTGACCGCGTCAAGGTCGAGCTCTCTCCCTACGACCTCACCCGCGGCCGCATCACCTTTCGAATGAAGTAGTGATCAGATGAAAGTACGCCCGTCCGTCAAGCCCATGTGCGAGCGCTGCCGCGTCATCAAGCGGCACGGCCGCACGATCGTCATCTGCTCGAACCCCCGGCACAAGCAAAGGCAGGGCTGAGACCCTCATGGCACGCATCGCAGGCGTCAACCTCCCCACGCAGAAGCGGCTCGAGATCGGGCTGACCTACATCTACGGCATCGGACGCTCGACCGCGCAGAAGGTCATCCGCGAGCTCGAGCTCGATCCCAACGAGAAGGTCCGGGATCTCACCGACGAGGAGGTCACGAAGCTCCGGAACTACATCGACACGGAGCTCGAGGTCGAGGGCGACCTCCGCCGCGAGCGCGGGCAGGCGATAAAGCGCCTGACGGAGATCGGTGCGTACCGCGGGATCCGCCATAGGCGCGGCCTCCCCGTGAACGGCCAGCGGACGAAGACGAACGCGCGGACGCGCAAGGGCCCGAAGAAGACCGTCGGGCGCGGCAAGAAAGCGGCGCCGAAGTAATGGCCCCGCCCCGCAGAGCGGCGGCCCGCGGCCGCACGCGCCGCCGCGTCCGGAAGAACATCGCGATCGGGCAGGCGCACATCAAGACGTCGTTCAACAACACGATCGTCACGCTCACCGACGGCGAGGGGAACGTCATCGTCTGGGAGTCCGCCGGATCGGCCGGCTTCAAGGGCTCGCGCAAGTCGACGCCCTTCGCCGCACAGGTCACCGCGGACAACGCTGCCCGCAAGGGCATGGAGCACGGCCTGCAGAAGGTCGAGGTCTTCGTGAAAGGTCCCGGCTCGGGACGCGAGACTGCGATCCGCTCGCTCCAGGCGGCGGGCCTCGAGATCCTCGGCGTGAAGGACGTGACGCCGCAGGCCCACAACGGCGTGCGGCAGCGCAAGCGGAGGCGGGTCTGATGGCGAGGGACCTCGGCCCCAAGTGCCGCATCTGTCGCCGCGAGGGCATCAAGCTCTTCCTGAAGGGCGAGCGCTGCCTCACCGAGAAGTGCGCCGTCGAGCGGCGCAGCTATCCGCCGGGCGAGCACGGCCGCGGCCGCATCAAGCAGAGCCAGTACCTGCTCCAGCTTCGCGAGAAGCAGAAGGCGCGCCGCTACTACGGGCTCCTCGAGAAGCAGTTCCGCACGACCTACGAGAAGGCCGCCCGCGGGCTCGGCGCACCGGGCGAGAACCTCCTGCGGATGCTCGAGACGCGCCTCGACAACGTCGTCTACCGGCTCGGCTTCGCGGGCTCGCGCGCCCAGGCGCGCCAGCTCGTCCGTCACGGCCACTTCCAGGTCAACGGGCGCAGGGTCAACATCCCGAGCTACGGCGTGCGTCCGAGTGACGTCGTCTCGCTCAAGCAAGGGAGCCCGGTGGAGCAGCTCGTCCGCGACGCGACCGACCTCACGGCGTCGGTGGCACCCTGGCTGCAGGCCGACCACGAAGGCCTGACCGGCACCGTGCTGAAGTGGCCCGAGCGTGACGAGATCGACGCGCCCGTACAGGAATCGCTCATCGTCGAGCTCTACTCGAAGTAAGCCCACAGAAGGAAAGGACTCACGTGGCAGTACGAACCAGCTTGATGGACTTCCAGATCCCGAAGATCGTCCACGAGGACGCCGACGAGCACCGCGGTGTCTTCGCGATCGAGCCGCTCGACCGCGGCTTCGGCCACACTTTCGGGAACTCGCTCCGCCGGGTGCTCCTCTCCTCGCTCGAGGGCGCCGCGGTGACCGCGGTCAAGATCGAGGGTGTCGCCCACGAGTTCACGACGCTCCCGGGCGTGCGTGAGGACGTCACCGACATCATCCTGAACCTCAAGAACCTCATCGTCCGGCTGCACGGCGCCTCGCCCGAGATCGAGGTGTACATCGCCAAGAAGGGCGCCGGCGTCGTCACGGCAGGCGACATCGAGGCCCCGGCCGATCTCGAGATCCTGAATCCGGAGCTCGAGATCGCGCACGTCTCCGACAAGGGCAAGCTCGAGATGACGCTCACGGTCGGCCGCGGGCGCGGATATGTCCCCGCCGAGCTGAACCGCGGCCCGGAGACCACGATCGGCGTCATTCCGATCGACTCGATCTTCTCGCCCGTCCGCCGCGTCGCGTACGAGGTCGAGGCCGCGCGCGTCGGACAGCGCACGGACTACGACAAGCTCGTCCTCGACGTCACCACGGACGGCTCCATCGACCCGCGCGACGCGATCGGCCAGGCTGCGGAGATCCTCATCCGCCAGCTCGCAATCTTCACCGACCTCGACGCGATCGAGGGCTTCGGGGAGACCGCGGCCGAGGCCGTCGCCGAGGCGCCCGTCACGCACGGGATGGAGAACTTCCCGATCGAGGAGCTCGAGCTCGGCGTCCGCTCCTACAACTGCCTGAAGCGCGTCGGCATCGAGACCATCGGCGATCTCACGTCGAAGTCCGAGAACGAGCTCGTCGCGATTCCGAACTTCGGTCGCAAGTCGATCGAGGAGGTTCGGGCCGCGCTCGCCTCGCACGGGCTGACGCTCAAGGGCGAGGACCTCGTCTGATCCGATGCGGCATCAGCGCTCCGGCAAGAAGCTCGGGCGGGACTCCGCCCACCGTAAGGCGCTCTACTCGAATCTCGCGGGCGCGCTGATCGAGCACGGCCGGATACAGACGACCGAGGCGAAGGCGAAGGCGGTCAAGCCCTTCGTCGAGAAGATGATCACCCTGGGCAAGCGCGGCGACCTCCATGCCCGTCGGCAGGCGCTTGCCGCGCTTCGCTCGAACACCGTCGTGCACACGCTCTTCGCGGACGTCGCGCCACGCTTCGCCGAGCGCCCGGGCGGCTATACGCGGATCCTCCGGCTCGGCCAGCGCCAGGGTGACGCCGCCGACATGGTGTACCTCGAGCTCGTCGACTTCGAGCCGACACCGAGCGCCCTTGCGCTGTCGCGGGCACGCCAGGCCGAGCAAGAAGCGCCGGCCGAGTCCTAGCCGAGCACTCCTGCTCGACTCGCGAGCGTTGTTCGCTCGCGCCCGTACGCTGTCCGCTCGTGCTCTTCGTCGTCGGGCTGCTTCTCGCGATCTTCGTCCTCCCGAGCCCGTGGGGGCTGGTCGCGATCGGAGTCGGCGCCTTCCTCGACCTCGGCGAGACGGGGCTCTTCCTCTGGTGGTCGCGCCGCCGTCAGGCGGCCGTCGGCGTCGAGTCGCTCGTCGGGAGGACTGCGGTGGCGATCGGCGAGCTCCGGCCCGAAGGTCAGGTGAGGGTCGACGGCGAGATCTGGCGCGCCCGCTGCGAGCGGGGTTGCGACGCAGGGTCGGCGGTGGTCGTGCGAAGCGTTGACGGCCTGACGCTGGAGGTGGAGACGGCGTGAATCGCGTCCTCGCCCTCGTCCTCGGTACCGCGTGCCTGGCGCTCGTGTCGGGTGCCCGTGGCGCCGCGCTGGACTGGGAAAGGCGCGCGCCGCTTCCCGTGCCGCGCAGCGAGGTCGCAGCCGCCAGCGTCGGCGGCGAGGTCGCGGTTCTGGGTGGATTCGTCGCCGACGGCGGGACGTCGAACAGGGTCGACGCCTACTCGCCGGCGCGGGACGCCTGGCGCCGACTGCCCGATCTGCCGGTCGCCGTCAATCACGCCATGGCGGTCGGTGTCGGCGGGCGTCTGTACGTCTTCGGCGGCTACACGGTCGAGGGCGTCCCTCTCAGACGTGCCTACGTGCTCCAGGGGACTGGGTGGCGAGCACTCCCACGCATGCCATTTCCGCGTGCGGCAGCCGGCGCAGGCGTCGCCGGCACGCGGATCGTCGTCGCCGGAGGAGTCGGCGTGGGCAGGCGGCTCGCCCGGAATGCGTTGGTGTACGACCTTCGCGAGCAGCGCTGGTCGGTCGTGGTCGGGCCGACCCCACGGGAGCATCTCGGCGTCACATCCCTCGGCGGGACGGTCTACGCCGTCGGCGGCCGCACGGCCGGACTGAACACGAACCTGCTCGACTTCGAGAGCTTTCGACCCGGCGAACGCGCATGGCGGCGGCTCCAGCCGGTCCCGGATCCGCGCGGAGGAACGGGAGCAGCAGGGCTCGCCGGACGGATCGTCTCCGTTGGCGGCGAGGAGCCGGCAGGAACCATTGCGGAGGTGCTCGCGTACCGCGTCGCAGAGCGCCGCTGGACGCAGTTGCCCGATCTGCCCACGCCTCGTCACGGGCTGGGGGTGGCCGCTCTCGGAGGGCGGGTCTTCATGATCGGCGGCGGGCCCGAGCCCGGGTTGACGGTCAGCTCGGCAAACGAAGCGCTGCCGATCGTTCCGTAGGTCACCGTGACCCTCAAGCTCACGCTCGAGTACGACGGCACCGGTTTCCACGGCTGGGCCCGTCAACCCGCCCTGCGGACGGTGGAGAGCACGCTGCGCGACGCGCTCGATGCCACCTTCTCGAGGGTCGGGACGCTCTCCGTGGCGGGCCGCACCGACGCAGGCGTGCACGCCACCGGCCAGGTCGCGAGCGTGACCGTCGCGGGAGGCCCGCCGCCGTCGAGGGCTGCGGAAGCACTCAACGCCGTCCTGCCGGACGACCTGGCGGTCGTCGCTGCGGAGGAGGCACCCGAGGGGTTCGACGCTCGGCAGTCGGCTCGAGCGCGCTCGTATCGCTACCGCGTGCTCGTCAGCCGCGCGCGTTCTCCTCTCGAGTCGCGTCGGGCGCTCTGGTGGCCCCGTCCCGTCGAGCTCGAAAGCCTTCAGGCCGGCGCGCGGCTCCTGACCGGGGAGCACGACTTCCGCGCGTTCACTCCGACCGAGACCCAGCACACCGTGTTCCTCAGACACGTCGAGACCGCCGACTGGGCACGGCACGGCGACGGCCTCGAGTTCACGATCACCGCCGACAGCTTCCTCCGGCACATGGTGCGGACGCTCGTCGGGACGATGCTCGAGGCGGGTGTCGACGCGCCCGCTCGTATCGGGCGCCTGCTCGACGGCCAGCACCGCCGGCACGCGGGCCTGACCGCGCCGCCTCACGGTCTCTACCTCGAGCAGGTGCGGTACTGACCGCGGCTACGATCGCCCGGTGGGCAGCACGGTGCGCTTCCCGATCGTCCTCTTCGACCTCGACGGCACGCTGATCGACTCGGGTCCGATCATCCTCGCCTCCATGCAGCACGCCGTCCGCACGGTCCTCGGGCGCGAGATCCCTCCCGAGGAGTTGGGCATGACGATCGGCGGGCAGGGGATCGTGGCGCAGATGCAGGCGATCGACGACGAGCACGCCGACGAGCTGCTCGAGGCCTACAAGCGGCACAACGACGGGCTCCACGAGACGCTCGAGGCGTTCGACGAGCTTCTCGCGCTCCTGCCGGGACTCGTAGCCGAACGTCGCAAGCTCGGCATCGTCACGGCGAAGCGGCACCGTACCGTCGGGCTCGCGCTCGACCGCTTCCCTCTCCTCGCCAGCTCGTTCGACGTCGTCGTCGCATACGAGGACACGGACCGACACAAACCCGATCCCGAACCAGTCCTGCTCGCGGTGGAGCGGCTCGGAGGCACACCGGCGGACGCCGCCTACGTCGGCGACTCGCCCTTCGACATCGGCGCTGCGAAGGCGGCCGGTGTCTTCGCGGTCGCGGTCGGCTGGGGTGGCATCCACCCTGACGAGCGGCTGCTCGCGGAAGAGCCGGACGCGTTCGTGCGCACGCCCGAGGAGCTGCTGCGTGTCGTCTAGGACAGCATCTCGAGCCGCGCGTGTCGCCGAACTGCGGCGGCTCATCGAACACCACAACTATCGCTACCACGTCCTCGACGACCCGGAGATCGACGACAGCGCGTACGACGTGCTCTTCGACGAGCTCGAGACGCTCGAGACCCGGCATCCGGACCTCGTCACCGCCGACTCGCCGACGCAACGCGTCGGCGCCGCGCCCGCGGACGGCTTCCGGAAGGTCGAGCACCTCTCGCCGATGGGATCGCTCGAGAAGGTGACGACGCGCGACGCGCTCGACAAGTGGGCCGAGGACGTCCGCAAGCGGCTGGGCACGGACGAGCCCGTCGCATACGTCATCGAGCCGAAGATCGACGGCTCCGCCGTGTCGCTCCTCTACGAGGACGGTGCCTTCGTGCGGGGCGCGACGCGGGGCGACGGGCAGCGGGGCGAGGACGTGACCGCGAACCTGCGGACGATCGCCTCGATCCCGCTGCGCATGCGCGCCGACTCCGGCTCGACACCGCCCGACCGCGTCGAGGTGCGCGGAGAGATCTACTTCCCGCTCGCCGGGTTCTCGCGCTTCAACGAGGCACAGCTCGCGGCCGGTCGCAAGCCGGCGCCGAACGCGCGGAACGCCGCCGCCGGGTCGCTCCGCCAGCTGAATCCTCAGGTGACCGCCGAGCGCCCGCTCTCGATCTTCGTGTACGGCCTGGGCATTCTCGAGGGCGATGAGCTGGGATCACAGTGGGAGGCGCTCGAGTGGCTCCGCGAACTGGGCTTCCGCACGAACCCGAATGCGGCGAGGCTCGAGTCCATCACGGAGGTCGCCGACGCGTGCGAAGCCTGGGAGGAGCGGAGGTCCGGTCTCGGCTACGAGATCGACGGGATCGTCATCAAGGTGGACTCGTTCGATCAGCAGCGGCGGCTCGGCTCGCTGCACGGTCGCCCGCGATTCGCCCGTGCGTTCAAGTGGGCGCCGACCTCGGCCGTCACTCGGCTGGTCAAGATCCACGTGCGGGTGGGGCGCACCGGCGTGCTCAACCCGTTGGCCGAGCTCGAGCCGGTGCAGGTCGGAGGCGTCACCGTGTCGAGCGCCACGCTCCACAACGAGGACGACATCAGGCGCAAGGACATCCGCGAGGGAGACCTCGTCGTCGTCCAGCGCGCCGGTGACGTCATCCCGCAGGTCGTCGGCCCGGCCGGCGAGCACGAGTCCGGCACGAAGCCGTGGCGGATGCCGAAGCGGTGCCCGCTGTGCCGCACGGAGATCGTGCGGCCGCAGGGCGAGGTCATGCATCGCTGCCCGAACCGCGCTTGCCCGTCCCGCGGCCTGGAGACGCTCTACCACTGGGTCGGTCCCGCGCTGGACATCGAGGGCGTGGGTGGGAGCACGATCAAGAAGCTCTGGGACGAGGGGATCGTGCGCTCGCTGCCTGACCTGTACCGCCTGACGACGGAGCAGCTCCTCGAGCTGGACGGCTTCGCCGAGATCTCGGCCAGAAGGGCGATCGACTCGATCCAAAGTTCGAAGGGACAGCCGTTCTCGCGCGTGCTCTTCGGGCTGAACATCCCGAAGGTCGGCTGGATCATCGCGCGCAGCCTCGCACTCCATTTCCGGTCGGCCGACGTCCTCGCGGACGCGACGCTCGAGGAGCTCGAGGAGGTCGAGGGCATCGGCCCGGAGCGTGCCGAGCTGATCGCCGAGTGGTTCGCCGATCCCGAGAACCGAGCGCTCGTCGACGAGCTTCGTGAGCTCGGCTTGCAGCTCTCGCTCTCCGACGACGAGCGGCCGCCCGAAGGGCGTCTGACCGGCACGCAGTACGTGATCACGGGGACCCTCGAGCGCTGGACGAGGGAAGAGGCGAAGGCCGCACTGGAGGAGCTCGGTGCGAGGGTGGGCGACTCGGTCTCGAAGAAGACCACGGGCGTCGTGGTCGGCGAGAGCCCCGGCTCGAAGGCGCAGAAGGCGGAGAAGCTCGGAGTGCCGATTCTCTCGGAGGCCGACCTTCGGGCGTTGCTAGGAGCGCGCTAGGACCGCCACAAAGCGATCCTGGGCGGCCCGGGCCGACCAATAGGGCACGGGCGAGCCGTTCTGGAGGATCGCGAAGGCGTAGCGCCTGCGCACGAATCCCGCGAGCGCCGAGGCGACGTTCGTCGTCCCGGTCTTCGCGATCACCCGGCTGCGGGTCGGACGGCGCTCGAGCCGGTGCTCGAGCGTGCCGGAGATCCCGGCGACCGAGAGCGATGTCACGAACGCGCCCCGGATCGCAGGGTCGTCCGCGCCTGTGCGCAGGATTCCGATGAGCGCGTCCGCGGTGAGCCGGTCGAGACGCGACAGACCCGAGCCGTCGGCGATCCGGACGCCGGCGAGCGGGACGCCGGCCGACTCGAGCTCGTCGTGCACGACTTCGGCGCCTGCAGCGGTGGTCCCGCGCCCCGCAAGCACGGCCCCGAGCTCCTTCAGGAGCATCTCCGCGACGAAGTTGTCGCTCTCGCGGTTCATGTGCCGCACGATCAGGACGAGCGGCTCCGAGACATCGACCGCAAGGGGAAGTGCGTCAAGAGGGGCTCTCCCCGCCGACGGCGTGCCGCGAACGTCCACACCCCTGCGCTCGAGCGCCTCCGTGAAGGCGCGCGCGGCCGCGGCGGCAGAGCCGTTGGCGCCCGCGAACCGCACGCCCTCGACGGAGAGTGCGGAGAGCGGACGGGACTCGACACCGACGTACGACGGTTTCCACCCGGGTGCGTCTCGGCGGGCGTCGAAGTAGCTCTCGTCGCCGACGACCCGACCCGTCACGCGCCGGATGCCCGAGGCCGCGAGGTCCCGCGCGAGCGCATCGAGATCCGCTGCTGCGAGCGTCGGATCCCCGTAGCCGACGAGGTCGAGGTTCCCCTCCCAGCGTCGCTCGACCTGCAGTCCGTCGCCCACGACCTCCGTTCGGAAGCGGTAGGACGCCGCGAGCAGACGGAGCGCGGCGAGCGTGACCGCGAGCTTCTCGACGGACGCCGGCTGCAGCGGGCGCTCCGCGTTCGCGGAGTAGACTGTCGCGCCGGTCCCGAGGTCGACCGCGACTGCGGCGGTGCGAGCGGGCGCGATCCCCGGTGCTGCGAGCGCGCGCTCGAGCGCCGTGTCGAGGGTCGGAGCCGCATGCGGCCTCGCGCTCGCGCCGGCAGCAAGACCGCCGGCGACGATGACGATCAGCAGGGCGAGTCGCACTCGTGCCATCGGCGCACGGTGTACACGAGCCCGCCGACTGCGGGTCGTCCCTACCTGTAGACAGTGATGGTTACGGTGCGCCGTCCCCACTCGCTGGCCTCGGCCGTCGTCGGAAACCACAGGTCGATGATGCGACCCTTGATGGCGATCCCGACGTCCGCCGCGAGGCTCGGACCGTACCCTGGCACGTGGAGCTTCGTGCCCAGCGGGATGAGGCGCGGGTCGACCGCCACGACGCCCTTGCGCACGGGGACCCCGAGGGCGGTTCGTCCCGGGAGGTAGTACGCAACGGCGTCGACCTTGATCCGATACGCCTGTTCTGCCTTCGACTGGCCGTGGGCCACGCCGACCGCACCGAAGAGGATTCCCACCAGGACCGTGCCGAGCACGGGCCCCGACCTGCGCCTTCCCCTGACCACGAGGGGCCGGACCCTAACAGGGCCCCCGCACGGATGCCCCGGCATATGCCCTCTTTGCAGATATTTTGGCTCAGTTGCAGGTTGCAGGCATCCGGGGAGGCTGCTAGGGTCTCCGACTTGTGACGGGCCAGACCGCCACCGGCGGGTCTGTCCGGGAACGACCAAGGGCCATCCTGAGAGGCCTTCGGACCGGATGGGCGCCGATAGCCGTTCTCGCTGCGGTTTCAGCCGCCGGGCTTCTGCTTGCCGTGGGATCGGCCTCCGGGCAGACGGTCACCTCGAAGCGCGCGCAGGCGGAGGCGATCATGGGGCAGGTCCAGACGCTCGACGCGAACCTCGAGCAGACGGTCGAGGCCTGGAACTACGCGAACATCCAACTTGGCCGTATCGACGCGAGTCTCGCCTCGAACCAGCGCCACCTCGTGGCAGCGCGGAAGAGCCTCGTCGTCGCGCAGGCCCGGATCGCGCAGCGGCTCCGTGACCTCTACGTGAACGGGCAGGGCGACTCGACGCTCGAGGTCATCCTCGGCTCGAGCAGTCTCGACGACATCATTGCGCGGCTGGACGCCATCGAGCGCGTGTCGACCCAGGACGCGCAGATCCTGACCACGGTCAAGCGGTATCGCAAAGAGGTCGAGGCCCGTCGCGCGACGCTCCAGAAGGACCGCGCCGACCAGGCCCGCCTCGTGGCGCAGCGCGCGGCGCAGAAGCAGGAGATCGAGTCGAAGATCGCCGAGCAGAACAGCCTCCTCGCGTCCGTGAAGGACGAGATCGTTCGCTTGCGCGCGGAGGAGCAGCGCCGCCAGGCCGCGCTCGCCGCCGAGGCGCAGGCGCGGGCACAGGCGGCAGCGCTCGCCGCCCAGGTCCAGCAGGACACCGCCCAGCAGACGTTCGACCAGGCCGTCGTCGAGCCCACATACGACGCGAACATCCCGGCCGCCCGCTACGGCAGCGTCGTGAGCATCGCGCTCCAGTACCTCGGCACTCCGTACGTCTGGGGCGGCTCGAGCCCGTCGACCGGGTTCGACTGCTCTGGCTTCGTGAGCTACGTCTTCGCCCAGGTCGGCGTGTCGCTCCCGCACCACGCCGCATCGCAGTACAGCTACGGCACTCCCGTCCCCTTCGATCAGCTCGCGCCGGGCGACCTCGTTTTCTTCGACGGGCTCGGTCACGTGGGGATCTACATCGGCGGAGGCCAGTTCGTCCACGCGCCGCACACGGGCGACGTCGTGAAGATCTCGAGCATGTACGAGGCCTGGTACGCGGCGACCTTCGTCGGCGCGCGCCGGCTCTAGCTCGACTCGTCGTACGGCTCGGCGTACAGAGCTTCGAGCTCGTCCGCGAAGTGCTCCTGCACGGCGCGGCGTCTGAGCTTGAGCGTGGGCGTGACCTCGCCCTCCTCCATCGTGAAGTCGCGCGGGACGATCGCGAACCGCTTGACCTGCTCGTAGCGCGAGCGGTCGCGGTTGACCTCGTCGACGACGCCCTGGAGCAGCTCGCGCACGCGCGGACTCCGCGCGAGGGTGGGGAGGTCGCCCTCGACGCCATCCTCCGCGGCCCAGCGTCCGATCTCGACCGGATCGAGCGTCACGAGCGCTGCGACGTACGGTCGCCGGTCGCCGACCACCAGGGCCTGCGACACGTACTTCGAGGTCTTCAGGTCGTTCTCGATGTTCTGTGGCGCGACGTTCTTGCCCCCCGCGGTGACGAGGATGTCCTTCTTGCGGTCCGTGACGTGGAGGAAGCCGTCCTCGTCGAGCTCTCCGATGTCGCCCGTCTTCAGCCAGCCGTCCGCGTCGAGCACCTCGGCTGTCCCCTCCGGGTCCTTGTAGTAGCCCTCGAAGATCGTCTGCGAGCGCACCTCGATCTCGCCGTCGCCGGCGACGCGGACCTCGAACCCCGGGAGCGGCTGGCCGACCGAGCCGAAGCGATAGCGGTCGGGGACGTTGGCAGCGCACGCCGTCGTGCACTCCGTCAGCCCGTACCCCTCGGTGATGCGCACGCCGACCGAGTCGAAGAACTCCGCGATCTCACGGGCCAGCGGTGCTCCGCCCGACCCCGCCATCCGCAGGCGGCCGCCCAGCGGCTCGCGGACCTTCGTGAACACGAGCCGGTCGGCGACACGGTGCTTGGCGCGGAGCCCGGCCGGGACGGGCTGCCCTTCAGCGTCCAGACGGCTGACGTCGCGCCCGACACCGAGCGCCCAGTCGACGAGCCTCCGCTTCGCGCCCGTCGCCTCGTCGAAGCGGGCCTGGACGAGCGAGTAGATCTTCTCGTAGACGCGGGGGACGCTCGGCAGCACGGTCGGCCGGACCTCTCGCAGCGCCTCGCCCACGCGGAGAGGATCCGGGAGGAACGCGATCGTGAAGCCGACCTTCGCACCGAGGAGGAGCATCAGCCTGCCGTAGTTGTGTGCGAGCGGCAGATATAGGAGCATGAGGTCGTCCGACTCGTAGTAACGCGGCATGTGGTCGACGACACTCGCCATCTCGTAGTAGTTGCGATGGCGCAGCATGCAGCCCTTCGGTGGCCCGGTCGTGCCGGACGTGTAGATGATCGTGTAGAGATCCTCCTCGCCGATTGCCGCGGTCGCGTCGTCGAGCGCCGACGGGTTGGTGGCGGCGAAGTCGCGTCCGTGCGCCGCGAGACCCTCGAGGTCGTGGTACGTGAGGACGTGTTGCAGGGCAGGGAGCTCGTCGGCGACCGCCTCGACCTTCGCGAGCTGCTCCGCGTCCTCGCAGACGACGCCAACCGCCTCGGAGTGACCGAGCAGGTAGCCGACGTCGCGAGGTGCGCTCGAGGCGTAGACGGGGATTCCGACTGCGCCGATCCGCGCGAGCGCGAAGTCGACGAGTGCCCAGTCGAGGCTGTTGCGTGCCAGCAGCGCGAACGTGTCGCCCTTGCGCACGCCGCGCGCGAGCAGCCCGTTCGCGTACGCGCGGACGCGTTCGTCCGCCTCCGCCCACGACACCTCGCGCCAACCGTGCTCCGTCTCGACGAGGTACGCGGCTCCGGGGCGCTCAGCTGTGACCGCGTCGTTCCAGAGCCTCGCGATCGTTCGCGTGCCTGCCCGCTCGTCCGCGCGTTCCCCCAGGGCGGCTCCGACGGTCTCCGTCACGAGTCTGAGCTTAGAGACTCGGGAGGGGTTCGTCGTCCGAGCGCGAAACTGGCTGGTCCCCACTAGAGTTTCCCTGCACATGCGGACTACCTGGAATGGATCCCTGAGCTTCGGGCTCGTCTCGATCCCCGTGGGCCTCGCCCCGGCGACGAAGCCCGCCGCGCGCCAGTCGGACGTCTCCTTCCGGCTGCTCCACCGCGAGTGCGCGACGCCGATCAAGCAGAAGCGCTGGTGCCCGACACACGATCGTGAGGTGACGCAGGACGAGATCGTCCGTGGCTTCGAGGTGACGAAGGGCCAGTACCTCATCGTCGAGGACGCGGACCTCGAGGCGATCGAGCGAGCGGACGACTCGCGGTCGATCGAGATCACGCGCTTCGTCAGGGAGACGGACGTGGACCCGATCTTCTTCGACCGCACGTACTTCCTCGTCCCGGCCACTGCCCCGGCCCAGCGGCGCCCGTACGTCCTCCTGCTCGAGGCGATGCGCGAGACGGAGACCGCCGCGATCGGGCGCTTCGTTCGCGCCGGGCGTGAGAGCCTCTGCCTCGTGCGTTCGAAGGGCGACGCGCTCGCGCTCGAGACGCTCTTCCTCGCCGAGGATGTCTACTCGCAGGCGGAGATCTCCGAGGCCGTCGAGGACACGACCGTGAAGAAGTCGGAGCTCGACCTCGCCCGCCAGGTGATCGAGAGCCTGGCAGGCGACTTCGAGCCGACGGAGCTCACGAGCGAGTACCGCCGCGACCTCCGCGCATTGCTCGAGGCGAAGACGCGCGGTGAGGAGATCGTCGCGCCGGAGCCCGTCGAGGTCGCGCCGGTGATCGACCTGATGGAAGCGCTCAAGGCCAGCGTCGCGGCGGCGAAGAAGCAGGGCGACGCCGCACCTGCCGAGAAGCCCGCGCGGGCGCGGAAAGCCCGGAGCAAGGCGAGTTAGCGGCCCGTCCTCGCGAGTTGGACCGGGCCTCGTGGCCCGTCGAGGACGATCGACGTGACACCGGCCGTACCGGCACGCGGCTCGAGCGGGAGCGAGTGGTCGCCGAGCCAGGTCGACAGCTCCTGGACGTCGCCCTCGAGCTCGAGTCGAGTGATCGACGCAACCGGCTCCGCGATTGCGCCGGGAAACGGCGCCGTGTCGCCCCAGTCGATGAAGAAGGGAAGCCACGGGCGACGCATCGCTTCGTCGAGCCCTGCGCTGCGCCACTCGATGCGCTCGCCGGAGAGCGTCGTTCGCGACCCCCTCCCGATGCCGAGCCCGAGCCGTGCTGCAGTCGCGTCGAGGTCGAGTGGACGCACGGCCCAGCCCATCGGGCCTCCGCCGGCTGCCGCCGATGTCGCGACCCGGTCGCCGAGGACGCTCTCGTGTGCCTCGTGCTCGTCGACCACGGCGATGAGCTCGATGTAGGAGTCGCCGAGAGGGACGATTCGGTTTGCCGTCCCCCAGCCAGGATGTCTCCCGCCGGCGAACGACGTCAGGCCGTGTGCGCGCTCGAGGGCGGCGGAGTCGCCGACGAGGTCGGCGACCGCGACGATGACGTGGTCGAGCTTCAGCCCTGTCCGGAGGCTCCCGAACCTGCCCCGACCGCCTCGAGGGATGCCTGGAAGAGCGTCTTGTCGATCTTGCCGTGGTAGATCGGCACGCCTTCCTCGATGCAGATGCGGATGACCTCGTCGCGGTCCATCCCCATCTCCTTGGCGAGTTCCTCGGGCGTCAGGTGGTTGGCCATCGTGCCTCCTTCGGGCAAAGAAAAAGCCCGCCGGCGCTGGGCGCGCGCCTCGGGCTCCGGGTCATTCGCTGCCGGGGCGGGTCACGCGGCCCGCCTCTCGAGAGCTACGGTCATCGCCCTGAGCATACTGCCGGCTGCCGGGGGCGCGCAACGCCTTCTGGCGGGGGGAACACGTCCCCCCGCGCTCGGAATCGGGGTGCCCAGATTTGAACTGGGGGCCTCTCCGACCCGAACGGAGCGCGCTACCAGGCTGCGCCACACCCCGAGCGCGAAAAAGGGTACCCGCTCGCCCGCGGTGCGTCCGCCTGGTGAGCTGTCGGCGACTGCGTTTTCCCTCTACATCTGCCAATACACGTAGCGGCGGATTGACGCGGCTGACGGCCGCGGACACCCTCTCACCGCTCCACGACCAGCTGTAACCGGCCGGCGCCGGCCCGCACGCCGGACATCCACATCCGGAGGTGCGAGATGGCGCTCCGCCATGTCCAGTGGCTTGCTCCTGCCGTGCTCCTCGTCGCAGCCGTCATGTTGATTCGCCCGCCGTCGGCACGGACGACGACACCGGCAGCGACCGATGTCCTGTTCGTCTTCGACACGACCGGCAGCATGTCGGGCGCACTGTCGGAGGCCAAGGCCCAGGCGACCGGGGTGCTGACGGGCCTGTCGGGGCGGCTGCCCAACCTCCGCTTCGGACTCGCGCAGGTCAAGGACTTCGGCGACGACCCGGTGTGGCGGATCGAGCAGCCGTTGACCGCTGACCAGGCGCCGGTCCAGACCGCCATCGACCGCCTATCCGCCTTCGGCGGGGGTGACCTGCCGGAGGCGTACGGGACGGCCCTCCACGAGTCCCACCACGATACGCGTGCGGGCTGGGCGCCGGGCGCCAAGCATCTCGTCGTCCTCGTCGCCGACGACGTCCCTCACGATGGCGACCTGAACGAGGGAGTCCCGCCCGAGATCGTGAACCAGGCGTCACCGTGGGACACGGGTACGGATCCAGGCCCGAACGGGAGCGGCATCGACTGGCAGCAGGAGCTCGCCGAATTCGGCGCAGCCCACTACACGCTCGCGTTCGTCCTCTACCACGGCGTGCCGGCGTACCTGCCCTATTGGAACTGGTGGGCGGGCCTCACCGGAGGGCAGGCAACCGAGTCGACGAGCTCGACGCCGCTTGGCGACGTGCTCGTGGAGATCGTCACGGCGAGCGCTTCGGCATGCCAGTCCGAGGGCGAAGAGGCGCCGCCGCAGTGCGACGCCGACGAGGCGGCCGTCTTCTCGTCTTCTGCACCCGCTGGGCCGACGCCGCCCGGCGCCGTCGACTCATCCAATCCCGACGCGCCGAATGACGGCACA
>DATAET010000209.1:0-4314 GCA_036257855.1 Gaiellaceae bacterium | reverse complement strand
CAGCTTCGACCGGGCGACGCCGTCGGGGTGCCACGCATACAGCTCACGGCCGACGTGGACGACGCGCTCCTTCCCCGCAGCAGCCGCCTCGAGCTTGCTGAGCACCTCCGCGCTCGGCGCCGACTCGAGGAACGTCACCTGGTGGAGCTTCGGGTTCGTCGCCACCTTCCCGAACGGGTTGCGCTCGACGACCTTGGCGAGTTCGGCACGCGTCCGCACGAGGACGGCGACGTCGAGGCCGAACCGATCAGCCAGCAGGTGCCCGATCTCGCTCTGCACTCGTTTGGCGGACTTCTTGCTCGACACCACGACGTTGCCGCTCTGGACGTAGGTGACGACGTCCTCGTAGCCCGCCTCCTCGAGCGCTTCGCGCAGCGCCGGCATGGCGATGCGATTTCGACGTACGAGGTTCACGCCCCGGAGGAGGACGACCAGCCGCGCCACGCCGGACGCTACCCCGCGCTGATGTACTCGTTCAGGAACTGGATCTGGAAGCTCTGCTGCTTCGACTGGAACTTGACGAGGTCTCCGATGGAGACGATCCCGACGACGCGCCCCCCGTCGACCACGGGGACGTGCCGGATCCGGCGGTCGGTCATGAGGGCCATGCACTCGTCGATCGTCGTCTCGGGCGTCACCACGATCAGCGGCGAGGACGCGATCTCTCCGACCGGTGCCTGTTCGGTCCGTCCCTCGAGCGTCACGCGCCGCAGGTAGTCGCGCTCCGTGACGATCCCGGTCACCTCGCCCCGCTCGGTCACGAGCAGCGAGCCGACGTTCTTCTCGACCATCAGCTGCACGGCCTCGAGCACCGTGGCATCTGCGGCGATCTCGAGCACGTCGCCACCCTTCTCGGCGAGGATCTCGGCGAGACGACTCATCGACTCCCTCCTTCTCGGCGGCAGAGGACGCCGAGAGCGTATCGCGTCTCTTGTGGTGCACGGCCACGGCTCTAGCGTGTCGGGTGAGCCGGTCTAGGAGCCCTCACCTCGCAGAGCCGGCTTGATGTCGACGACGGGCGTGCCGTCGATCGCCTCGAGCGGGGCCACGTGCAGCTCGAGGCCGTCGATCCCGAGCACGGTGACCCGATGCAGTCCGAGCGGGTTCGGCCGGTCCGACGAGCGTGTCGCGAAGACGCCGGTGAGCGGTCGAGACTCGTCGTCGCGTGGATGCACTTGCAGGACCTCGCGATCCGCCCGATGGAGCCAGGTCACGATGAACAGCTCGTCGCCGACGCCGATCCCCTGGAGCGCGTCCGCGAAGGACGGCTCCAGGTGGATCGACGCGTCCGGCGCACCCTCGTTGCCCTGACGAGGCGCATCCTCGCGCTTGCGGAGCGAGGAACGCACGACCCCGACCGGCACGAGCCCGAGGGCGTCGGTCATCCGTTGCTCAGCTGCGCCACGCGCATCTGGTTGCCCGACGGGTCGCGGAACCCGGCATCGACGCCGTAGGCCTGCTCCGTCGGCTCCTGCAGGAACTCGACGCCGCTGCTCGTGAGCTCCTCGAACGTCCCCTGGACGTCGTCGGTGGAGAAGAAGAGACCTCCGGTCGCGCCCTTTGCGACGAGCGCCTCGATCTGCGCCTTCGTCTCCTCGTCGAACACGGGCGGGCCCGGCACCGCGAGCAGCGAGATCGAGACATCCGGCTGCCCGACGACCCCGACCGTGACCCAGCGGAAGTTCCCCATCTCCGGCACGGTGACGTCGTCGCGAAGCTCCAGACCGAGCTTGTCGGTGTAGAAGGCCAACGCCTCGTCCTGGTCGTGCACCCAGACCCCGACGGTGGTGAGCTGCTTCAACATGGTGTCCTCCTTCGTCGTGAACGGTCGGAGGCCACGCTAGCCACGACCTACGCGGGTGTCTTCTCCAAACGTGCTGTTTGCGGACGCGTCCAGGCGAGGATGACGCACGTCGGCACGCGAGCCCGCAAGGCCGCTGGGGGATGCGCCGCGCGGTACTGCGTCGGCGTCATCCCGAACAGGCGTCCGAAGCTCGTCGTGAACGAGCCGACGCTGCGCAGTCCAACGGTGAGGCAGATGTCTGCGACCGAGCGATCGGTCGTACGGAGGAGCGCTGCCGCACGCTCGAGGCGACGGTTGAGAAGGTACTGATGGGGCGATTCGCCGAACTCGCGGCGGAACGCGCGGCTGAAGTGCGCCGGCGAGAGCCGCGCCGCCCGGGCGAGCGCCTTCACGTCGAGCGGCTCGCGGTAGCGCGCGTCGGCGAGGTCCTTCGCGCGGAGGAGGTGGCGGGCCGGGTGCTGTGACGGCATGGCGATGAGTATGCGTCTCGCGCTAGGGTCCCGGAGTGCCCGAGCTGAACGCCATCGGCATCGTCTCAGCGGACACGGAGCGGTCGATCGCCTTCTACCGGCTCCTCGGCATCGACTTCCCGGAAGGCGGAGAGGGTCACATCGAGGCGACCCTTCCCAACGGCGTCCGCTTCATGCTCGACGCCGAGGAGGTCATCCGGAGCTTCCGGCCGGACTGGACGCGGGAGATCGGGAACCAGCTCGCGCTCGCGTTCGAGTGCGCGAGCCCGGCCCAGGTGGACGAGCTGTACGGGGCGGTGAAGGCCGCCGGCTTCGACGCCGAGAAGGAGCCGTGGGACGCCTTCTGGGGCCAACGCTACGCACAGCTCCGCGACCCCGACGGCGTTCCGGTCGACCTGTTCGCCCCTCTCTGACCGGCCGCTAGATGTAGCCGGCGCGCGTCGCCTGGGCGGCGGCCGCCGCGCGGGAGGACTGCGCGAGCTTCCGCAGGATGTTCGCGACGTGCCGATGCACGGTGTGCTCGCTGAGCACGAGCGAGGACGCGATCTCGCGGTTCGAGAGACCGGCGGCTACGAGACGGAGGACCTCGGCCTCGCGACCCGTGAGCGGCGAGTCGCCGTTCGCCGCGACCGTGACCGTGTCGTCGAGGAATCCCGCGAGCGCGCGGTGGACCTCCCGCTGATCGTCGAGGTGAGGAAGATGGGAATCGCCGCTCAGGGCGACGAACCGGGCATTCGGAAGCAGGGACGCGAGCTCGCGCCCGCGGGCGATCGGCACGGTGCGGTCGCCACGGCGATGCAGCACGAGGGCGGGCATGGTCACGCGCGGGAGGAAGGGACGCGCATTGCCGTACAGCTCGAGCTCGAGGAACGCCGCTGCGACGTCGGCATCGGCGGCGTGCCGCTTGTAGCGGCTCAGGGCTGCGATCTCGTCGCCGCTCGCATGCGGGACGATGAGGCCCGCGAGCATCTGCGCGGCGAGTGCCCAGTTGAGGCGGACGAAGTCGACCAGCGACCTGCGCGTCGCCTCGGGGAGATCGTCGCGGGAGACGTAGCTTCCGAAGAACACGATCTTCTCGACGCGCTCCGGGCTGCGGGCCGCGAGGCTCGCCGTCACGGCAGACGCGCACGAGCACGCGAACACCGTCGCGGGCGCGCCGCCGCAGGCAGCGAGCACGGATTCGAGCACGCTCGTCTCCCTGTCGATCGTCGGAGGCGCTGCGAGGCGGCGTTCGGACAGCCCGGCCCCCAGCCTGTCGTACCGCACGACGAGATGGTGGTGCGCGAGCTCCTCGTAGAAGCTGCGCGCCCTCGGGTCGTCCCACTCTTCCTCGAGGTGCGACACCCACTTCGCTCCGAACACGACGGGCGGCCCCTCGCCGACGGTCGCGTACGCGATCCGCCTACCCTCGACCTCGCAGAAGCGGATGTCCTGCTCCATCACCCGGAGTCTGGCTGGCCCGAACGGGCCATGTCAACAAGATGGCCCGTAGCGGGGAAGTAACGGGCCATGACTCGCGTTTACGCTCCACACATGCAGTCGCGCTACGTGAAAGGGTTGACGATCAGGTCGCTGCGCAACGGCGACACGGAGACGGTGGCGGCTCTGTTTGCGCGCCTCGGGGATCGCTCGCGGGAGCGGCGCTTCTGCGGCGCCAAGCCTCGGCTCAGCGACCCGGAGCTCACGCTCCTCGCGCGCGTCGACCGCGACCATCACGTCCTCGTCGGATACCTCGACGGCGACGCGGAGCCTGCCGGGATCGCACGCCTCGTGCGCTCCGGGGCGTCCGCGGAGATCGCCTTCGCCGTGGCGGACGCGCATCAGGGCCGCGGGATCGGCTCCGTTCTGGCGAACGAGCTCGCTGCCGACGCGCGCGCCGCCGGCATCACCCAGCTCGTCGCGACGGTGTGCGGCGACAACCCTCGGATCGTTGCCCTCCTCGGGCGCCTCGGGAGCTCGCTCGACGTGTCGTGGGGCGGCCGCGAGCGCGAGTTCGTCGTCGGGCTCGAGACCTAGACGCCCAGGCACACTTGCGCGATG
>DATAET010000208.1:0-7599 GCA_036257855.1 Gaiellaceae bacterium | reverse complement strand
GTAGATGCGGCCGATGAGCGACATGTCGCCGAACACGTTCGTGTCGCCGGCGAAGTAGATGCGGAAGCGGTCCTCGAGCTCGACCACCATCCCGGCGGCCTCACCGCCGTAGCCGCCGTCGGGCGTGCTCGCCGAGTGGTTGGCGGTCGTGAGCGTCACCTTCACGCCCGCGACGCTGCAGGTGCCGCCTTTGTTGATCGAATGCGCCTGGCCGTCGTCCGCCACCCCGTTCGCCGTGAGCCAGCCGCGCAGCTCCACCTGCGCGACGACAGGGCATCCGTGGCGTTGGTGGATCGCGACCGTGTCCCCGACGTGGTCGCCGTGGCCGTGGGTTACGAGCACCAGTTCACAGCGCTCCGGCTCGACCTCGCTCGGCGGACACTTCGGGTTGCCGCTCAGGAAGGGGTCGACGTAGATGCGTGTGCCGCCTGGCGTATCGAGCCTGAACGCCGCATGCCCGAGCCACGTCAGCTCCCGCGCCATCAGAACGGAAGCGAGGACGCTGCGTCGCTCGCCGCGTCGAGGATCGGCTGGACGACGAAGAACGACCCAACGGTGACGACGAACGCCGCGCCGATCGCGACGGCCAGGGGTGTGTCGCGCGGCGGTGAGCCTCCCGCCGGGGCGAGGGCGAGCTCTGTCGCCGAGCGCATGTAGATCCAGCGGACCACGTTCAGGTAGTACGCGAGCGACACGGCGGTCGCCGCGACACCGATCAGGACGAGCCACCACTCGCCGGCGTCGTAGGCAGCGGAGAAGACGAACAGCTTCCCGAAAATGCCTCCCGTGAGCGGGAAGCCGGCCATGGCGAGCATGAAGGTCCACAACGCGATGCCGTGGTACGGTCGCTCCCAGCCGAAGCCGGCGAGCGACTCGAGCGTGACCGGGCGCTCCAGCTCACGCTCGCGTGCGGCGACGACCGCGAACGCGCCGACGGACATCGCGGAGTACACGACGAGGTAGTAGAGGAGCGCCTCGGTGCCGCGCTCCGAGTTCGCGGAGACCGCCATGAGCAGAAACCCGGCGTGCGAGATCGAGGAGTAGGCGAGGAGCCGCTTGAGGTCGCGCTGGGCGAGCGCGCCGAAGTTGCCCCAGGCGAGCGACACGGCGGCGATGACCGCGATCGTGACCGTCCAGACGTCGCTCTGGTCCGGGAATGCAGTCACCAGGACGCGCAGCGTGACGACGAGCGCAGCGGTCTTCGTCGCCGCCGACATGAACGCGGTCACCGACGTGGGAGCGCCCTGGTACACGTCCGGCGTCCACATGTGGAACGGCGCGGCGGACACCTTGAACGCGAGACCGGCGAGGATCATCGCGAGCCCGGCGAAGAGGAATGCGTCGGAGGTTGGTGTCGCCGCAGCGATCTCGGCGAAGCTCAGCTGGCCCGTCGCGCCGTAGACGAGCGCCGAGCCGAACAGCAGCACCGCCGAGCCGAGCCCGCCGACCACGAGGTACTTGAGGCCGGCCTCGAGCGACGTCTCCCGCTCGGTGTCGAACGCGACGAGGACGTACAGGCAGAGCGAGAACCACTCGAGGCCGAGGAAGAGAGTCATGAGGTTCTCGGCTCCGACGAAGAACACCATCCCCGCGCCGGCGGTCGCGAGGAGCGCGTAGTACTCGGCGTGGTTGGTGCGGCGCCGCTCGCCCCAGGCCACGAGGACGACGGCCGCGCCGGTGACGCCGAGGATCACCTGCGCCATCGACGCGAGCTGATCGCGGCTCATCGACCCGTCGAGCAGCGACTGCGGGACCGGCGTGTCGTCGAAGACGACGACGGCGAAGCCGACGGCCACCGCGAACCCTGTGAAAGCCGCGGTCGCCGACACGGCCTTCCGCATCCACTCCGGGAGCAGTGCGGCGAGGAGCGCGACGCCGGCTCCGGCCAGGAGCGCGAGGGTCGGCGCGAGCGCGAGCCAGTCGACGGAAGGCGTGTCGATCATCGGTAGCCTGTCGCGATCGCGCGCTCCGCGTGGTCACCGGCGAACGAGCTCTCGCTCACGAGCGCCGGCCAGAAGGAGAGACCGAGCAGAACGAGGACGAGTGGCAGCACCAGCGCGAGCTCCCCCGGACGCAGGTCCAGCGCCTCCTCGGGCACTGCCGGTCCCGGCTTCACGTGCAGGATCGCGGAGATGAGGCGGAGCGTGTACATCGCTGCGAGGACGACGCCGAGCGCGACCACGACGGAGTAGCCCCAGCCCTGCGCGTAGACGCCGGCCATGATCAGGAACTCGCCGGCGAATGTCGCCGACCCAGGCACGGCGAGCGCGATCATCCCGGCCACGAGGACGATCGTGGCGAGCACGGGCCGGCCCCGCGCCATCCCACCGAGCGCATCGAGCACACCGGTGCCGCAGCGCCGCTCCACCATCCCGACGAGGAGGAACATGCCGGCCGAGATGAGCGCGTGCCCCACCGACTGGAGCACGGCGCCGTCGAGCCCGAGGTCGTCGAACGAGAACACGCCGAGCGTGATGAGCCCCATCTGCGCCATCGACGAGTACGCCACGACACCCCGGAGGTCGGCCGAGCGGAAGGCGAGGATCGAGCCGTACACGAGCCCGGCGCTCGCGAGGACGAGGATCAGGCCGGACAGATCGTCGGCCGGATCCGGGAACTTCGGCAGCCCGATGCGAAGGAATCCGTAGATCGCCGTCTTCGAGACGACGGCCGAGAGTACCGCCGCGACCTCGACCGGCGCTTCGCGGTAGGTGAGCGGCAGCCACCCGTGGAGCGGGAAGAGCGGGGCTTTGACCGCGAAGGCGATCGTGAACCCGAGGAAGATCCAGACGTTGTCGCTCGTGCCGGACTCGGTCAGCGAGAACGTGCCCTGGGTCACGCCGAACGCGACGACCGAGGCGAGCATCAGCAGCGAGCCCGCCATCGTGTAGACGACGAACGTCAGCGTTGCAGCCTGCCGCCGCTCGCCGCCCCACACGCCGACGAGGACGTAGAGCGGGATGAGCATCGCCTCGAAGGAGACGTAGAAGAGGAGCAGGTCCTGCGAGACGAAGGTCGCGACGACCGCTCCGAGCAGGAAGAGCATCAGCGCGTAGTAGGCGCGCGAGCGGTCGCGGCCGACCCACATCGCGTACCCGATCGCTGCGGCGAAGACGATAACGCTCGCGCCGACGAGCCAGACGGAGAATCCGTAGAAGCCGACCGAGTAGGAGATGCCGAGGCTCTCGACCCACTCGCGCGACGTGTCGAGCTGCAGCCCGCCGGCGTCGTAGTCGTACCTCGCTGCCGCGACGATCCAGAGCGCCACCTCCATCAGCGCAGCGAGGAACGCCACCCCGGCGGTCGTCTCGCGCGGGAGCGGGAGGACGGCGACGACGAGTGCGGCCACGACCGGGAGGAGGATGAGCGCGGTCGTCAACATCGCTCAGCGCACCGCCACGAAGACGACGACGAGGACGCATACGGCGAACGCGACAGCGACGGCGTAGGTCCGCAGGAGGCCGGACTGCACGCGGCCGACCTCGCCGCCGATCTGGATCGTCCCGGAGCCGATCTCGTCCAACGAGCGCTCGACGACGGGCTCCTCGACGTTGCGGCGCAGCGCGACCGAAAGCGCGGCCGCCGGCCGGTAGAAGAGCGCGTCGTACAGCTCGTCGAAGTAGAACTTGTGCTCGAGGACGCGCCAGGCGACCGGGTTCGTCACGAGCTGGCGGTCGGCGTAGAAGGCGCGCCGGGCGAGGTAGAGCCCGACGAGGCCGAGCGTGACCGCGATCGCGCTCGTCCCGTAGTCCTGCGCCGTCGTCGGCGTGACGAGCGCCTCCGCCGTCTCCTCGATCCACTCGGTGAAGGGCTCCCAGACGCCGGGGATCACGACAAGCCCGCCGATCGTCGCGAGCACGGTCAGGACGCCGACCGGGACGAGCATCGAGAGCGGGCCCTCGCCGTGCCCGGCGTGCGCGTGCTCCGTGTCGGGCGCGTGCTCCGCGCCGCGGAACACCGTGTAGTAGAGGCGGAACGCATAGGCCCCGGTTAGCAGCGCGCCGAGGAGCGCGCCGACGTAGAGCGTGTAGCCGAGCGCTCCGCCGGTGGCGAGTGCCGAGGAGATGATCCCGTCCTTCGACCAGAAGCCCGCGAACGGCGGGATGCCGACGAGCGCGAGCGTGCCCACGAGGAAGGCGACGTGCGTTCGGGGGAGCACGTTCTTGAGGCCGCCCATCTTCCGGATGTCCTGCTCGTCGTCCAGGTGGTGGATGACGACGCCGGCGGACATGAACAGCAGCGCCTTGAAGAAGGCGTGCGTCATGAGGTGGAAGATCGCGTACCCGTATGCCCCGAGGCCCGCGGCGAGGAACATGTAGCCGATCTGGGACATCGTCGAGTACGCGATGACGCGCTTGATGTCCCACTGCACGAGCGCGACGAGACCCGCGACGAGCAGCGTGATCGTCCCGAGAATCGCGGCGAGGTGCTGGATGTCGGGCGCCGCCTCGAAGATAGGGCTGGCGCGGACGAGCAGGTACACGCCGGCCGTGACCATCGTCGCCGCGTGGATCAGCGCCGAGACCGGCGTCGGCCCTTCCATCGCGTCGGGGAGCCACGTGTGCAGCGGGATTTGCGCGGACTTCGCGACCGCCCCTCCGAGGAGCCCGAGCGCGACGAGGTTCACGATCGTCGTCGACATGCCGTCGACCTGGTCGAAGACGCTGCTGAACTCGAGCGTCCCCGTCGTCGCGATGAGGAGCACGAGGGCGAGGGCGAACGTCGCGTCGCCGACGGCATTCATCACGAACGCCTTCTTCGCCGCCGCGACTGCCTCGGGCTTGTGGTGCCAGAAGCCGATCAGGAGGTACGAGGCGAGCCCGACCAGCCCCCACCCGACGAGCATGAGCAGGAAGTTCCCCGACTCGACGAGCAGGAGCATCGAGAAGAGGAACAGCGACATGTAGGCGAAGTAGCGACGTTCCTCGTCGTCGCCCCCCATGTAGCCCATCGAGTACCAGACGATGAGGCCGCCGACGCCGGAGACGACGAGCATCATCGTGCTCGAGAGCGGGTCGAGCAGGATCTGCAGATCCGCCTGGAAGGTCCCGGTTGCCACCCACGTGTACGCGGTGGACAACTGTTCGCGGTCGGACGCGTCCGACGCCCAGAGACCGATGAAGGTGGCGAGAGCACCAGCGAAGGCGACGAACGCGGCGAGCGTCGCGATCCAGCCGGCGGTCCGCCGCGAGATCCGTCCCCCCGCGAGCGTGATCGCGACCGCACCAGCGAGGGGCGTGAGCAGACAGACCCAGCCCCCGGCGGCGACTGCGCTATCCATGGAGAGCGCTCGCCTGATCGACGTCGAGGGGCACTCGGCGGCGTGCCATCGCGACGATGAGGCCGAGGCCGATCGCCACCTCGGCTGCGGCGACCGCCATCACCGCGAGGGCGAAGATCTGGCCGTCGAGGTTCCCCTGCTGCCGCGCGAAGGCGATGAGCGTGAGGTTCGCCGCGTTCAGCATGATCTCGAGCGAGAGCAGGACGATCAGCGGGCTGCGCCTGAGCATGACGCCGAGCGCGCCGATCCCGAACAGAATCGCCGCGACGATGAGGTACCAGCCGACGTCTGGGCCGTCCACTACGCCTCTTCCTTCTCGCGCGTCGTCCCGAGCACGACCCCGCCGACTGCTGCGACGAGCAGCACGATCGAGGTGACCTCGAACGCGAGCAGGTGGTCGGTCAGGAAGACCTCCCCGATCTGGGACGGGCTGCCGAACGACGAGGAGACGTCCGCCGGGTCGGTCAGGTTGTCGCCCCAGGCGAGGCCGAGGACGACGACGATCTCGACGAGCAGCGCTGCCGCCGCGACGACGGCCGCGCCCCGCAGGAGGCGCGGACCGCCCGCCCAGGGCGCGTCTGCCTGACCGCCGAGGTAGGCGACGACGAAGAGGAACATCACCATCACTGCGCCCGCGTACACGAGCACCTGTGCTGCGGCCACGAACTCGGCCGAGAGCAGCAGGAAGAGCACGGCCAGCGAGGCGAGGTTGCCGATGAGCGCGAGGGCTGAGTAGAAGGGGTTGTTCATGCTCACGACCGCGACGCCCGTCCCCAGGCACCCCGCTGCCGCGACGAACCAGATGACCCAGACGAGGAAGTTGCCCACCGTGCCCTACGACCTCGTCTTGAAGGCCGGCTCGGGCGTGTCGAAGCGAACCGGGTCTGCGACGGGGACGCGCTTGATCGGCTCGGCGAGGAGCATGTCCTTCGTGTAGATCAGGTCGTCGCGCGAGTACTCTGCGATCTCGAACTCGTTCCCGAGCGTGATCGCGTCGAACGGGCACGCAAGCTCGCAGTAGCCGCAGAAGATGCAGCGGCTCATGTTGATCTCGTAGATGCGCGCGTAGCGCTCGCCGGGCGAGACGCGGTTCTCGGCGGTGTTCTCCTCCGCGACGACGCGGATGCAGTCAGCGGGGCACGCGGCAGCGCACAGGGAGCAGCCGACGCACTTCTCGAGCCCGTTCTCGTGCCGGTGCAGGCGGTGCCGTCCGCGGAAACGCGGGTACACCGCTCGCTTGAACTCCGGGTACTGCTGCGTGATCGGCTTCCGGAAGATCTGCCGGAAGGTGACGCCGAAGCCCTTGAGCGTGGAGAACGGCTGCGCCATCAGAAGGCCACCACGAGGATCGCCGTCACGACCGCGTTCACGGTCGCGACCGGGAGCAGGACCTTCCAGCCGAACCGCATGAGCTGGTCGTAGCGGAGCCGCGGAAGTGTCGTCCGCATCCAGATGAAGACGAAGAGCAGGATCACGAGCTTCCCGATGAACCACAGCGGGCCGGCCCAGCCGGCGCCGTCCCAGCCGGGGCCGTGCCAGCCGCCGAGGAAGAGCGTCACACACAGGGCCGAGAGCGTGATCAGGTTGATGTACTCGGACATCGAGTAGAGCCCGAAGCGCATCCCGCCGTACTCGGTGTGGTAGCCGGCGACGAGCTCCTGCTCCGCCTCGGGGAGGTCGAACGGGGCGCGCGCGGTCTCAGCGGTGCCGGCGAGGAGAAATACGAGCAACCCGACGAATTGCGGGATCGCGTACCAGACCGTGTCGGCCTGCGCCGAGACGATGTCGGTCAACGAGAGCGTGTGGGCCATGAGGATCACGCCGAGCACCGACAGTGCGAGCGAGACCTCGTACGAGACGAGCTGCGCGCATGTCCGCATGGACCCGAGCAGCGCGTACTTCGACTCCGAGGACCAGCCGCCGAGGATGAAGCCGTACACGCCGATCGACCCGATCGCGAAGATCAGGACGAGCGCGATGTCGAGGTCGGCGACCTGGCCGGGGATGTACACGCCGCCGATCGTCCAGCCGGGTCCGAACGGGATCACCGAGAACGTCGTGAGAGCGGTGAAGGCGGCGAGGAAGGGGCCCAGGACGAACGCCCAGTCGATCGCCTCGGTCGGCTGGAAGCTCTCCTTGTTGAGGAGCTTGAGAAGGTCGGCGATCGGTTGCAGCACGCCGCGCGGGCCGGCGCGGTTCGGGCCGTAGCGGAGCTGCATGCGGCCCATGACCTTGCGCTCGGCGAGCGTCAGGTACGCGAACGTGACCATGACGAGGTTGATGACGACGAACGCCTCGATGAGGCTCACCCACCAGTC
>DATAET010000207.1:0-18503 GCA_036257855.1 Gaiellaceae bacterium | reverse complement strand
CCCCGTCCTCCTCTGACGTCGGTGGCATAGCCCTACCAGCCTGCGACGGTCGGGAGAAGGTGCGGAGTCCACACCTTCCCTGCCTCTATGTGTGCGGTTTCGCCGATCCCAGCGCGTGCTGGAGCTTCACCATCTTCACGGCGATCTCGATCGCGAGCCAGTCGTCGCGTCGGAGATCGAGCCCGGAGAGCTCGCCGATTCGTCGCAGGCGCTGGCGGAGCGTGTTCGGATGGACGTACAGCGCCTCGGAGGTCGCGCTGATCGAGCCGTGCCGGTGGAGGAACTCCTCGAGCGTCGCGACGAGCTGCGCTCCGCGCTGCGCGTCGTACTCGGCGAGCTTGCCGACGGCGTCCACCGTCGCGTCGCGGATCCCGCCGTCGACGGCGACGCGCAGGAGGTACTTGTAGGCGCCGAGGTCGTCGTAGGCCAGCACCGTCGGGGTCCCCGCGAGCACGACCGTCCCGAGAAGCGCCTGGCGCGCCTCGACGAACCCCGCCGCGAACGCGGCCTCGCCCCGACAGACGCTCGACACCCCGATCGCGACCGGCTCCTCGAGCTCCGCGTGCACACGCCGCAGCCGCTCGAGGAAGCTCTCGTCGGACGCCGTCACGAGCCTCACGAGCGCGCGGAGCGAGTCCTCGCGGTGATCGAAGAGCGACCCGGGCGCGATTGCGCGCAACGCCCTCGGGAGAGCCTCGCCCCACGGCTCTGCGACGAGGACGACGTGCGGATGGTCGAGATCGCAGTCGAGCCGGGCCGCGCGGCCCTCGAGGTCGCCGCGCAGACGGCCTCCGGCCAGATCCTCGAAGAAGTCCTTGATGAGGTTCTTCTCCGTGAGCTGCTCGATGACCTGGACCTTCTTGACTCCCACGGCGACCTGGCTGGCGACCGCGCGGCCGAGCTCGATCCGCGCGCTGCCCTCGGCGACGAGCAGTCCGATCAACTCGCCGTTCGCGACGAGCGGCACCGCGAGCCGCGCGCTGCGTCCCCCGCGCGCGAGCTCGGGACCGAGCTCGGCGAGACCGAGCGTCTGCCGGGCATCGCCGGGGTCGGGTGCACTCGCCTTGCGGTCGAGCTCCTCGGTCGCCGGGTCGAGGAGGTAGACGTGACAGACCCTGGCGGCGAGCAGGGGGCGAACGTCCGTGACGACCGTCTCGAGGAGCTCGTCCAGCGCGTCGGCGCGGGCGATCGCCTCCGCGAGCTCGGTGAGCTGCTCGAGCTCACCGACCCGGAGCCGCGTCTCCTCGTACAGGCGTGCGTTCTCGATCGCGTTCGCGACGAGGGACGCCGACGTCACGACGAAGTCGACCTCGTCGTCGTCGAACTCGCGCGGTGCCTCGGTGTGGGCCGTGATCGCGCCGATCGTCTCGCCCGAACGCCCGACGATCGGCACCGCGAGCAGGGACTGGAACCGCTCTTCTTCGAGCTCGGGGACGTACTTCACGCGGGGGTCGGCCAGGGCGTCGTCACGG
The DNA here is from genome assembly GCA_036257855.1 of Gaiellaceae bacterium. Classification (GTDB taxonomy): domain Bacteria; phylum Actinomycetota; class Thermoleophilia; order Gaiellales; family Gaiellaceae; genus GMQP-bins7. The sequence continues at coordinate 17,031 of DATAET010000207.1, read as the reverse complement.
ATGAACGCGGGCTCACCGCGCTCGACGGCCCACCAGGCGAGGCTCTCGCCGCGCTCGAGCACCACCCGCCCCGCCTGCCGCTCGTACGGCGACGACGCGGCGCGAAGGACAAGCCTGCTGTCGTCCTCGAGGAGGTAGACGAAGCACGCGTGGACCCCGCTCGCGTCGGTCATCAGGCGGACGACGGCGGGCAGCACGTCCGCGAGCTCGAGCGAGGACGCAACCGTCGAGACGATCTCCTGCAGGAACTTCTCGCTCGTTTGCAGGGACATGGAGCGCGATCGTACGACGGCGACGCCGCGCAGTCCACCGTCAGTGGCGGGCGACCGCTCCCGCGTGGCGCACGTGTGCGCCCGTCTCGAGGATCTCGATGGTCTGGTCGATCACGAAGCGGATCTCGTCGTCCGTCGTGAAGAAGTGCGGCCCGATGCGAATCCCGGCACCCGGCCTGAAGTCGCACAGGACGCCCCGCTCCTCGAGCTCCGCGTACACGGCAGCGCCGTCGGGAACTGCGACGATGACCGCACCGCCGCGGCGCGCCGGATCGCGCGGCGAGTGCACGTCGAAGCCCGCCGCGTCGGCGAGGTCGATCAGGAGCTGCGTCTGGCGCAGCGAGTTCTCGCGGATGCGCTGGTCCCCGATCTCCTCGATCAGGTCATACCCCGCCGTGCCGGCGTAGTGCGCCGCCGGGTTGGGCGTGCCGGTGAGGAAGCGAGCGGCGGCGCCCGCGAAGTCCATCTCCTCCTCGAAGGCGAAGGGCCGCGCGTGCGCCTGCCAGCCGGTGAGGGTCGGCTCGAGCTGCTCGGCGAGATCCGGCCGCACGTAGAGCCAGCCGTTGGCCGGCCCCCCGCACAGCCACTTCACCGAGCCGCCGACGGCGAAGTCGACACCGAGCGCGGTGAGGTCGACCGGGACGATGCCGGCGGACTGGTAGCAGTCGAGGATCACGGTGGCCCCCACCTCGTGCGCGCGCCGCACGATCGGCTCGACGTCCTGGATCTCGGAGTCCTTGTAGAGGACGTGGCTGATCGGGACGAGGAGGGTCCTCTCGTCGATGCGCTCGGCGACCTCCCCGTCGTCCTCGCACACGACAACCTCGAGGTCGGGCTGCGCCTGGTACAGGTAACGGACAGACGGAAAGTTCGCGCGCTCGTAGACGACGCGGTTCTTGGCGGGGTCAACCGGCCGGAAGCAGGAGAGCGCGATCGACTCGGCGATGGCCACGTTCTGCTGCATCACGGTCGAGCCCGGGGGCGCACCAACGATGCGGCCGATCTGGTCGCCGACCCGCATCGGCGACGCCCACCAGCCCTCGGCCCACGCCCGGATGCCCCTCCCCTCCCACATCCGCACGAACTCCGCGAGGCGCTTGGCCGCCTGCCGCGGCATCGGCCCGAGCGTGTGGCTCGCGAGGTACGTCGTGTGCTCGAGGATCGGGAATTCCGAGCGATAGTCGAGGAGCTCGCGCATTTCGGCGATCGTAGTTTCGACTAGGCTCGCGCGCGATGCGCGTCCAGTTCGAGCGTTTCTACACGTATGCGGAGCTGACGGAGGCGCTCGAGGCTTGGACGGCGGACTTCTCGTCGCTCTTCCGCTGCGAGTCGATCGGCACGTCCTACGAGGGGCGCGACATCTGGCTGTGCACGGTCACGAACGGCGAGACCGGCCCCGCCGAGGAGAAGCCCGCGATGCTCGTCCACGCACAGATCCATGCGTCCGAGTTCACCGGAACGACCGCGGCACTCGACCTGCTCGACCGGCTCCTACACGGCTACGGCACGGAAGAGAAGGTGACCGCCGCGCTCGACACCCGCTGCTTCTACGTCGTCCCGCGGGTGAACCCGGACGGCGCCGAGGCCGTGCTCGCGGACGGGCGCTGGCGACGTTCGAGCGTCCGCCCGTACCCGCGTGAGGAGCCGCAGGACGGCCTGCAGCGCGACGACGTCGACGGCGACGGCCGCGTGCTGTTCATGCGGATGCGCGATCCGAACGGATCGTGGAAACCCCATCCCGAAGACGCGCGCCTCCTCGTCCCGCGTGCTCCGGACGACCTGGAGGGCGAGTTCTACGCCGTGCTGCCCGAGGGCAACATCCGCAACTGGGACGGCGTGACCGTTCCGATCCCACCCGCCCTCGAGGGGCTCGACCTGAACCGGCAGTGGCCCGCCGAGTGGGCGCCCGAAGGAGAGCAGCAGGGCGCGGGGCCCTACCCAGGCTCCGAGCCCGAGACCCGCGCCCTCATCCAGGCGATCGTCGACCGGCCGAACATCGTGAGCTACGTCGGCTACCACACGTTCAGCGGCGTCCACTTGCGGCCGTCGTCGGGGCATCCGGACGACGACTTCCCGGTTCCCGACCTGCGGGCCTTCGAACTCATGGGCGAGGAGGCGACACGGCTCACCGGCTATCCGGCGATCTCGATCTTCCACGACTTCAAGTACCACCCGAAGATGGTCATCAAGGGCGGCGATGTCGACTGGATCTACGACCACCTCGGCGCGTACGCCTGGGTCACGGAGTTCTGGAGCCCGCAGCGAGCAGCCGGCCTCTCCGACTACCACTTCATCGACTGGCTCCGCGACCACTCGCCCGAGGACGAGCTCGCGGTGCTGAAGGTCGCAGACGAGCACGGCGAGGGCTACGTCGACTGGTACCCGTTCGAGCATCCGCAGCTCGGCCCGGTCGAGCTCGGGGGCTGGGACATCGTGCGCTTCTGGTTCAACCCGCCCCTGTCCCGTCTCGAGCAGGAGGTGAAGCCGCACGCCGACTTCGCGCTCTTCCTCGCTCTCGCCTCTCCGCGCCTGGAGGTCCGGTCGTTCGAGTCGGAGCCCGTGGGGGCCGGCGCGTTCCGCGTGCGCCTCGCGCTCGAGAACACGGGCTGGCTTCCGACGAACGTCACGGAGAGGGCGCTCGAGCGCAAGGCGGTGCGCCCGATCGAAGTCGAGCTCGAGATCCCCGACGGAGCGGGGATCGCGAGCGGGAAGGAGCGCGAGGAGGCCGGCCAGCTCGCAGGCCGCGTGGAGCGGAGGACCGTGACGTGGTGGTGGACCGACCACTCCACGAGCGAGCGCACGAAGGTCGAATGGGTGGTCGAGGCGAACTCAGGCGACCGCATCGCCGTCGTGGCCCGTCACCAGCGTGCCGGTACAGCTCGCTCCGAGCTCACGCTGTAGCGGCAGACTCCCCTCATGCGGGCGATGGTGCTTGACGCACCGCGGACGCTGCTCCGCGCCGCAGAGCTCCCCGACCCGATCCCGGAGCGTGGACAGGTGCTGCTGCGCGTGCGCGCCTGCGGAGTCTGCCGGACGGACCTCCACATCGTCGACGGCGAGCTCCCGAAGCCGAAGCTGCCGCTCGTTCCCGGCCACCAGGTCGTCGGGGAGGTCGTCGAGGGCGGTGAGCGGTTCTCGCCGGGAGCGCTCGTCGGCGTTCCGTGGCTCGGGTGGACATGCGGCGTGTGCCGGTACTGCAGGTCCGGCCTGGAGAACCTTTGCGACCGAGCGCGCTTCACCGGCTACGACGTCGACGGCGGCTATGCGGAGCTCGTCGCCGCGGACGAGCGCTTCTGCTTCGCGATCCCCGATGGGTATACCAACGACCAGGCCGCACCGCTGCTCTGCGCCGGCCTGATCGGCTTTCGCTCGCTCGGGCTCGCCGGCGACCCCGAGCGGGTCGGGTTGTACGGCTTCGGCGCGTCCGCGCACATCGTGTGCCAGGTTGCCGTGTGGCAGGGACGCCGGGTGTTCGCGGGCACGCGCGCCGGCGACGACGAGACCCAGGCATTCGCGCGCTCGCTCGGAGCGACGTGGGCCGGCGACGCGCTCGCGGGGCCGCCCGAGGAGCTCGATGCCGTGATCGTCTTCGCTCCCGTGGGCGAGCTCGTGCCCGCAGCGCTGCGCCACGTGCGCAAGGGAGGCTCGGTCGTCTGCGCCGGCATCCACATGAGCGACATCCCGTCCTTTCGGTACGAGCTCCTCTGGGGCGAGCGCGTCCTGCGCTCCGTCGCGAACCTAACGCGCGTAGACGGCGATGAGTTTCTCGCGCTGGCGCCCGAGATCCCTGTGCGCACCGAGGTCGAGAATTTCGCCCTCGACGATGCGAACGAGGCGCTCGATCGCCTTCGTGCCGGCAAGCTCCGGGCGGCAGCCGTCCTCGTGCCCTAGAAGCGACCCCTGTTGAGACCTCGGTCTCTGACGTGAGCCAATGGCTTGTTCAAGCCCTTGAGCTCAGCTCTCAGGTCAGCTCAGATCAGCCTGGCGTACAAACCGGGGTACGACGATCTCTTCCCTCGGAGCAGACTTTGATCGGCTCCGTCGGCGTACCATTTCTTTACCTCGTCATCCGATCAAAGGGTTGGGGATGCGGCGGTACACGCCGATGGCGGGCGGGGCTTCTATCTGGCGCGCTCGCTACAGGAGAGTGGCCCGATTCGTTCGACACGTTCGTCGTCGAGTACGCAAAGTCGTTCTGACGTGGGAGACCGTGGCGCTGGCGCTGGCGCTCGTCGTTGGCTTCCTCGTCGCTCACCTGTAGCCCGATGCCGGGCTCCCGGCGAGAGGGCCGGAGCGCCGCGTCTATCGGAGGCGTGGATCAGACGGGCAGAGCGATCGACCCCAGAGACGATCGCGTGCGCGATCTGCCATCGACGGCGGCACACCGTCGGGTGTCCGTGTAAGGATTGCGACTCGATGGCGCGTCAGCTGGACGGCGGCGGGCAGGCGGGTCGAAACTGGGTGCTGCTCCTCGCGATCGTGTTCTGTGTTGAGTTCTGGGTCTTCGTGACGAGCGAGCTCGCCGAGAGCCTCTAGCGGCGAGCGCCAGCGCGACCTGGGTGCCGACAGCGCGGAGCTACAGGATGAATCGCGAGACCGCCGCACAGGTACGGCCTGAGCCCCGACGCCCCCGCGAACTCGTTCTTCCGTCTCATCGCGCTGCGTCGCGACACGGTCATTGTCGCTGAGACTGCTGAAGACGCTTTCCAAAAAGCGCTGAACCACGCTATTGCGGAAGCACCTTCGCATTCAGTCAACGAGCTCGTAGCCCCATGCCCCGGTGCGATCGCAGAGCACGCAGCGCTGGAAGCCGCCTCCGAAATCCCGCGGGGCGTCACTGGCACAAACACTCCGGGGTGCGACGGTGTGCATGTGACCGCGAAAGCTTCCGTAGGTGTCGTACAAACTTGGCTCAAACCGCTTGGTTGAGCCGAGTTTCCTAGAAGCGACCCATCTCGACGAGGCCGCCCTCCGCGGCGTGATCGACCTGGAGCGTCGTGTGCTCGATCCCGAACTCGTCCCGGAGGAGGCGCTCGAGCTCACGTCTCCGGCCGTGACAGTCCTCGCCCGGCCGAACGAGGACGTGGGCCGACAGCGCCGGAAAGCCGGAGGTGATCGTCCAGACGTGGAGATCGTGGACCTCGGCGACGCCCGGAGCCCCCGCGAGCCGGCGACCGAGAGCGTCGGCGTCGAGCCCGCGCGGGGTCGACTCGAGCAGGATCCCCGTCGAGTCGCGGACGATCGACCAGGCGCTCGCGAGGACGAGGACGCCGATGAGGATGCTCACGACGGCGTCGGCCTCCACCCAGTCCGTCGTCAGGATGACGACGGCCGCCACCGCGACTCCGACGGAGCCGAGGAGATCCGCGAAGACGTGGCGGAACGCGGCCTCGACGTTGATGCTGCCGCTTCGCGCGCCTGCGAGCACGAGCCCGGCGCCGAGGTTCACCGCGATGCCGAGCAGCGCGACGAGGAGCATCCAGCCGCCGAGCACGTCCCCCGGGTCACGCAGCCGCATGACGGCCTCGACGAAGATCCAGATCGCGAGTGCGACGAGGAGCACCCCGTTCGCCAGCGCGGCAAGCACTTCCGCGCGCTTGTAGCCGTAGGTCCGCTCCGGAGTCTCGGGCCTCGTCGCGAGCCACACGGCGACGAGTGCCAGTGCGAGCGCGACGTTGTCGGAGAGCATGTGGACGGCATCCGCGAGCAGAGCGAGGCTTCCCGTCAGCAGTCCCCCGACGACCTCGACGACCGTGTAAGACGCCGTCAGCGCGAGTGCGACGGCGAGGGCCCGCCGGCTCTCGAGCCGCGCGTGGTCGTGGACGTGGCTCACGCCGGGGGTTCTACCGGGTCGAGCGGGCGATCGTCGACGACGAGGTGTCGTTGATCGGTGGCGGACCGATGTTGGTGAGGATCGCCGCGGAGAGGAGGACCGCGAAGGCGACGACGGCCTCGCCGACCAGGCTCGGCCCGACGTCCGGTTCGTCGCCCGCCTCGAGCCGCGGCCGGACGAGGAAGTGATGGGCAGCACCCCACGTGAGCGCCACGCCGACGAGCGCGGCCTTCAGGAGCAGGAAGCGTCCGTACTCGGTCTCCCAGAGGTCGCTGAGCTCGGGGAGCCGCACGAGCGCGAGGTAGGCCCCGGCGAGCACCATCGCAGCGACGAGCACGGCCGCGAGCCGCGCGAACGCGAGAAACGTCGTCCTCCGCAGCCCCGGCGCCAGCGGCCAGACGAGGAACGCGAGGGTCGCGACGCCGCCGACCCAGATCGACGCGGCGACCAGATGGAACCAGTCGGCCGTCTCGGAGAGCCAGCTCGAGTTGGGCTCCGTCGCCTGGTGCCCGGACAGCGAGAGCCCGGAGACGAGCGCGACGGAGAGGACGAGCGCGCCCCAGCGCAGGTCGAGGCGGTCGAACACCCACGCGACGAGCAGGAGTGCGGCGACGATGCCGAACCCGAGCATCATGACGAGGAACGCGATCCCGAACCGCGTCTTTTCGGCGAACGGCTGGAGGTCGCCGTACGGAAGGTCCGTGAGCGGAAGCTGCAGCGCGTTCGACGCGCGGAGGATGAAGGCTGCGATCCCGACGTCGATGGCCAGGAAAGCGGCGACGACGCCGACGAGCTGGAACCGGTGCTCGAGCGTCGCCGGGACCTGGCGTCCGCGGATGAGGACGAGGCGTACGACGAGGGGGCCGATGAGGAGCGCGAGCGCACCGAAGTACGCCCACCGCGCGAGGTCGTCCTTCCAGGTCGTGCCGGACGCGCCGACGGCTTCGGTCGGCGGCGGCGCGGCGATGCCGACGCCGAACGTGAACACGCCGGCCGGGGAGTGGCCGTCGCTCCCGATCACGCGCCAGCGGACCGTGTAGCCCTTCCCCTTGACGATGCCCGAGACCGGCGTGACGACGACTCGCCCCTCGTCCTCCGTCCGCGGAGTCCCCGAGAGCACCGCCCCGTCGGGCGCGAGCACCCGGACCGCGTTCGACGTGATCGTCACCGGTCCGTTGAAGCGCAGCCGGACCTCGGTGGGCGGCGTCTCGACGCGAGATTGCGTCACGGGCACCGAGCTCTCGAGCGTGACGTGCGCCAGTGCCGCACTCGGCGCGACGAGCGCCGCCGCTCCGACCGCGACGACGGCCAGCGCGCGTCTCACGGCCCGCCGAGCCCGAAGCGCCCGAAGATCGGGGCGGAGTCGCGGTCCGCGAAAAGGAAGACCGCGAGCAGCACGAACGTGAGGGCGAATCCCGTGCGCCAGACGATCTGGCGCGGGCGAAGAGCCTCGCCCAGCGGGAAGAGCGCGACGACCACGAGCATCCACCCGATCGCGTGGTGGAGGAACGCGGAGCGTGAGTAGAGCCAGGGGTTCGGCTCGTGGACGAGGAACGCGACGCCGGATACGAAGAGGGCGATGCCCGGTACGAGCGACCAGCGCGGGCTCCGGAGCTTGCCCCGGACGAGCGCGAGCTGCACCCCGCCCGCCACCAGCGCGGCCTGTGCCCACACGGAGTGGGCGAGCAGGTGCATCGTCGAGAACGTCGAGAACACGGCGATCACCCACAGTCCGACGCTCGAGACGATCACGGCCGCAGGGAAGAGGTACGCGCGCCATGCTCGACGCCGGAAGACCTCGGGCCCGACGATGACCTCGGAGATGAGCACGAGGCCGAGGAAGAGCGCAACCGCGGCGGCGAGCCAGTGCGCGTCCTCAGCTCGAGGAATCACGTCGCTCCACCGTCTCGAGATCCTCGACCAGCCCCGGCGCGACGACGAGCATGAAGACGATCCCGACTGCGACGACGAGCAGCGGCGGCTGGAACAGGTAGTCGTAGAGCCCTCGGCCGTCTCGGTCGAGAAACACGATGCGGTACGGCTGGGCGACCGCCCACACGAGGCCCGCGACGATCGTGAGCGGCCCGATCAGCTGCACGACGAGCGTCTTCGAGGGCCGCCGTGCGACGCCCTGGCGTGGCTCTTCTCTCGGGATGCTGGTCGCGATCTCGGAGCTCACCCATACCTCCCGTGCGGAGGAAGTCTTGCGGAGTCGGGACGCCTCGTGCAACCCGAGCCGTCTCTCGTCGTTTGAGGATTGCTTCACCGGTGCGCTCTTCCCTTCCGCGGGTGCTGGAGTCACGATCTCGCAGTGCGCTCCGTCGTCGCCTTCGTGACGATCGTCGCCCTCGCCGCAGCGATCGCGGTCGTCGCGCTCGCGTCCTCCCCGCCGGGCCTGCCGTCGTACACGGAGGGCTACACGTCGTGGCGTCGGATCAACGCGAAGCCGATCACGAGATGTGGCCCGCCGTGCGCGCACTCCGGCGTCAAGAACGTCTACGCGAGCACGAGGAAGGTCGGGCGGCGCTACCCGAACGGCACGGTCCTCGTGAAGACGGTCCGGGAGCGCGGAGTCGCGGGCCCGCCCGGCCAGGTCGCCGTCATGCGAAAGGTCGCCAACCGGTGGCAGTTCGCGGAGTACGGCCTCTCGGATGGCCGCTACGCGGTGATCGGGCAGGGCAGCTTCTGCCGGAGCTGCCACATGCAGGCGCGCGCGAACGACTACGTGTTCACGCAGCGGTAACCGCGGCGAGCGGCTAGGCCGGGAGCTGCTTCCTGCGCCGGTACGTCATGAACAGCGCGACGATCCCGCCGAGGACCATCGGGAGCCCGATGACGTAGCCAACGAAGTTCAGGAAGTAGATGAACAGGACACCGGCGATGATGAGGCCGAGTCCGACGATGTTGACGGGCCAATTCTCCATGGACCCACATTCGGCGGCGGACGACGGCCTCCTCGTCCCCCCTTTGGGGGGCGGTTGCTCACTCGGGGCGGACCCGCCTGAACGCGTCGATCGCGCGCTCGAGGTGTTCGGGCTCGAGCGCAGCGGACATCTGCACGCGGACGCGCGCCGTCCCCTCGGGCACGACCGGGAACCCGAATCCCGTGACGAACACGCCCTCGTCGAGCAGGCGGGCCGAGAGCGCCATCGCCTCGGACGTCTCGCCGATGATGATCGGGATGATGGCCGCCTCGCCCTCGAGTGGGCGGTAGCCCGCCTCGGCGAGCATCTCCCTGAAGACGCGGGTGTTCTCCCGGAGCCGGGCGAGCAGCTCAGGCTGCTCGAGCATGAGCTCGACCGCTCGCAGTGCGCTGCACGCGACAGTGGGAGGCAGCGCATTCGAGAAGAGCTGCGGACGTGAGCGCTGGGCGAGGACGTCGCAGACCTCCGCCGAGGCGGCGACGTACCCACCTGCCGCTCCGCCGAGCGCCTTGCCGAGCGTACCCGTGATCACGTCGACCTCGCCGAGGAGGCCGTAGTGCTCGACGGTCCCGCGCCCCGTCTCGCCGAGAACGCCCACCCCGTGCGAGTCGTCGACGACGACCACCGCGTGGTGCGCGCGGGCGAGCTCGACGATCTGGGGCAGCTTCGCCAGGTCACCCTCCATCGAAAACACGCCGTCCGTGACCACCAGCTTGCGGGCACCGCGTGGTGCGTCCGTGAGAGCGTCGCGCAGGGCGCCCATGTCCGAGTGCGGATAGATGACCTTCTTCGCCGGTCGCGAGAGCCGGATCGCGTCGATGAGGCTCGCGTGGTTCAGCTCGTCGGTCAGAATCACCGTCGAGTCGTCCGTGAGGCTGGGGATCACGGCCTCGTTCGCGTTCCAGCACGAGACGTACGTGAGCGCGGCTTCCGCCCCGGAGAGGTCCGCGAGAGCTCGCTCGAGCGCCAGGTGCGGCTCGAACGTCCCGCAGATGAAGCGGACCGAGGCCGTGCCCGCCCCGTACCGCTCGAGGCCGTCGATGCCTGCGCGGACGACCTCCGGGTGATCGGCGAGCCCGAGGTAGTTGTTCGAGGAGAGGACGAGCACGTCGCCGCGACCGGCCATGCGGACGACCGCACCCTGCGGCGACTCGAGCGTGAGGAACTGCTTGTACGTGCGAGCCTCGCGGAGCGCGTCGAGCTCCGCACCGAGCTGCTGGTCGAGGACGGCATTCACGGTGTCGCTCCGTTCGGTCGCAGGACGATCTTGCAGGCTTCGCCCGACTCGAGCAGCGCGAACGCCTCGTCGTAGCGCTCCAGAGGCAGCTCCGCGGTGATGAGCGGGCGGAGATCGACGACGCCGTGCTCGAGGAGCCAGCGGGTCGTGTACCACGTCTCCCAGATCTCGCGGCCGTTGACCGCGCTCACGGTGAGGTTCTTGAAGATGAGCGACTCGGCGATGTCGATCGTGGCGGGGCGCGCCGGGATCCCGAAGAGGACGACGTTCCCGCCGTGCCGGACGATCCCGAAGGCGTCCTGGATCGCCCGCAACGCGCCGGACATCTCGAAGACGACACCCACGCCGACCCCGTCGTTCTGCTTGACAAACCAGTCCGGAACGTCGGACTCCGCGTCGACGTCGACGACCGCGTCGGCGCCGAGCTCGCGCGCGAGCTCCATCCGGAAGGGGACGTGGTCCGAGGCGAGGAGTCGGCCCGCCCCGAACGCCTTGGCGATCGCGATCGTGAAGAGCCCCACGGGGCCGCAGCCGAGCACCGCGATCGCACGCCCGGCCAGATCCTGGGTCGAGGTCGCGAAGACGGCGTTGCCGAACGGCTCCTGCAGGCACGCGATCTCGGGGGGGAGCTTCGACCGATCGTTGCTCCACACGACGGCGGCCGGGATGACGACGTAGTCGGCGAAGCCACCGTCCCGGTCGACGCCGAGGATCTTCGTCTGCTCGCACATGTGGGCCTTTCCGGTCCGGCAGTGGAAGCACACGCCGCACGTGACGTGGCTCTCGGCCGACACGTATGCGCCCTCCTCGACGTCGAGAACGGCGCTTCCGGTGGCGACCACGGTCCCGCACAGCTCGTGCCCGAGTGTGAGCGGAGGCGCGACCCGCTCCGACGACCACTGGTCCCAGCGCCGGATGTGGAGATCGGTCCCGCAGATGGACGCCGCCTCGATCCGGACGAGCACCTCGTCCGGATCTGGTGTCGGTACGGGAACCTCGTCGAGGACGAGGCCCGGGCCCGACTCGCGCTTGCGGATGGCGCGCATCGTCTCCACGCGGCTCTCAATCTAACGGCGTGCGAGGCCCCTGCCGGGCGGCTATACGATCGCGCGGCGATGCCGGACACGTCCGCCACTCCCTCTCACGAACCGACCGAGAAGGAGCTCGCGGAGCTGTACGACAACCCCCTCGAGCGCCTGCAGCTGCTCGGCGGCAACGACGAGGCGATCACGGCGTTCCTGGACGAGCTCGACGTCCGTGGCCCACGCGAGCGCGAGATGCTCCGCGAGCTGACCCGGACCTCGCCGCTCGCGCACCCCGAGCGGTTCGACGCCGATCATCGCCGGGTCATCGTCGCGCTCGAGAGCCTTCGCCGGCACGGCTACCACGGAGCCGGCGCCGGTTCTCGCATCCCTGTGCTACGTACACCGATCCGGTTCCTGGTCGAGCTCGTCGCGCGCTACGTCGTCGTCTCGCACGTGAAGAACGTGGCGATGAACCTGCGGAACCTCTACTGGCTGCGGGAGATGGAGGCGACCGGCGGCTCGAACGAGCTCGAGCTCCTCCGTCCCGCCCGGATGGACGCGCAGGCGCTCGTCGAGATCACGAAGAGCCGCGAGATCGGTGTGCCGACATTCGTGATCGGCGGGCTGCTGATCCCCTTGGGCATCTCGCTCTGGCGGCTGGCGAGCGGCACGCTCCGCGAGTGGTGGATCGCCCTCGTCGTGGGCGCGATCGGAGTGGCCGTCGGGCTCCTCGTGTCGTGGTTCGTGCTGCGCGGCGCCGCGCTCGCGAGCCGGCGTATCCGGCTGTCCGTCTCACCCCCGCTCTCGGCGCTCTGGCGAACGGTCGGCAGCTCCGGCAAGCCTCCACAGGATCAGTCGCGGCGCTTCGCCGTCGTGGCGATCTCGCTCACGCTCGGCGTGTGGATCGTGCTGCCGCTCCTCGTCACGCTCTCGCTCGCGACCTAGCTAGCGGACCGCGACGCCGGCCGAGGTGGGCGGGCCGGCAAGCCTGCCATCGCTCGGCACGACCGTGCACCAGAGCTCCTTGCCGGTCGCGGCTGCGCCCTCGCGAAGGACGTCCGAGAGCGCCGCGCTCGTCACCGCACGGACGATGCGCTCACCCACCGTCCAGCGGTAGCGGTAGCGCACGATGTCGTAGTCCGGGTCCTCCGTGACGAGAGACGTCCGCACGCGGCACTGGACGACGTCGCTGGACGTCGGAGCGGGCGGAACGAGCTCGGCGCCGATGGCGTTCGGCGGGCGGTTGCGAACGTCGCGGGGCTGCCGCACGACGTCGAAGGGCGCATCGGCGACCGTCCTGCCGCCGAGATCGACGACGAACCGCCAGCGCCCGAGAGGCCTCAGCGTGACCCGTCTCGCATACCGCGTGTATCCGATCCCGTTGTGAACCTGGAAGGCGACGCTCGGCGTCTCGTCGAGCGCGGTCGAGCCGTCGGGCCTCAGGAACCGGAAGTGGAGCCCCGGCGATCCGGACAGGAGGCCGAGCTCGACCCGCACGTAGACCGTCCGCGGTCCCGCCACGAACGATCCCCGGCGCACGGATCGGTCGTACGGGAGGTCGGCCTTCTTCGCGAACGGCCTGTCGCTGAGCGCGAGATCGCGGACGTACGGCTCGGTCGGATACGCAGCCTGGACCGCCCACCCGCTGGGCATCTCGTTGCACGGCCCGGCCCAGGGCTCGACCACCTCGCTCGCGACCTGCGAGGTGAAGTGGAGGTGCGGCCAGCTCGAGTTCCCGCTCGACGCGGTCCAACCGATCTGTTGCCCCGCGGCGACCCGCTGTCCGCGCTTCAACTCGATGCCCCTGCGCAGGTGGCCGTAGATCGTGAAGCGGCCGGTGCCGTGCTCGAGCACCACGTGGTTGTCGTACGGCGGTGCCCGCGGGCCGAAGTTGCGGTCGTACTCGCCGTCCTGGACCGAGAGCACACGGCCGCCGAGAGCGGCGAAGACCGGAACGCCGATGTCCATCTCGCGGAAGCTCCTGATCGTCGTGTCCGTGCCTGTGTGACCGTCGTACGTCTGCGTGCCACACGCGAAGTCCCTGATCCCCGGTCCCGGGTCGAGGTCGACGAAATTGGCGGGGTACAGGTCCTGCCAGAGGATGCCCGCCTGCGGGTAGATCTTGAACTCGCCCGCTCCTCCCGCTCCGCGTGCTCCCGCCGCGCCGGCGACGAGGACGACGGAGAGCAGCACCGAGACGGCGAGCGTGCGCCACGGGGCCATCAAACTCGACACCGTAGCGCCGTCAGCGAACGGCGACCGGGGTTCCGATGTCGACGAAGCGATACACGCGGTCCGCCTCGCCTTCCGGGAGACGGACGCAGCCGTGCGAAGCGGGGTACGACGGGACGTCGGGCGACTGGTGCATCGCGATGCCGCCCCGGAAGTACGCGGCGTAGGGCATCCAGACGTGGAAGGGGACGGACCAGGAGTACAGGGACTTCACGTAGACCTGGAAGTCGCCGACGGGAGTGCGGTCCAGCGAACCGGTCGACGTGTGCACCGCGCGCACGACGTCGCCGTTCTCGGTCATGAGCAGGACACCGCGGTCGCGGTAGATCTCGATGCGCTTTCCCGGCCGCCGCGCGCCCGGACGCGGGCGGGAGGCACGAAAGAGCTCGACCTGCGTCTGGCCGATGACGGTGCCCGTGCGGTCGAGGTCCTCCCAGCCCTGGAACGCAAGGAGCGCCTGCTCGGTCAGGTAGTCGAACGAGCCCGTGACCTCGGACGATTCGAGGTAGCCGAGCGAGGCGAGCCGGAGCTGGACGCCGCGGACCGAGTAGAAGTAGTCGTTCTCGCCGGTCTCCGCGTTCCAGTGGCCGGGGCGGACGCCGAGCCGGAGGGTCGTGAGCAGCCTCCCTTCGGTTGCGACGGTCGCGGTCACCTCGTCGCCGAGCGGTGCGAGCGTCGCCGCGATCTGCCAGAGGCGCATGCGCCGCGTCTCGGCCGAGCCGGACGCGAACGTCGAGCGCGAGAAGCTCGCAAGCCACGTCTCGCCTTGCGAGCGGAGCGAGCGGAGCCGCGCTCCCTCGGGAATGGCGGTGCGGATGCCTCGGCGTCTCTCGAGCCTCGTCGGCCCCTGCGTGAGCTCGCGGATCGCAAGCTGCGCCGGCGACATCCCTCTCGGCACCGTCCGCTCGACATGTACGAGCCACCCGTTCTTGGCGAAGGCGATCTCGACCGTCCGCGGAGACGTCTTCGGTCGGACCGCGTGCTTCGCCGGAACGGCGATGGCCGCACGAGGTACTGACGACGGCTCGAGATCGACCGCCAGGAGACCGGCGAACGCGAGCACGAGGACGACGAGCGAGATGCGCATCTCCGGGCCGTTCGGTTTCGCCACATGCACCGGAATGCCTGCACACGACCGACCTGCCACGCCCGGGCGACGCCGCGTATCGTCGGGCCGTGCGCACGCTGACGCTCCGCGACCTGAACCGAGCGACGCTCGCGCGCCAGCTCCTGCTCGAGCGTCGCCCGCTGTCCGTGACGCGCACCGTCGAGCGGGTCGCCGGCGTGCAGGCGCAATGGCCGCCGTCGCCGTACGTCGGGCTGTGGGCGCGGATCGAGGGCTTTCGGGCCGAACACCTCGTTCGGGCGGTCGCACGGCGGCACGTCGTCAAGGCGACCCTCATGCGCACGACGCTCCATCTCGTGTCCGCGCGCGACTACCTCGCGTACGCCGGGATCTACCGTGCCAGCCGAATCCGGGAGCTCGAGCGGCAGGTCGTCGCGCTCGGCGAGAGCGCGGACTTCGCCGAAGAGGGCGAGCGACTCGGTGCCTTCGCGGCCGAGCGACCCCGCACCCGACCGGAGTTGCTCGCGCTGCTCGGCCTCCCGAAGCTCAGGATCGAAGAACGCGCGCCGTGGCTCGTCTGGTACGGGCTCTCCGCGCACGCGGGGTTGCTCAACGGCCCCGATTCGTCGGCATGGCGCTGGCACACCGGCCGGGGCACGTTCGTACCGGCCCGAACGTGG
Organism: Gaiellaceae bacterium; assembly: GCA_036257855.1. Classification (GTDB taxonomy): domain Bacteria; phylum Actinomycetota; class Thermoleophilia; order Gaiellales; family Gaiellaceae; genus GMQP-bins7. Next base: position 1,762 of record DATAET010000207.1, on the reverse strand, counting down.
CTGGGCGCGGACGGTGGTACGGGTGAGGCGGCCGCTGGGCACCTCGTCCGGCGCTACCTCGCGGCATTCGGACCCGCGTCGCGCGCGGACGTCGCGCAGTGGACGGGCATGGCGCGGAGCGTCGTCGACCGCGGGTTGGCACAGCTCGAGCTGAGACGTTTTCGCGACGAGCTCGACCGCGACCTGTACGACCTCCCGCGTGCTCCGCTGCCCGCGGGCGACACGCCGGCACCGGCACGCCTCGTCCCGCGCTTCGACAACCTCGTCCTGAGCCACGCCGACAGGCGGCGCGTCATCTCGGACGACCACCGCACGCTGGTCATCGAGCGCGGCGAAGTGCGCCCCACGTTTCTCGTCGACGGGTTCGTCTCGGGCATCTGGAGCCTCGACGGTGGCCGCGTGCGTCTCGAGCCGTTCGCACCGCTTTGCCGCTCGGCGCGACGCGAGCTGGCCGAGGAGGCCGCTCGACTCGAGGCGTTCGTACGTGCCTCGGGCGGCTCGCCGTGAGCGATTGGCTCACACCGTCCGAGCTCCGCGTCGGCCTGGGCTGCATGCGACTCGAGCCCGACCTCGCCGCCGAGACCATCGCGGCGGCGGTCGCCGCGGGAGTCACGGTGTTCGACACGGCGCGTGCGTACGAAGGCAACGAAGCGCTCCTCGCTCGTGCGCTCCACGAAGTCGAAGGAGCCAGGATCGTCACGAAGGGTGGGATGAGCAGGCCCGGCGGTGCGTGGGTGCCGGACGGCCGCGCACGCTCGCTTCACACCGACTGCGAGGCGAGCCTCGACGCGCTCGACGGGCTCCCGATCGACCTCTACCTCATTCACACACCCGACCCGAGGCGAGCGTGGCGCACGTCCGTCCGGGCGCTGGCGAAGCTCGTCGACGAAGGTCTCGTGACCCGGGTCGGCGTGGCGAACGTCAACCGCGAGCAGCTCGACGAGGCACTCGAGCACGCCCCGGTCGCGGCCGTGCAGGTCGCGATCAGCCCTTTCGACGATGGTGCGCTTCGCGGCGGAATCGTGGATCGATGCGTCGAGCGCGGGATCGCCGTGATCGCGCACTCGCCGCTCGGCGGGCCGCGCCGCGCCGCCCGAGTGGCGCGGATCCCCGAGCTTGCCGACATCGCCCGCGCGCACGGCGTGACCGCAGCGGAGGTCGCACTCGCCTGGCTGCTGGCGCTCGCACCGAACGTCGTCACGATCCCGGGTGCGCGCCGGCCGCAGACGGCACGCTCTGGCGCGGGAGCTACCTCCCTCCGCCTCGACGAGGAGGAGGTGGCGCGCCTCAACGCGAGCCTGGGCGGCCACCGCACGAGGCCGCAAATTCGTCCGAGCGGCGGGAAGAGCGGTGAGGTCGTCCTCGTGATGGGGATCCCGGGAGCGGGCAAGTCGCGGCTCGCGGAGGACTACGTCGAGCGCGGCTACCTACGCCTGAACCGAGACGAGCGCGGTGGCAGTCTTCGCGACGTCGCGGACGAGCTCGGCAATGCCCTCGCGACAGACTCGAAGCGAGTCGTCCTCGACAACACGTACCTCACCCGCGCATCGAGGAGCCACGTCGTCGAGGTCGCCGCTCGACACGGCGTCGCGGCTCGCTGCATCTGGCTCGAGACGCCACTCGCGCAGGCTCAGGTGAACCTCGTCGAGCGGCTGCTCGACCGCTTCGGCGAGCTCCCGGCGCCCGAGCGGCTCGCCGAGCTGGCGCGGACGGAGCCCGGCGTCCTCGCACCGACGCGGCAGATGCGCGCGTTCCGCGAGCT
>DATAET010000206.1:0-40019 GCA_036257855.1 Gaiellaceae bacterium | reverse complement strand
TTATTTGAGGATGCTCGCGCCAAAGAACGCAAGTACCGCCTTCGCCGCGCATCTACTCGGGTAGGGGGAAGGCCCCGGTGGCGGGCGATCGACGCTTGGCGGCAGTCGTCGCCCGCTATCGGCCTCCACATCGCTACGCATCGAGCACGATCGTCACCGGCCCGTCGTTGACGAGCGACACGGCCATGCGCGCGCCGAAGACGCCTCGCGCCACATGCACGCCGGCGGCCTCGAGGGCGTCGCAGAAGCGCTCGTACAGCCGCTCAGCGAGGTCGGGCTCCGCGGCGCGGGTAAAGCTCGGGCGGTTGCCCCTGCGGGTGTCCGCGATCAGCGTGAACTGGCTGACGACGAGCGCCTCGCCGGACACGTCGAGGAGCGAGTGATCGAAACGGCCGTCGTCGTTCTCGAAGATCCGCAACCGCGCGAGCTTGCCGGCGAGGCGATCGGATTCTTCGTTCGTATCGTCGGAAGCGACACCCAGCAGCACGACGACTCCCGCTCCGATCTGCCCCGCGACCTCGCCCTCGACCGACGCGGACGCCTGCCGGACGCGCTGGACCACGGCGCGCACGGCTACTCGAGGGCGTCGCCGTCGCTCGAGGCTCGCGGTCGCAGCGAGCGAGCGAGCTTGATGTGCGGTGTCGCCTCCTTGCGCTTCCCCTGGTTCACGAGGGCGCGTCCAAGCGCGTAGTGCGCGAACTCGTCGGCGGGCGCAAGTTCGACGAGCGCGCGGAACTCGGCCTCGGCCTCGGCCCAGCGACCGATGCGGAAGTACGCGATCCCGAGCGCCTCGCGGATCGACCGCGACCGGGGCTCGCGGCGCTTTGCCTTCTCGAGTGGCACCGTCGCCTGCGCCGCCATCCCGTTCCGGAGATGTGAGCGCCCGAGCTGGAACAGGTCATACGTCTCGCTCACGACCCCGCCTCGCCTCGAACCGACCGGAGTGACGCGAAGCCCCGGAAGCGCGCCCACAACGAGAGCTCCCCGCGAGCTCTGCGTAGCAGCACCCGGAGCTCCTGCTTCGCGGTCGCTGCGCTCGTCGCGCATCCCCCCGGCGGGCCGAATCGAGCACGCGCGACGGCCGTCGTGAAGGGACGCCCGTCGAGGCCGAGCTCGTCGTGTACCGCGCGCTGCAAGGCGACGAGGGTCGTACCGGGCGCGATCGAGGCTCCCTGGTCGCGCAGGAACCCCTCGAGCTCGCGTCGACTCGCCGTCGCGACGCGACGGGGGTCGCGCGAGACGTATCGCCACCGCCGGAGCAGCGCCTTCCCGACCCCCACGAGGAGGATCCAGGCCGCGGCGAGCACGAGCCCGACCGCGACGAGGGACGGCGCGCGGTCGCGGCCACCCGAGGTCGCGCCGATGAGATCGCTCGCATCGGGGACACGCGTGGCCGACTGCTTCGTCGCGCGGGACAGTTCGCCCTTGCGAAGGGCTGCCACTGCAGCGTCCGAGCGCGACGCGAACGAGTACTCGCCGCCGAACGTGCCGCGACCCGGGGTCGGGTCGAATGGGATCCACCCGAGCCCGGCGAACCAGGCTTCCACCCACGCGTGAGCGTCGTGATCCGTGACGACCCATGTGCCGTCCTCGTTCGTCCCGCTCGTGAACCCGACGGCGACCCGCGCGGGAATGCCGAGCATGCGCAGCATCGCCGCCATGGCGCCCGCGAAGTGCTGGCAGTAGCCGGCTTTCGTGCGCGTCACGAACACGACGAGCGGCGGGCCCTTCACGTGTGGCGGGGACTCGTCGTAGCGGAACCCGCCGGTCTGTCGGAACCAGGACTCGAGTGCGAGCACGGCCTCGTACGGCGTCCGCGCCTTGCCGGCGACGCGCCGGGCGACCGCGTAGAGCGGGCGCTGGGGCGCGAGCGTCGCGTATGACGAGTCGTCGAAGATCCCGTCAACGACCCGGTCGCGGTCAGGCGTCGCGAACGCGGGGAACTCGCGGCCGTCGATCTCGAGGAAGCGCCCCGTGCCGGGCGGGTACTGCACGGGAGCCGATGCGAGAGTGCGTGGCGCGGGGTCCGGCGTGTAGCTCCACACCCGGTAGCTGGTCCCCTCGCGGACCGGGTCGCGAACCCGGAGGACCCCGTCGGAGAGGAGGAAGACTGTGCCGAGTCTCCGCGCGTCGAGCCCGACAGGCGTCCCCGCAGCGGCGAGGTGGTCGTCGACGAGTGCCTCGACCTGTACGCGCTGCTCGAGCCAGTTCCGCTGATCCGCTGCACGTCGCGGGATCAGCTGCGGGAGCTGGAGTTCTCGCTTCTGCGTGTCGACCTGATCGAGCCAGAAGAGATCCTCGAACCAGTGGTCCCGGGCGAAGAGGTCGAGCGTGGTCGTCCGCCAGTACGTCGGCGTCGTCGGCCCCTCGATCCTCAGGACGACCGTCTTCGCTCGGGGGAACTTGATCCCGTCGTAGTTCGAGCTCCAGATGAACTGGACGCCGCTCGCCTGTCGCGTCGTTCCGCCGACGTTCCAACTCTCCCAGTCGACCGCCGCGCTCCGGGCGAGCGTCGTCGCGGACGACGCCCAGGCTGCGCCTCCGATCACGAGCGCGCCGATCGCGCCTCCGGCGACCAGCGTCCGCACGGAACTCGCGCGAAGGATCAGCGGGATCGCAAGTGCGGCAGCCAGCGCGGCCGCCCCGATGCCGACCGTCCTTCCACCGATGAGCGTCGTGGGCCATCCGACCCCCGCGACCGTGATCGCCGCCGCGGCGATCGGCCTGCGCTCCGCGACGAACAGCGCGAGCGCCGCCGTGAATCCGAAGATCGCGCATAGCATCAGCGAGTGCATCTCCGGGTTCCGATCGGGAGCGAAGGGCAGGAAGACGGCGTAGAAGTCCGAGAGCCCACGTGTCGCCTCCCGCGCAGCAGGGCCGACCACATGCTCGTCGCGATACGGGAGGAGCTCCCAGGGCTGGGCGCCGAACGCCACCCACACTGCGACGAGTCCCGTCCCGACGAGCACCGTCACGCGAGCCCATCCCGCCCGTACGAGCGCCGGAACGAGCGCGAGGGCCGCGAGCGCCGCGCTCTCCCGCACCCGCCGTGGATCCTCGAGCCGTAGCCATGCCGCCGTCACGGCGACGGCGGGCAGGAGCGCGGCCGCGAGCGTCCTACGCACGGGCGACCGCCTCCCGACGCTGACCGGAGAGCGCCGCGGCGAGGTCGTCACCTCGGCGGAGGACGGCCGTCGGGATTCCGTGAGACACCAGACGCAAGACACCGGGGTCGGCACGGGTCGGCCGCGACGCGAAGCTCGCGGCGTCGATCCAGACGACCGACACGGCGTGGCGCTTGCACAGGCCGAGCACGGCCGTGGTGGCCGCCTGGTCGAGCGTCGCTGTCACGATCGCGAGCTCGGCATTGCCCGCGAGCTTCGGGTGGTCTCCGCTCAGGAAGCGCCCGAGGCTGTGTCGCGCGTCGGGCGCGGCGGCGGCGAGCGCGGTCACCGCACGGTCGAGGTCGGCTGCGGTCGACCGGACGGAGGCGGCCGCGAGGCCCTGACCCGTCGAGACGAGTGTCGCCGGGCGCCCGCGCGATGCATGCGCCTGCAGGATCGATCCGGCCGCCCGGACCGCGACCTCGAAGCTCGAATCCGGTTGCTCGCCGACCGCACCTGCCGGATCGCAGTCGAGGATCACGACGACGCCGTCATGGGCCATGTCCTCGAGCTCCTTCACCATGAGCTGGCCTCGGCGTGCGCTCGTCGGCCAATGTACGCGCCGGAGCGACTCCCCCGGCTCGTAGTCGCGGACCGAGTGGAAGTCGAAGCCGGCCGCGCGCCGCAGGAGGAGCCGTCGACCGGCGCCGCCGACGCGTCCGGCCTCGCTGAAGAGGGTGTCGAGCTCGACGAGACGCGGTCGCACGATCACCGTCGCCGGCTCGCAGAGGACGGGCGGGATCACCGTCACGAGCCCGAGGAGGTCGCCGCAGAGCACCTCGAGGCTCGCGATCGCGTGCACGCCGCGCGGCAGCGGCCCCAGGTCGATCTCACCTGCTGCGATCAGGCCGTGTCCCTGCAGCCGGGTGCTCCGCTCGCCGAGCCGACCGAACGTCGCCCGGACCGACAGGGCACCGAGCGGTATCCGCGAGCCGCGCTCCGCCTCCACGGCAATCCGCACCCGGTCGCCCTCGAGGGCGTGCATCGGCCGAACGACCAGCATCAGTCTGATCGGAGTCTCGGCGAGCCACGTCCACAGCCACGTGAGCCCCGAGGCGAGGAGGAAGCCGAGCCCCACGACCGCGAGGGCGGTCGACCCGGACGCGATCGCCGCGGCGAGTGCAACCGCCCCGAGGGCGAGCGCGCCGTGGCGAGCGCTCATGCCGGTGGGCGAGTCTCCGCGACCGCGCGCTCGATCGCCTCTTCGCCGCGCGTGCCCGCTGCCCGGGCCTCCGGCGCGACGATGACGCGATGCGAGAGGACGGCGCTCGCAACGGACTGCACGTCCTCCGGGATGACGTAGTCGCGTCCCAGCGCGACGGCGCGGGCCTTGGCCATGCGCAGAAGCGCAATGCCGGCGCGCGGGCTCGCTCCGAGCGCGAGCAGCGAGCTCTCGCGCGTGTGCCGGACGATCGTCACGACGTATTCGCCGACGCTCTCCTCGACGTAGACGGCGCGCGCCGCCTCGATCGCCGCCAGCAGCTCCTCGCGGTCCGCGACCGCCTCGAGCTGGTCGAGCGGAGGCGCCGTCGTCTGCTCGGCGAGCATGCGCGCCTCTTCGCCGAATGGTGGGTAGCCGAGCGAGAGTCGAGCCGCGAAGCGGTCGAGCTGCGCCTCCGGAAGCGGGTACGTGCCCTCGTACTCGATCGGGTTCTGGGTCGCGAGCACGAAGAACGGTCGCTCGAGACCGTAGGTCACGCCGTCGATCGTGACCTGCGCCTCCTGCATCGCTTCGAGCAGTGCCGACTGCGTCTTCGGGGAGGCGCGGTTGATCTCGTCGACGAGGAGCACGTTCGCGAACACCGGTCCCGGGCGAAACTCGAACTCTCCGGACCGCTGGTTGAAGACGTTCACGCCCGTTACGTCCGTCGGAAGGAGGTCGGGCGTGAACTGCAGCCTGGAGAAGGAGAGGTCGAGCGAGCGGGCGACCGACTTCGCGAGCACCGTCTTTCCGACGCCCGGGAAGTCCTCGATGATGAGGTGGCCTTCCGCGAGGAGGCACAGGATGCAGAGCTCGAGCGTCGCGCGTGGTGCGCGGACCGCGCGCTGCAGGTTCTCGACGACGCGAGCGACGACGTCGGCAGCCGAGCGCGCGGCGACCGGCCCACCCGCGCGTGCAACGTCGGTCATACCTTCGAGAGTAGCCGCTCCACCTCGTCGAGCACAGCCGCCGCGACGACGCCCTTCGGCGACTTCTCCACCGTGCGTTCCCCGTCTCCGGAGAGCACGACGACCTCGTTGTCGGCAGCGTCGAAGCCGATGTCGGGCCGGCTCACGTCGTTGAAGACGACGAGATCGGCATTCTTGGCCACCCGCTTCTCGCGCGCGCGGGCGAGGCCCGCATCGGCACCGTCGGCGGCGAAGCCGACGAGCACCTGCCCTGGCCTACGACCGGCACCGAGGGTCGCCAGGACGTCGACCGTCGGCTCGAGCTCGACCGTCCAGGGCAACGGGTCCTTCGCGCGCTTCCCCTCGACCGGCGCGGCGGGCCGGTAGTCTGCGACAGCGGCCGCCATCACGATCACGTCGGCGTCGGCACGCGCGAGTGCCTCGCGCTCGAGCTCCGCCGCGGTGGGCGTCTCCACGACGGTCACTCCTGTAGGCGGGGCCACGGCGAGGTTCGCCGCCAGCAGCGTCACGTCCGCGCCCCGGCGGCGCGCCTCCTCGGCGAGCGCCACGCCCATGCGGCCCGACGAGCGGTTGCCGACGTAGCGCACGGCGTCGAGCGGCTCGCGGGTGCCGCCCGCCGAGACGAGGACTCGCTTGCCTCGCAACGCGCCGTTGCCCTCGGCGAGGAGATCCTCGATCCGTCGGTAGATCTCCTCCGGCTCGGCCATCCGGCCGATCCCTTCCTCGCCTTCCGCGAGTTCGCCCTCGCTCGGCCCGACGAACACGACCCCACGGGCCTCGAGCGTCGCGACGTTCGCCCCGGTGGCGGGATGCAGCCACATGCGGCTGTTCATCGCCGGGGCGACGAGCACGGGGCCTGCGTGCGCAAGAGCGGCCTCCGTGAGGACGTCGTCGGCCAGACCGTGCGCGAGGCGCGCGAGCGTGTTCGCGGTGAGCGGGGCGACGACGAGGAGATCCCACGTGTCGAGGTGCGGATATGGATTGTCGCTCCGGCCCTTGCGGGCGAGGGCGAGGAACGTCTCCGACGAGACGAAGCGCTCCGCTCCCGCCGTGAGCACCGGCTGCACGTCGTGGCCGGACCGGAGGAGAAGGCGAACGAGCGTGCAGGCCTTGTAGGCCGCGATCCCGCCGGTCACTCCGAGCAGGATGCGCGCCACGCGCCCCTCGGTCAGGCCGGAGGGGCCAGGAGCCTGATCTTCCCGTTCGCGACTTCTTCCATCGCCATCGTCAGGTAGTTCTTCGAGCGGGACTCGATCAGCGGCGGTGGGGCTTCCTCGAAGCCGATGCCCTCGCCGAGCTGGTGGTGGTAGTTGTTGATCTGGCGGGCTCGCTTCGCCGCCACGAGGACGAGCGCGTAACGGGAACCGCCGACCTGGTCCAGGAGATCGTCGAGGCGTGGGTAGATCATGGCCGCGGAATGGTAGCTGCAACGCGGAGCTCGCACTCCACCAGGGCCACGAGTGCGTCCGTGGCGCGCTCCAGGTCGTCGTTACGGACCATGTACCGGAATCGGTGTGCCTGCTCGAGCTGCGTTCTCGCGAGCTCGATGCGCTCGCCGATCTCGCCCGTGCTCTCGGTCGCACGCTCGCGCAGGCGCCGCTCGAGCTCCTCGACGTCCGCGGCGATGAAGACCGTGATGCTGCCCACCACCTCATCCTGGACGGCGAGGGCGCCTTCGACCTCGAGCTCGAGCACGCAGACGTTGTCGTGCTCCGCGATCCGCTCCATCTCGGATCGCAGCGTCCCGTAGCGGTGGCCGGAGACGTACGACACCCACTCGAGGAACTCGTCGTCGGCGACCCGCCGCGTGAACTCGGCGTCCGACAGGAACCAGTAATCCGTGCCGACGACCTCCCCGGGACGCTGGGGGCGTGTCGTGGCCGAGACTGCGACTTCGAGCCCCTGCACGCGCTGCACGAGGCCCCTGATGAGCGTCCCCTTTCCCGCTCCGGACGGCCCGGTGACGACGAAGACGGGCGCTGCCTGTGGCGGCATCTAGTACGAGATGCGACGCGGCAGCGAAGCGGCCGCCTTTAGGGATCTCCGCGCGGCCGGACATCTGGCGCTAGCCAGTTTCCGGTCTTGCGCAAGAAACACTGCTCAGCCGCGGTGGTTGAAGAGCTCGACGAGCTCGGTGCGCTGCCGCTCGGAGAGGCCGCCTACGGTCTTCGACTGGCTGATCCGGCACTGATTGAGCAGCCTCGCCGCCTTCACGCGGCCGAACTTCGGCACAGCCATGAGCATGTCGAAGACCTTCGCCGTCTCGACCCACTCTGGCGGATCGAGGAGGATCGACTCGATGCTCTCGCGGCCGGCCTTGAGATCTCGCTTCAGCTGCGCGCGGCGGACACGGACGTCGTTCGCCCGCTGCAGCGCCTCCATTCTTTGGTCGAGTGATCTCGCCGGCGCCTGTGCGTGCGACTTCGTCGTGACCATGAGCCGGACGAGTCTACCAAGACTCCCCTGCGGGTCAAGCCGAACCGTTTTGGGCGATTTGCAGGACTTTTTGTGTTGTCTATCCTGAGGACAGCTTCGTCGGCGTGGCTGATTCGCGCCTGACGGCTTCCGCCTTCCCCACCGAGACGGCCGTCTTGTCGAGCTCAGTGCGGATCCGGTGCGGCGCCCACGGGTCGGAGAACAGGATCGTCCCGAGGGCGACGCAGGACGCTCCGACGGCCACGAAGTCCAGCACGTCGGCGCCCGAGCAGATGCCCCCCATACCGACGATGGGCAGGTCGACGGCCGCCGCGCAGGCGGAGACGCACGCGAGCGCGATCGGCCGCAAGGGGGGGCCCGAGTACCCGCCGGCACCGCGTGCGAGGAAAGGCTCGCGGCTTCTCGGATCGAGCGCGAGGCCCCGGATGGTGTTCACCAGCGAGAGCCCGTCGGCACCGGCGGCGGCGACGGCACGCGCGGACTCGGCGACGTCCCACGTGGCAGGGGAGAGCTTGGCGTACAAGGGCTTGCGCGTGGTCGTGCGCGCCGCCGCGACGAGCTCGCCGGCGGTCTCCGGAGCCTCCTCGACGTTCGGGCAGGAGAGGTTCAACTCGATGGTTGTGACTGCGTCGCAACCGTCGAGGATCCCGCAGACGTGCGCGTAGTCGTCGGCGCAGAAGCCGCCGACCGACACCCAGACCGCAGGTTCCAGCTCCTCGAGCTTCGGGAGATGATCGCGCACGAAGACGTCGATTCCGGGGTTCTGGAGGCCGATCGAGTTCAGCATTCCCCCCTCCGTCTCCGCGAAGCGCGGCGGCGGGTTTCCCTCGCGCGGACGGGGCGTCACCGTCTTCGTCACGAACGCGTCGAGTTCCCGTGCGACGTCCGGTGCCGCGAGGGCGTCCAGACAGCCTGAAGCGTTGAGAAGGGGGATCACGCGGCGTCCGCAAGGACGGGGCCGTCGACGCACAGCCGAACATAGCGCCCGTCTCGTTCCACGACGCAACCGAAGCACGCGCCGTATCCGCACGCCATAGGGGCTTCCCAGGCGAGTTGCGCGCCGGGCGCGAGCGCCCGCACGGCTTCGAGCATCGGCTCGGGCCCGCATGCGAGCACGTCGACGGGATCGTCCGGCAGGAGCTCGGTGACCAGACGCGGCTCGACGACCACCGTCGAAACGGGAAGGAGGCTGGCGGCAAGCGCGTGATGGTCGCTCCGGAACCCGAGAATCGCGGGCGCACCGGGGAGCGCCTCCGCGAGGTACGGCATGGGAGCGATGCCGATACCGCCCGCGACGAGGAGCGGCCGCCGGACGTCGAGCCGGAAGCCGTTCCCGAGCGGGCCGAAGACGTGGATCTCGGCGCCAGGCTCGAGCGCGCAGAGCGCCCGCGTGCCGGGGCCGACGGGATCGACGAGGAACGCGAGCGCGCCCGGAGGCGCCTGGCACAGGCTCATGGGTCGGGGCAGCAGCTTTCCCGGCGCCTCGAGCATGAAGAACTGGCCGGGAGAGCCGGGCTCGAGCCCTCCCCGCGCGAGCTGCAGGAGGGTGTACGGCCCGATCCGCTCGCTGGCGAGAACGGGCAGCAGCTCGCGGCGCGCGTTCACGCCTCGATCCCGATCCTCTCCTGCAGCGACAGCGCCGATTCGGCGCGGGCGTTCGCGATCGCGTGCACCGCCGCCGCAGCGCCCGAGATCGTCGTGACACAGGGCACGCGTGCGACGAGCGCCGCCTCGCGGATCAGGTAGCCGTCGGCCCGCGCCCCGCTTCCCTGAGGCGTGTTCACGACGAGGTCGCAGCGGCCGCCGCGTACGAGGTCGACGACCGTCTCCTCCTCGTCGTCCGCGTCGGCGACCTTGGCGATCTCCTCCACGTCGAGGCCCGCCGCACGGAGCGTCCGGGCGGTTCCCTCCGTCGCCACGAGCTCGAAGCCGAGCCCTGCGAGGGCGGCTGCGACCGCCACAGCGGCCGGCTTGTCGTCGTCGCGCACCGAGAGGAAGGCCGTTCCGGACGTCGGCAGGGGTCGCCCCGCCGCGCGCTCGGCCTTCGCGAGCGCACTCGGGAGGTCGGCGGCACTCGCCATCACCTCTCCCGTGGAGCGCATCTCCGGACCGAGGACGGGATCGGCCCCGGGGAAGCGCGCGAACGGCAGCACGGCCGCCTTCACGCTCACCTGGGCCGGGCGCGGCACCGGCAGCTCGAGCTCCTGGAGCGTGGCACCCGCAGCGAGACGGCACGCTGCGTCGACGAGATTCACGCCGATCGCCTTGCTCGCGAACGGCACCGTGCGGGACGCGCGGGGGTTCACCTCGAGGACGTAGACGGTCGAGTCCGCGATCGCGAGCTGCACGTTCAGGATCCCGACGACGCCGAGCGCCGGCCCTAGCCGCTTCACGACGTGCTCGACCTCAAGCGCGGCGGCGAGCGTGAGCGACGGCGCCGGAAGCACGCACGCCGAGTCGCCCGAGTGGACTCCGGCCTCCTCGACGTGCTGCATGACCGCAGCGATGTAGACGTCGTGCCCGTCGCACAGCGCGTCGACGTCGAGCTCGATCGCGTTCTCGACGAACCGATCCAAGAGGACACTCCCGTGGACAGCGCTCATCGCGCTCTCGAGCTGGTCGGCGTCGTAGCAGATCCGCATGGCCCGGCCCCCGAGGACGTACGACGGACGAACGAGCACCGGGTAGCCGATCTCCTCCACCGCCGCCAGCGCGCCGGGGATGTCTGACGCGATCGCCCATGGAGGACACCGGATGCCGAGCTCCTCGGCGAGCAAGCCGAAGCGCTCGCGGTCCTCGGCGAGGTCGATCGCCTCGTGCGGCGTCCCGAGGATGCGGTAGCCGCCCTCCTCGATGTGCCGCGCGAGCCGGAGCGGCGTCTGGCCCCCGAACTGCGTCACGACGCCGACGGGCTGCTCGCGATCGCAGACGGCGAGCACTTCCTCGGGTGAGAGCGGCTCGAAGTAGAGGCGGTCCGAGGTGTCGTAGTCGGTCGAGACGGTTTCCGGGTTGCAGTTGACCATGACGGCCTCGTACCCGAGCGCACGGAACGTCTTCGCGGCGTGGACGCAGCAGTAGTCGAACTCGATCCCCTGACCGATGCGGTTCGGGCCCGAACCGAGGATCACGACCCGCGGAGCCTCTCCGAGCGGAGGGGCCTCGTCGGCCTCTCCCCAGGTCGAGTAGTAGTAGTTCGAGGCGGCCTCGACCTCCCCGGCGCACGAGTCGACCCGGCGGAAGGCGGGCCGAATGCCCTGCTCGTGGCGGAGCCGCCTCACCTCGGCACCGGTCAGGCCGAGCGCCTCGCCGAGCGTGTCGTCGCCCCAGCCCGCGCGCTTCGCCCGCGCGATGTCGCCGCCGTGAAGCTCTGCCCGTGCCCGCTCGATCTCCCGGCGGAACCAGGGGTGCAGGCCCTCAGGGAGGTCCTGGTCGGCGAGGCTCGCCCACGGCGTCGGAGCTCCTCTCTCCAGCTCACGGGACCCGTGCGCCTTGAGGAGCGCCTCCGAGAACGTCCGCCCGATGCCCATCGCCTCGCCGACAGACTTCATCTGCGTGCCGAGCGCCTGGTCGGCGCCCTGGAACTTCTCGAACGCGAAGCGCGGGAACTTGACGACGACGTAGTCGAGGGTCGGCTCGAAGCTCGCCGGCGTCGTCTTCGTGAGGTCGTTGGGGATCTCGTCGAGCGTATAGCCGACGGCAAGCTTCGCCGCGACCTTCGCGATCGGATATCCCGTCGCCTTCGAGGCGAGCGCGGACGAACGCGAGACGCGCGGGTTCATCTCGATGACGCGCAGCTCTCCCGTGTCACGGTTGCGCGCGAACTGGATGTTCGAGCCACCCGTCTCGACGCCGACGACCCGGATGACTGCCGCGGCGGCGTCTCGCAGCTCCTGGTAGGCCTCGTCGGAGAGCGTCATCTGCGGCGCGACGGTGACGGAGTCGCCGGTGTGTACGCCCATCGGATCGAGGTTCTCGATCGAGCAGACGATCACGACGTTGTCCGCGCGGTCGCGCATCACCTCCAGCTCGAACTCGTCCCAGCCGCGCACGGACTCCTCGACGAGCACCTGCCCGATCGGTGACTCCCACAGACCGCGCTCGACCTGCTCGACGAGGGTGGCGCGATCCTCGGCGAAGCCACCGCCATGACCGCCGAGCGTGAAGGCCGGCCGCACGACGGCGGGAATGCCGACGCCGTCGAGCTCGGCGAGCGACGTGACGACGGTGGAAGCGGGCACCTCGAGGCCGCACAAGCGCACGGCGTCACGGAAGAGCTCTCGGTCCTCGGCGCGGCGGATCACGTCGACGGGCGCCCCGATCAGCTCGACGCCGAGCTCGTCGAGGACACCGTCCTCGAAGAGCGCGACGGCGAGGTTGAGCGCGGTCTGCCCGCCGAGCGTCGGCAGGAGCGCATCCGGGCGCTCGCGGCGGAGCACCGAGGCGACGCCCTCGAGGTCGAGCGGCTCGATGTACGTGCGGTCGGCGAACCCGGGGTCGGTCATGATCGTCGCCGGGTTCGAGTTGCAGACGATCGTTCGGTAGCCCTCCTCGCGGAGCACTTTGAGCGCCTGGCAGCCGGCGTAGTCAAACTCACAGGCCTGGCCGATGACAATGGGCCCGGACCCGATCAGACAGATCGACTCGATGTCGTCGCGGCGGGGCACTAGCCGCGAAGCTCCTCGACCCAGGCCTCGAGGATCGGCCAGGCGTCGTGAGGACCCGGACCTGCCTCCGGATGGAACTGCACCGAGCGCGCCCGCAGGTTTGGGAAGGCGAAGCCCTCGACCGTGCCGTCGTACAGAGAGACGTGTGTCGCCTCGCGCTCCTCGGAAGGTCTGACGGCGAAGCCGTGGTTCTGGCTCGTGACGAGGACTCGGCCGCTCGTGCGCTCGAGGACTGGATGGTTCGCTCCGCGGTGTCCGAACGGCAGCTTGAACGTCTCGTGGCCGGTGGCGAGGCCGAGAAGCTGGTGGCCGAGGCAGATCCCGAGGATCGGAGCCCGGCCGAGAAGCCGGCGTACCGTCTCCGTCTCGTCCCGCAACGGCTCGGGATCGCCGGGCCCGTTCGAGAGGACGACCCCGTCGTACCCCGCCAGCTCGTCGGCGGTCGTCGAGTGAGGGACGACGGTGACGGCGGCATTCGCCCGCGCAAGCCGCCGCGCGATCGAGCGCTTCGCGCCGTAGTCGACGAGCGCGACGCGCGGGGAACCGCTCTCCACGAAGACGTACGGCTCGGTCGTCGAGACCTGGGCGACGAGTGCCTGGCCCTCCATCGGGGGTTGCGCGTGAACCTGCTCGAGCGCGTCGCCGAGCGCGAGCTCGCGCTCGTCGGAGACCGCGACGGCGCGCATTGCACCCACCTCCCGCAGCCGCAGTACGAGCGAGCGCGTGTCGATGCCGTCGAGCGCGACGAGGCCATGGTCGCGGAGCCACTCCGCCCACTCCTCTCCCCCGAGAGCGCGCATGAGCGCCGCCTTCGCGTGCGCCGACAGCGACTCGCCGCGATCCGGAGCGACGCCGTAGTTCCCGACCATCGGGGCCGTGAAGGCCACGAGCTGTCCCGCGTAGCTCGGATCGGTCAGCGTCTCCTGGTAGCCGGTCATGCCCGTCGTGAAGACGGCCTCGCCGAACGCGACGCCGTCGGCGGCCAGCGAGCGGCCGCTGAACACGCTCCCGTCCTCGAGGAGGAGGTAACCCGCGCTCATGCCTCGAAGACCACGCGTCCGTCCGCGATCGTGGTCACAACCCGCCCGCGGAGCGTCTGTCCGAGGAGCCACGAGTTCGCGGACAGCGAGCGGAAGCCATCCTCGGACACCGTCCACTCCGCGTCGAGGTCGAGTGCGACGACGTTCGCCCGGGCGCCGACCTCGATTCGTGGTTCGTCGAGCCCGAAGGCGCGTGCCGGCCCGCTCGACATCCGTTCGAGCACCGTGTCGAGGGAGACGACGCCGGGCACTACGAGGTGCGTGTGGAGCGCCGCGAATGCGGTCTCGAGCCCGGTGACGCCGAACGGCGCCTCCTCGAACGGGACCTCCTTCTCGTGGCGCGCGTGCGGCGCGTGGTCGGTCGCGACGCACGAGATCGCTCCGCGCCTGAGAGCGTCCCGAAGCGCCTCTCGATCCTCGTCCGAGCGCAGCGGCGGGTTCATCTTCACGTTGGAGTCGAGCGAGCGCACGGCCTCATCGGTGAGCACGAGGTGGTGCGGCGTCACCTCCGCCGTTGCCGCAACGCCGATCGCGAGCGCGCGCTCGAGCGCCTCGACGGACGCCCGTGCCGAGAGATGCATGAGATGGAGCGGACGCTCCTCCGCACCGGCGAGCGAGAGATCCCGTTCGACCATGACACTCTCTGCCGTCGACGGATAAGGCCCCACACCAAGTTCGGCGGATACCGCGCCCTCGTGCATCTGCCCGCCTCGTGAGAGGCTCGGCTCCTCGCAGTGGAGCGCGAGGCGGAGGCCGGTGAGCCGGCTGTACTGGAGCGCGCGTCGCAGGACGCCCGCCGAGACGACCGGCCGGCCGTCGTCCGTGAACGCCACCGCCCCCGATGCGGCGAGCTCGGCCATCTCGGTGAGCTCCTCTCCCTGCTGGCCCTTGCTGATCGCAGCCATGAAGCCCGTCCGCACGACGGCGGACGTCCGCGCCTCGTCGATCAGCGCTCCCAGGACGGAAGCGGAATCGACGACCGGGTCCGTGTTCGGCATCGCGAGGATCGCGCAGTACCCGCCCCCAGCCGCCGCCTCCGTGCCGGAGCGGATCGTCTCTTCGTCCTCCCGGCCTGGCGTTCGGAGGTGCACGTGCGGGTCGACGAAAGCCGGCGCGAGCACGAGCGGACTCGAACCGTCCGGCTCGAGCGCGGTGATCACGCCGTCCGTGACGGTGATGCGCAACGGCTGGTCCATGCCCTGCGCAGGCGCGAGCACGCGGCCCGAGAGGGTCGTGGACGCGCCGCGGCCGTCGCGTGCGACGAGGGTCACGCGACACCGACGCGTTCGGGCGCTTCGACCGGAGCGACCGTGAGGACGTCGTAGAGGACCGCCATCCGCACGACCAGGCCGGCGCGCACCTGGTCGCTGACGAGCGCCGCGGGGGAGTCCGCGACGCGTGGGTCGATCTCGACCCCGCGGTTCATCGGGCCGGGATGCATGACGACCTGCCCTTCCCGCACGCGGGCGGGCGTGATCCCGTAGAGCGCCGTGTACTCCCGGAGCGACGGTACGAAGGCCTCCCCCATGCGCTCGCGCTGCATCCGCAGCACGTAGACGACGTCTGCGTCCTCGATCGCCCGAACGTCGTGGGACAGCTCGCAGCCGAGCGCCTCGAGGCCGCGAGGGACGAGCGTCGGCGGCCCGACGAGCACGCTCTCGCCGCCGACGAGCCGAAGCGCCTGCACGAGCGAGCGCGCGACCCGCGAGTGCAGCACGTCGCCGACGATCGCGACCCGGATGCCGTCGAGGCCCCCGAGGGCCTCGAGCATCGTGTACAGGTCGAGCAGCGCCTGCGTGGGATGCTGGTGCTTCCCGTCGCCCGCGTTGACGACGTGCGCGTCCGTGAGCCGCGAAACGAGTTGCGGAGCGCCGATCGCCGGGTGCCGAACGACGATGACGTCGGGCTCGTACGCGGCGAGCGTGAGCGCCGTGTCCTTCAGCGACTCCCCCTTGTCCACCGACGAGCCCGCGGAGCGGATCGACATCGTGTCCGCCGAAAGCCGTTTCGCGGCGAGCTCGAAGCTCGCGAGCGTGCGGGTCGAAGACTCGTAGAAGAGGTTCACCACGGTCCGCCCGCGCAGGGTCGGGAGCTTCTTCACCTCGCGGTCGAGCGACGCCGCGAGCGAGCGGGTCGTGTCGAGAATGCGTTCGACGTCGGCGCGCTCGAGGTCTCCGATCGAGAGGAGGTGCCGCTTCGGGCCCTGAAGCAAGCGCGGGTCAGACATGGCTCTCGTCCTCCGGCTCGGAGACGAGGAACACGCCGTCACGTTCGTCGACCTCGACGAGCTCGACCTGGATGCGCTCGTCGCGTCCGGTCGGGAGGTTCTTGCCCACGTAGTCGGGCCGGATCGGAAGCTCTCGATGGCCACGATCGACGAGCACGACGAGCTGAACCCGAGCCGGTCGGCCGAACTCGAGCAGCGCGTCGATCGCAGCGCGAATCGTGCGCCCCGTGTAGAGGACGTCGTCGACGAGGACGACGGTCAGTCCCTCGATCGGGAAGGGGATGCTCGTCGCGCGGACGACAGGCTGGCGACCCGGCGCCCGGCCGCCGTCGCGAACGTGGACGTCGTCGCGGTGGAACGTGATGTCGAGCGCGCCCACGGGCAGGTCCACCCCGCTCCGCTCCTCGATGAGGCGCCGGAGCCGAGATGCGAGCGGCGCGCCCCGCGACTGGATGCCGACGAGCGCGACCCTCTCGAGACCAGGACCGGCCGGCGCGGAGCTCCGCTCGACGATCTCGTGCGCGATGCGAGAGAGCGACTTCGCGATCGCCTCGCGGTCGAAGATGAGCCTCGAGGTGACGTCTTCGGGGACGTGCGTCGTCATCTCACTCCTTTCCGGCCTCGCTGGACCGGGTTAAAGGGGTTCGGACGAGTGTAGACGACGGAGAAGATCCTTCTCCGCCGTCCTCGCTGGCAGAGTCTCCGCATGCCGCGCCGCCGGCGCCTCGATCTTGCCCTCCTCGCGCTAGGCGGCATCGTCGTCGTCTCGAGCGCGGTCCGCTTCGCGCTGTCCCACGGCGTCGACGCGCCTTGGATCGCGCCCGACGAGCAGCTCTACGGATTGCTCGGACGCTCCCTGATCCATGGCGACGGACTCAGTCTCCTGGGACAGCCGATCCCGTACTACAGCCTCCTCTACCCGCTGTTCGTCGGTCTCCCGTTCGCGGTGCTGAGCCTCGACGACTCCGTACGGACGGTGCAGTTCCTGCAGGCGGTGGCCATGTCGCTGACCGCAGTGCCGGTGTTTCTCTGGGCACGCCCAGTCGCCGGCGCCCGGTGGTCGCTGGTCGCTGCGGCCCTCACCGTCCTCATGCCCGGCCTCGCCTACAGCGGCCTCCTCATGAGCGAGGGGCTCTACTACCTTGTCGCGACAGTGGCCGTGTGGGCGCTGGCCGCCTGCCTCTTCCGCCCCACGCTCGTGCGCCAGGCCTGCCTGCTCGGCGCCGTCATCGTCGCGTTCGGGACGCGGCTGCAGGCGGTCGGCCTCGGGGGAACCATCGTCCTCGCGCTCGTCCTCGTGGCCATCGCCGAGCGCTCGCTCGCACCGTTTCGAAGACTCCTTCCGACGCTGGCCGTCTTTGTCGTCGCAGGGAGCATCTGGGTCGTGGCTCGCGTGCGTGCTGGCGGATTCGGCGAGCTTCTCGGCGCGTACGCCCCGCTCGCCGAGGCGGAGAAGTACTCGCCCGGCGACATCGCGCAGTCGCTGGCCTGGCAGACGGGCGCCGTGGCGCTCGTGACCGTCGGCGTCCCGCTCGTCGCGCTGGGGATCCTCGCCTGGCAGACGCTCCGTGGAGATGAGCGCGACAGCGCGGTCCGCGCGCTCGTCGCCTCTGCGCTCGCGTACGCCGTCGTGACTCTCGTCCTGGTCGGAGCTTTCGCCTCGAGGTTCGTCGAGCACGTAACCGAGCGCCAGCTCCTCTCCGTCGCGCCGCCCGTGTTCGTGGCATTCGCCGTCTGGCTACGCCGTGGCACACCGAGACCGCAACCGACCACGTCGCTCGTCGCCTTCGCGGTCGCGGCGGCTGCGCTCCTGCTTCCGCTCGACCGCGTTACCACGCCGGCCGCCTATGCCGACTCGCCCTCGATGATCCCGCTCGAGCTGCTCAGCCGCCATCTCGATAAGCCGGCGTTCGAGGGCCTGTACGCCGGGACACTGGCCGTGCTCCTGCTCGCCGCGGTGCTCCTGCCGCGCCGCCTGGTTCCCGCGCTCGCAGTTGTCGTCGCTCTCGCACTCGCCGCCGGGTCGGCCGTCGCGTCCGTCGAGATCCGAGACCGCTCGCAGACCGAACGGTTGCGCACGTTCGCGGGGGCGCCGGTCGGCTGGATCGATGCCGCCGGAGAGCGCGACGTCGGCCTGCTCGTCACCGACGAGCGGTTCTGGCCGTCCACGTGGGAGCAGCTCTTCTGGAACGAGTCGGTGACGAAGGTGCTCAGGCTACGCGGCGCAGAGTCGCCGGGCATCGTGCCGCAGGAGGTCGTGACGACGCGCCCGGACGGCGTGCTCGAGTCCCGCTCGGGAGAAGGCGTCGACGTTCGAGCCGTGGCTGCGCCGACCGGTACCTCGATCGTGGGCGACGCGATCGGCGCGCTGCCCGCGTCCTTCGAGCAGCCCGGAATGGTGTTGTGGCGCGTGGAGCCCCCGGTTCGGATCTCACGTCGTGTCGTCGGCCTGCACCCGAACGGCGATCTCTACGGCGGCGAGTCCGCGCGCATCCTCGTTTACGGCTGTAGGCCAGGCCACCTGGAGCTCACCCTCCTCGGAAAGCAAGGCCTTCCCACGCGGATCGTATCCCGGGGCGTTCTCCTCGCCCGACGGGCGATCCCACCCGGCTCGGTGTGGAGACCTGCCGTGCCGGCGCCGCCGGACGCGGACGGCTCGGGACGCTGCGTCTTCGAGCTCGAGACCTTCGGGCTCATCGGCTCGACGCGAATCGAGTTCGTCCCGAGCGGCTGAGCTACGCCTCCGGAATCTCCTCGTCTTCGGGCTCGCTCAGCGCCTCGATGGCGTCGCGCGCGTCGTCCACGACGGACTCCTCCACGAGCACCTTCAGCGGAGCGTCGTCGAGCGCCGACTCGTGGTGCTCGACGGCCGGCTCGAGGTGCGAGTCGATACCGGCCGCCGTGAGGAGCTCCTGGAGCTGTTCTCCCTCGGCGACGTCGCCTGCGACCGCGATCTGCACGAGTTTCGTCACGACTCGACGGACCCTATCGGAGCCGACGACCGTCCGGTCCGCGCCCCCGAGCGCACGAGCTCGGGCTCACCCCGCTCCGGGAAGTGGATGACGACGAGGTCGAAGTCGCGTGGGACGACCGTGGCGGGAAAGAGCTGCGTCGCCTCCTCGACGACCTGGTGCCCGAAGTACCTGGTCGAGACGTGGGTGAGTGCGAGGAGCTTGACACCGGCCTCCTGCGCGACGAGCGCCGCCTCGCCGGCGGTCGAATGCGACGTCTCGCGCGCACGTGCCCGTTCCGCGGCGAGGAACGTGGCCTCGTGGACGAGCAGGTCTGCGCCGTGCGCGGCAGAGACCACCGACGCCGCGGGAGCCGTGTCGCCGCTCAGCACGACTTTCCTGCCCGCCCGTGGAGGCCCGAGGACGTCCTCGGGCGAGACGACCCGCCCGTCCGCCAGCGTCACCCGTTCGCCGCGTTGGAGCAGACCCCGCTGCGGGCCATCGGGGACGCCGAGACCTGTCGCGGCGTCGACGTCGAAGCGTCCGGGCCGCGCGTCCTCCACGAGCGCGTAGCCGACGGCCGTGATCCCGTGCTCGACCGCGAAGGTCTCGATGCGATATCCGTCGCGCTCGAGCACGGCGCCTGGCTCGAGCTCGACGGTTTCGACCGCGTAGGTGAGCCTTCCGAAGATCCGCTGCAACGTCCGGAACAGCTCGGCGAGGCCGCGCGGCCCGTAGATGGTCAGCGGCGCCTCGCGTGCCCGCAGGGCGAAGGTCTTGAGCATCCCGGGCAAGCCGAGGTAGTGGTCCGCGTGGTAATGCGTCAGGAAGATCTCCTCGAGCTCGACGAGACCGACGTCGCTACGCAGGAGCTGTCGCTGCGTCCCCTCCGAGCAGTCGACGAGCAGGCGGTCTCCGCCGCGGCGCACGAGGGTCGCGCTCAGCGCGCGCTTCGCGGTGGGCATCGAGCCTGACGTCCCGAGGAAGACGACGTCCAGCTCCACGGCGGCCGATTGTACTCGGGCGCTCGAGCTCACCCTGCTCGGCGGAGCCGGCTAGCCCGGGAAGGCGAGGTCCGTATACACCATCTCGCCCTTGAACTTGCGCGCGGCGGGATCCCACGGGAAGAAGATGGCGTTGCGCCACTCGAGGCGCTCCCCGGTCGCCTCGTGGTCGAGCCAACGGCCCTCGTGGGTCGCCGTAATGCGGGCCTCCTCGCATACCCCTTGCGGACCGATGACGATGAACTCGAGGTCGAAGTGGATGTCTGGGAAGGCGGTGAGCAGCTCCGTGTAGAAGCGGGCGGCGCCGTCGTGGCCTTCCCAGCGCGCGCCCGTTCCCATGACCTCGTAGACGCAGTCCTCCGTGAGCGTCGAGATGAGACCCGGCAGGTCGCGGTTGTCCTCGGCTATGGAGTGCGTCTTCCACAGCTCGCGGATCTCCGTGTACTCCTCGGCGTCGACGGGTCGGCGGAGAAGCTCGAGGATGCGCTCTGATGCCATCCCGCCGTTCATACCACCGCCGCGACGCGCGTGTGGCGGCTAGGGCATGACGAGGCGCTGGCCGGGGACGATCGTCGCGCCGGCGAGGTGGTTCGCCTGCTGGAGCTTCCACACCCCCGCCCTCGGGTCACCGCCGTAGCGCGCGGCCGCGATCGACCACAGCGTCTCGCCCGCCCGAACCGTGTGCCGCCGCGGGGTCTGGCCTGCACCCGAATCCCGCGCGAGGACCGCCCATAAGAGCACCGCGGCGAGGACGACGATGACCACTCGACCGAACACGTGTTCGTATCATGGCACGAACACGTGTTCGCTGTCAAGCGACGAGTCTCAGCGCTTGAGCACCGCCTGCCGGAGGACGAGCGTACGCCGCGCGTGGTTCGACTCCGCAGCGAAGCGAACGGCGACCTCGACGCGGCCCGACGTCCCCAGCGGTGGGCGTACCGGGACCGCCTGCGGCCGGAGGCCAGCGACGGCGACCGAGCGGCAGCGCTCCGTCGTCGCGTCGACGAACGACGCGGCGTACACGCAGAGACGAGCCCGAGCGTCCTCTCCGGCGGCGAGGTGGGCCGTCAGCGCGGCGCCCCGGGCACCCACGGCCACCTTCGCGCCGACGACCTCGGCACCTGGCGCCCACACGTGCAGCGGTCCGGCACACGCCTCCGGGATGGCGGCCTGCACCGCGGCCTCGGCCGGGCGAACGGAGCCGTCGACTCGCTCGAGACCGGCCTGGAAGCCCGTCCGGAGCCCGTCGTCGCGAAACCCGAAGAAGCTCAGCGACGCGACGTCGGGGTCGCACGCCGCATCGCGGATCAGCTGCCCGTAGATCGCGGCCTGTGTCAGCTCGTCGGTGACGGAGACGTTCTCGAGCCCGCGGTAGCCGACTCGTCCCGCCGTGGCCACCTGCCACCCGACCTCGTCCAGGTGGAGCTTCAGCCCGTCGATCGTCGTCTGCTGCGGTGTCCCCGAGAAGGCATCGAAGAGCGCCTGCTTGACGCGGTCGAGGTTCGCGAAGCCGGCATTGGGCCAGAGATAGCCGCGCTCGAGCGGGTCGGTCGCCTCGTTCGGGTAGGGATGGAAGCTGAACGCGTCCATGAGTGGCCGCGTCCGGCCGCTTCGCCGGTACCACGCGCCGAGCGCGCGTAGGAACCGGACGGGAGACGTCGAGATGTTGTTCCGGGCGTCGGGACGGTCGTTCCCGCGCGGCGACAGCCCGACACCGACGACCGAGATGGTCGAGTCGACCGACTTCAGCATGTCGTAGGCCGCCGCCAGGTACGGTCCGAACGCCGTCGCAGAGAGGTTCGAGCCCGCCGCGTCGAACTGCGGGCGCCAGAACGCGGGTTGGTTCGGCTCGTTCCCGATGACGAACTGCCGCACCTGCGGGTAGATGGAGGCGAGAACGCCCACGTACGCAGCGAAGAGAGAGGGCGAGCCGAGCCCCGCCTCGAGCTCTCGTGGCGGGTACGGGTAGACCGCGAGGACGACACGAAGGCCGGCATCCGTGGCACTCGCGATCGCGCGGTCGAGTTGCTGTTTGTCCTGGATCACGACCGCCTGGCTGGGCACGAAGCGAACGCTGATGACCGTCTGTCGAAGCCCGAGCGCCGCCATGCGCCCATAGAGCGCTGCACCGCCGTCCTCGGAGAACTTCGCCGTGTCGTCGTTCGCCCCCACGTCGGCGGCAACGGCGACGTTCGCTCCTGTGAGGAGTGCGACCGTGAGAGCCGTTGCTACAGCGAAGATCCGCATCCCAGTTCCACCCCGGCGGGCTCCCCACTGCCCGCAGCGGCTTGGGAGCCTAGAGCCGTGCGAGGAGTGCGTCAAGCAGATGCTGCGCCCCGAATCGGACGGGGTCGTCGGCCGGTAAGCCGGTCTCCCCGGCGACGTCCCCGATCGCCTCTCGCGCGTCGTCGTCGCTCTCGATGGAGCCCGTGTTGAGGGCGATGCACACGACCTTCGCCTTCCGTGCGGGGAGGGCGATGCGCTCGTGGAGCTCGACGAGCTCCCGGAGCGGCGGAATGGGGTGTCCGGGGCAGCCCTCGATCTCCGTCGCGCCCGCGGCGTGACAGAGGACGAAGGCGTGCGGAGTCGCCCCGTGCACGAGTCCGAGCGTCACCCCCGAATACATCGGGTGCACGAGCGAGCCCTGGCCCTCGACGAACAAGAGCTTCCCGCCGCGGCGTGCGCCTTCCACGACGAGCGACTCGGCCGCGCCGGCCAGGAAGTCGGAGACGACAGCGTCCACCGCGATCCCCCAGCCGGCGATCGCCACCCCGGTCTGGCCAGTCGGCACGAACACGGACTCGAGCCCGCGCCGGCGTGCCTCGAGGTCGAGCTCGACTGCGACGGTCTTCTTCCCGATCGCGCAATCCGAGCCGACCGTAAGCACGATCGCCGCGTCGACGGCCAGGTTCGCTCCGGTGGGCACGTTCAGGCCCGCGGGGGGCTTGCGCAGGTCGCGCAGCTCCACGCCGTGCCGGCTGGCGAGCTCGGTCAACTCGGGGTCGTCCGAGACGAACTCGTGGAGCCCGCTCTCGAGGTCGAGCCCCCCGGCGACGCTCTGCTTCAGGAGCTCGCGCCACGCGGGCGGGAAGCGGCCGCCCTGCGTCGCCACGCCCACGACGGCCACGGTCGGCTCGTACGGAAGTGCGTCTTCCACCGTCCCGACGATCGGAATGCCGTCGTGCGTCTGCCCTGCGCGGCGCGAGTCGAGGATGGCGACGACGGGGTCGGGGCCGTAGCGGATGATCCCGCGCATGGTCTTGCCGTAATGCGGGTCGTGCGAGAACCCCTCGCCGAGGATGAGGATCCGACGGACCACTGCGCGAAATCTAGAGGCGCCCCGCGGCGCGCAGGACACCGTGCGCCTGCGCGGTCAAGAGCTCGTTCGCCGCAGCTCCCCAGTCCACGACCTCGACGTTGCTGCCCTTCGAGCCTGGGCCCTTCCACCACTTGCCCTCGCAGCGCCACGTGCCGTCCGGCTGCCGCTTCTCCTCGAGCGCCGCAAGCGGCCTCTCCAGCCGCGCATCGGCGAGGCCCACCGACGCCGCAACCGTCCTCAGCCCGGCCAGCAGGTCGTAGTGCCAGTACGGCGGGTACCGAAGTCGGAGGATCGTCGGATGGGCGAGCTCACCGGTCCGGTGCGAGTACGCGACCTTGTGCTCGAGGAGGAATTCCGCGCCGCGCGCCGCTGCGTCGTGCGCCCCGTAGCGTGCCAGCCCCAGGATCGGCCCCCACGTCTCGTTGAAGGACGAGTGCGTGACGTGCGGTTTCCGGTCACAGTTCCACCCCCCGTCGGGCCACTGCGTGTCGACCAGCGACTCGGCGAGGACGTCGAGGCGGGGATCGCCGCGCAGGCCGACGTCGATGCACGCCTGCAGCGCGCGGCCGTCCTGCGAGGCGCACCGCCGCACGCGCCCGTCGATCCGCCGCCTGTGGATCTCCGCAAGACGCCGTGGGCTCGCGACCCACTCGAGCGTCTCCTCCGCGGCCGCGACGGCACCCGGGTGGCCCGCCTCGACGCCGAGGTCGACGAGGGACAGGAGACGCCAGAAGGCGCCGCCCCACTTCGAATACGCGTGGACGCCGTAGCTCCGCAAGAGCCCTGCGACGAGAGCCTCACGCACGGGAGGAGACGCCCAGACCGAGGTCGAGCGACGGCACTTGGATGCCGTCCACGAGCTCGACGCCGGGCCAGGGATCGTCGCGGAGGAGCAGGTTCCCGTCGAGGTCGACGTGGTCGCAGAGCGGCGCGACACAGCACCCGGCGGCGATCCCGAGCCCGGACTCGAGCATGCAGCCGACCATCACACCCATGCGCAGTGCCCGCGCCGCGTGGGCCATCCTGATCGCCTCGCGAATGCCACCGGACTTCCCGAGCTTGATGTTGATGCCGTGGGCGATCTCAGCACAGGGCAGGACGTCCGCGAGCGTGTGGCAGTCCTCGTCCACGAAGATGGGGACCGGGGAGCGCTCCCTGAGCGTGCGGCCTCCCTGGTCACCGGCCCGGAGCGGCTGCTCGCAGTACTCGACGCCGAGCTCCGCGAGCTGCGGCAATGCTTCCAACGCCTCGTCGAGCGACCACCACTCGTTGACGTCGACCATGAGCGGGAGATCGGTCACGCCCCGGACCGCCCGCACGCGCTCGACGTCGAGCCCGTCGCCGCCGCCGAGCTTCAGCTTGAGGCGGCGGTAGGTCGCGGCAGCCTGCTCGGCTCTGCGCGCCATGTCGTCCGGTTCGCCGAGCCAGATCGTCCACGAGGTCGGAGGGCCCGTCCGCGGGAGGCCGAGGAGTCGATGCGCGGGCACGCCGAGGAGCTTCCCCTGCAGATCGTGGAGGGCGGCGTCGAGCGCGGACTTCGCCGCCTGCTCGCCCGGAACCCCGGCGAGGCGCTCGCCGAGGTCTTCGAGCGCGAACGGGTCGTCGCCGACGAGCTCCGCGTGCTCCTCGACGAAGGCGAGCGCCGAGTCGGCGGACTCGCCATAGCGCTCGATCGGCGCCGCCTCGCCGTAGCCGGTCACGCCGTCCTGGCTCACCGACACGTGGACGACGTCCGCGACGTCCGTCGACTCGCGGGCGATGACGAACGTCTCCGCGAGCTGCAGCCGAACGATGCGCGCGCCGACGTCCACGGGCCGAAGCTACCCGCTCGGGCTCGAGATCGAGACGACGTACGCGACGACGTCTGCGAGGTCCTGACCGCTCACGAGTCCGGCGGGCATGACGCTTCGACCCTGCTGAACCGTCGTCGTCACGGTCGTCGCGTCGAGCCCCGTGCCGGCGAGCGCCGGACCGACTCCTCCCCCCTTGCCTCCGGCCCCGTGACACCCCGAGCACGTGCTGTCGAAGATCGACTGCCCGCGCGTCGCGTCACCTGCGACGGCGGTGCCCGCAGGCGCCGACGGGGCGAAGATCTGCGCCTTGGCGAGCGCGAACGTTCCGATCGCGATCGCGGCGCCCACGAGGATCGGTCGCCAACCGCGCCGCACTAGAACCCGAACCTCACCGTCGTGAAGTACCAGAGGCTCGAGGTGAGCCACAGCACTGCGAGCATCGAGGCGAGCGTGAGCCCGGCCGTCGGCAGCGCCCAGCCTGGAAGCGAGTGGTCGCGCACGATCAGGACCTTGGCCGCGAACACGCCGTAGAAGAACGTCCCGACGATGGCGTGCACGGCGACGCGGGCGTCGGGCGTCTGGAAGCCGAGGATCGTCACGCAGTGGAAGAAGATCGGCAGCGTGAGCAGGAACGCGAAACGACCCGACCAGCGATGGGTCCGGGCGATCGCAGCGCCTCGCTCCGGCAGGAAGGACAGGCGGCCGTAGATGCGGGCGGCCGTCACGACCTGTACACCGGCGAGCACGAGTGCCCCGGTCGCGAACCACGCTTTCGCGGCGATCGTCGAGGAGAAGACCGTGGTGACGAGGTCGGCGTACGTCTTCGCGACGTCGGCGACGAGCATCCGACGAGCCTATGACCTCGCGGCGCGTCTCGCCACGGCGGGGCGCCGTTACACTGGCGCCTTCCGCGCCCGTAGCTCAGGGGATAGAGCGCGCGCCTCCGGAGCGCGAGGCCGCAGGTTCGAATCCTGCCGGGCGCATGACCCGCTCGACGCACCAGTACGGTGACGATCCCAGCCAGGTCGGCGAGCTGTACCTGCCCCATGGCGCCGACCCGCATCCCGTCGCCGTCGTCCTGCACGGCGGGTACTGGCGAGCGCAATACGACCGCTCGCTCATGGAGGGTCTCTGCCTCGACCTGAGTGCGCACGGCCTCGCTGCGTGGAACCTCGAGTACCGGCGCGTTGGCTCGGGTGGCGGCTGGCCGGCAACGTTCCTCGACGCGGCGGCTGGGGTGGATGCCCTCGCCGAGCTCGACGAGCCGCTCGATCTCACGCGTGTCGTCGCGGTCGGGCACTCCGCGGGCGGACAGCTCGCCTTCTGGGCGGCCGCGAGGCCGACCCTGCCCCCGGGCACGCCGGGCGCCGACCCTCGTGTCCAGATCCGGGCGGTCGTCTCGCAGGCCGGTGTCCTCGACCTCACCCTCGCCGCGGGGCTCATGCCCTCGTCCACGCCGACGAGGGCGCTCCTGGGAGATCCGACCGAGGACTTCGAACGTTACGTGCTCGCGTCACCTCGTGAGCGGCTGCCGCTCGGCGTTCCGCAGCTCGTGCTACACGGCGAGCAGGACACGACGGTCTCTCTCCGCATCGCGACGAGCTACGCGGAAGCGGCGCTCGCCGCGGGTGACGCGTGCGAAGCAAGAGTGCTCAACGGTGTCGGCCACTTCGAGCACATCGACGCGGGCTCGAGCGTCTGGCACGTCGCGCGCGACTGGCTCCTCGATCAGGCGAGCGCGGCGCGCAGCTGAGCGACGAACCGCTGGAGCGCGCCCGGCCCGTCCTCGGCCGCGAGGAGCGCGGCAGAGCCGACGACGACTCCGTCCGCGAGCCCTGCGGCGGTGGCCGCCTGCTCGGGCGTCGAGATGCCGAACCCGGCGTAGAGCGGGACGTCCGCGAGCGCGCGTGCACGCTCGACGAGCGGCGCAAGCGCCGGTGAGAGCTCCGATCGCGCCCCCGTCGTCCCTGCGACGGTGACGAGATAGAGCCAGCCGTCGGTCCGGTCGGCCGCGAGTGCGATCCGCTCGTCGGTCGACGTCGGAGCCACCAGCTGGACGCGGGCAAGGTCTGGACGGGCGTCGACCGGGAGGTCGGCGACGATGAGCGACGCGGCGCCCGCGACGCGCGCGTCGGCCGCAAAACGCTCCCAGCCGTAGGCCTCGAGCAACGAGGCGTAGGTCATGGGGACGAGCGGCACGTGAACGGATTCCCGCACGGAACGGAGACACTCGAGGCACGCCGTGGTTCGCATGCCCGCGGCGAGCGCGCGCTCCGCCGCGCGGCGGATGACGGGCCCGTCCGCGAGCGGATCGGAGAACGGGAACCCGATCTCGACGATGTCCGCCCCGCCCGCCTCGGCCGCGCGGGCGAGTTCGGGCGTCTCCAGGCCCGCCATGAGATACACGACAAGGGTCTTGCTCAGCGCGAAAGCACCTCGGCGAGGTCCTTGTCGCCCCGGCCGGACAGCCCCACGAGCACGAGCTCCGCGTCGAGGTCGAGCGCGCGGGCGAGAGCGTGCGCAGGCTCGAGTGCGGGGATGATCCCCTCCGTCTCGGCGAGGCGACGGAACGCGGCGAGCGCTTCGTCGTCCGTCGCCGTCACGTACTCGGCGCGGCCGGAATCGCGCAGCGCTGCGTGCTCCGGCCCCACGCCGGGGTAGTCGAGGCCCGCGGAGATCGAGTGCGCGTCGAGAACCTGGCCGTCCTCGTCCGCGAGCACCGACGAGCGCATCCCGTGGAGCACCGCCGGCCGGCCGGACCCGAGGCTCGCGGCGCCAGCCGCCTCCACCCCGACGAGCCGGACGTCGTCGTCGAGGAAGCCGGCGAAGAGACCGATGGCGTTCGAGCCGCCTCCGACACACGCGACGACGGCATCCGGCAGGCGTTCGTACCAGTCGAGCGCCTGTTGCCGCGCCTCCCGCCCGATCACCGCCTGGAGCTCGCGGACGATTGCGGGGTACGGATACGGCCCGACGCAGGAGCCGATGAGGTAGTACGTCGACTCGACGTTCGTGATCCAGTCGCGAATCGCCTCGCTCGTCGCCTCCTTCAACGTCCTCGTGCCGAACTCGACTGCACGCACCTCGGCGCCGAGGAGGCGCATCCGCTCGACGTTCGGGTGCTGCCTGCGCATGTCCTCGGACCCCATGTAGACGACGCACTCCAGCCCGAAGCGCGCACACACTGTCGCGGTGGCGACGCCGTGCTGCCCCGCACCCGTCTCGGCCACGATCCGGCTCTTGCCGAGCCTCGACGCGAGCACGATCTGGCCGACGGCGTTGTTGATCTTGTGCGCGCCCGTGTGGCACAGGTCCTCCCGCTTGAGCACGATCCGTCGCCCGTCGGGCGCGAAGCGCTCGGCCTCGTAGAGCGGAGTCGGCCGGCCGACGTAGCGCTCGCCAAGGCGGTCGAGCTCGGCCCGGAACGACGGGTCGGACTGGGCCTCGTCCCAGCCGCGCTCGAGCGCGTCGAGGGCGGGAATCAGCGTCTCCGGGACGTAGCGACCGCCGTACGCGCCGTAGAGGCCGACCGTCACGCGCGCGCCGCTTCCACGTAGGCGCGAACGCGCTCGTGATCCTTGATCCCCGGAAAGATCTCGAGGCTCGAGCTCGCGTCGACCGCCCACGGCCGCACCGCCGCGATCGCGTCGCGGACGTTCTCCGGGCCGAGTCCTCCCGCGAGCATCACCCTTCCCTCCACCTCGCGTGCCCGCGCGAGATGACCCGGGTCGTCCTCCTGCCACGGCAGGTCGACGACGCGCGCGACCTCCTCGCCTTTGCGCAAGAGCACCGCGTCGCGCCCGCGGACCTTCCCCTCCTCCCTCGCGTAGAGCTGGACGAGATCGGACGAGGCGTCGCCCGCGTCTTCAACGACGACCGCGACGGAGAGCATCGCCTCGGGCACGTCGAGCACGGCCGGCGCCCGGCGCGGGCTCGCATCCTCGAGGACGAAGCCGGCCATGTCTGCACCCGCATCGGCCGCCGCGGCCACATCCTCGTCGCGCGTCAGTCCGCACACCTTCACGAGCGGTCGCGAGAGGAGCTCGCGGAGTTTCGCGGCCGGATCCGAGGCGAGCATGAGGGTCGAGCCGACGAGGATCGCATCGGCACCCGCGAGCTCAGCCAGCGCGCCCTGTGCCCGGGACTCGATCCCGCTCTCCGCGACGACGATCCGGTCGCGGGGCGCTCCCGCCACGAGCTCGAGCTGTGCTCGACGGTCGATCCGGAAGCTCGACAGGTCGCGCGCGTTGATCCCGACGACGGGAGCCCCGAGCGCGCCCGCACGCTCGAGCTCCTCGGCGTCGTGCGCCTCGACGAGCGTCTCCAGTCCGAGGCCACTTGCGACGCCGAGGAGCTCTCGCATCGTCGCGTCGTCGAGGTCGCGCAGGAGCAGGAGCGCAGCGTCGGCGCCCGCCTCGCGTGCGGCGCGAAGGTGCTCCAGCGTGGAGAAGAACCCCTTCGCGAGGAGCGGGAGCGCCGCCGCCGACCGAGCCGCACGAAGGTCGTCCCAGGTGCCTCCGAAGCGCTCGTCCACGAGGATCGAGACGGCCGCAGCCCCTGCCCGCTCGTACGCCGCGGCGAGGGCGGCGGGATCCGCGTCGGGCCGCAGGTCGCCAGCCGACGGCGATCGCCGCTTCACCTCGGCGATCGCCGCAAGACCAGGACTGCACAGAGCGTCCGCAAAACGTCCCATCACGCGGACTCTCGCGAGAACGCGACGAGCTCCTCGAGCCGCTCGGCCGCATGCCCGTCGTCGATCGCTTCGGCGGCGAGCGCGAGCCCCTCGCGGAGGTCGTCGGCGTGACCCGCTGCGGCGATCGCGCCTCCCGCATTGAGGACGACGGCGTCGCGCCTCGGGCCGCCCGCGCCGCTCAACACATCGCGCGTAATGCGGGCGTTGTCGGCCGGCGAGCCTCCCGCGAGGGCACCCGGTTCGCACGGCTCGATACCAAGCTCGACCGGGTCGACGACACGCTCGTGAACGACTCCGTCCGCGACCTCGAAGACGAGGTTCGGCCCCGCAGGCGAGAGCTCGTCCACGCCGCCTGCGCCGTGCACGACGAACGCGCGCCGCGAGCCGAGGACGGCCAGGGCGTCCGCGACCGTCCGCGCGATGTCGGGCGCGTAGACGCCGAAAACCCCGGCACGAGCTCCCGCCGGGTTGGTCAGCGGCCCGAGGACGTTGAAGATCGTCCGGGTGCCGAGCTCCCGGCGCACCGGCCCGGCATGCCTCATGGCCGGGTGGTGGAGCGGAGCGAACATGAAGCCGAACCCCAGGCGGTCGATCGACACGGCTATCCGTTCCGGCGGCTGCTCGAGCTCGAACCCGAGCGCCTCCAGTACGTCGGCCGACCCCGAGAGCGAGCTCACGGCTCGATTTCCGTGCTTGGCCACCGCCGAACCCGCGGCCGCAGCGACGATCGCGGCGGTCGTGGAGATGTTGAACGTGTGGGAGCCGTCTCCGCCCGTCCCGACGACGTCGACTACGTCCTCGCGCTCGGTCCGCACCGGGAGCACGTGAGCCCGCATGGCGTCCGCGCACCCTGCGATCTCGTCGGCGGTCTCTCCCTTCGCGCGCAACGCGATGAGGAAGCCCCCGATCTGCGCCGGCGTCGCGGCTCCGCCCATGATCTCCCCCATCACGGCACGCGCGTCATCGCGTCCGAGATCGTGTCCGTCGAGAAGCGTCTGGATCGCAGTCTGGATCACGCCCGGCAGTGTGACCGCTCGTCAGGCGTCGAGATGGGTGAGGTCCGGCCACGCCTCCGCCCACGGCCTGCGAGGGCGCGTGCACACGAAGACGGCTCCGCCCTGCTCTTCGTTGTCGAGACCCACGCCGTTGTCGATGGTCGCGGCATGGCGGCACGCCCGGAAGTCGACCGACGGATCGCTGTATCCGAGAACGATGACCGGGCCTGCCGATCCCGGTGGGATGCCGAACCGTGCGTAGGCGTTCTGCCCCGAGTACGCCCGCGGCAGCCCGTATGCGGCCCCGAACCGGTCGATCGCTCCGGCCTCCCCGTAGTTCCCCGCGAACACGACGGCCGTGCCTCGTTGCTCCGCAGGGAGCTGCGCATGGACCCGCGCGACCGTGCGGACGAGAGCGGGCCAGCCGACCGTCTCGATCGCGTCCTCGTCCAGATCGGGGATCGGCGTCGCCTGGAGCCGCTCCGGATGAAGGACGGGAAGGACGATCACGACCGCAATCGCCGCGCTCACGAGCAGGAGGCCCGCAACGAGGAGCTCGCGGGTCCGGGTGACGAGCCACCGCTCGACGAGGACGCAACCGGCCGCGAGCAGGACGAGCAGGTACGGCGCGGCATAGTACGGCCTTCCCGCGGTCGCGAAGACGAGGACGAGCAGGACGACGTACGCGATCCCGAGCGCCCGCCACGGTCGCAGGGCCGTTTCGCGGAGGAAGCCCCAGAGGCCGAGCCCGAGCACCGGAGCCAGGAAAGGGCCGAGGAAGAGCACCTGCAGCGGGAGCAGCGTCGCCCGGTTCTCGGCACCGTCGTCGCGTCGGATGTCCTCCGCGAGCGCGAGCTGCGGCCAGCCGTGAGTCGCCTGCCAGGCGAGGTTCGGGAGCCAGAGGATGACGGCGAGCGCAGCTCCGAGCCACAACCAGGGCGAGCGGACGACCCAGAGGAGCCTGCGGTCGAGCGCGAGGCCGGCGACGAGCGAGGCGACGAGCAGGAGCGGAAGCTGCTTGTTCTCGAGGCCGACGCCGACGAGGCCACCCGCGACGATCCAGAGCCGCTCGTCACCACCTGCGAGCATCCGGGCGACCACGAGCAGCGTGGCGACCCACACGAGCTGGTCGAACGTCGTCGTGCTGAGGATGTGCCCCGCCGCGAGCACGAAGCCCGCCGAGGCCGTACCCGCCGCCGCGACGAGCTGGCCGCGGCCCCCCGCTCCAAGCTCGCGCGCGAGCAGCGCGACGAGGACGACGAGGGTCGCGGCGGCGACCGCGGAGAAGACGCGCAGGCCACGCGGCGTCTCTCCGAAGAGCGCCTCGCTGATGCGCCCGAGGACGGGCGTGAGAAACCCTTGGTCGTCGTAGGCGACAGCCATATGGCGCGCCGTCGTGCGGAAGTACAGCTCGTCGCGGTGGTAGCCGTACCCGTTCGCGAAGGCGACCTCGAGGACGAGCACGAGGACGGCCACGGGCAGGACGAGCCGCCCCGCGAACGGCGCGCGCATCAACGCAGGCTGCGCCTGACCGCGTCGACGAGGCGCTCGAGGTCGACCTCGTCGTTGTAGGGTCCGATCGAGACGCGTAGCAGCGCAGTCCCTTCCCAGTCGTAGACGGGGACGTCGACGCGATGATCCTCCACGAGCCGGCGCCAGAGCTCGTCCGGATCGGAGGCGCGCACCGTGAGCGCCCGCATGAACGGCGCTCTCGTCCCGCGGAGCGGCCTGAGCCCGAACGGGGCGAGGCGACGCTCGGCCTCGTCGGCCAGCTGCTGCGCCGCGGCGCGGTCGAAGGACGCGTCCATTTCGATCGCTGCGGGGACCGCGAGGTACGCAGCCGGGTCGCGGGTCCCCTGCCAGCCGTGGCGTTCGCCGAAGTCCGCGTCCTCGTGGTAGCCCCAGCTGATCACGAGCGGCTCGATCCACTCCTGGTGCTCGGGCCGCGCCCACAGAAAACCCGCGCCTTTCGGCGCGCAGAGCCACTTGTGGCAATTGCCGGCGTAGACGTCCGCCCCCACCGCGCCGATGTCGAGGGGGAGCTGTCCGGGCACGTGGGCACCGTCGACGATTGACAGGACGCCCGCCCTGCGCGCCGCGGCGCAGATCTCCTCGACCGGGAGGACGAGAGCCGTCGGCGAGGTGATGTGCGAGACCACGATCGCGCGCGTCCGGATCCCGATGTTCGCGACGAGCTCGTCCGGCTCGACGAGCACGACGTTCGCCCGGATGAACTCGAGCGTCCGCAGGATCGCGCCGTACTCGTGCTTCGTCGTCAGGACCTCCTCGTTGGGGCGTATGC
Source organism: Gaiellaceae bacterium (assembly GCA_036257855.1). GTDB lineage: Bacteria > Actinomycetota > Thermoleophilia > Gaiellales > Gaiellaceae > GMQP-bins7. The sequence goes on along the minus strand of DATAET010000206.1, from coordinate 7,301 downwards.
GCAGCGAGCGCAGAACCGCGTTCAGTGCCGAGGTCGCGTTCGGCGCGAACACGAGATCCTGCGTCCGCGCGCCGACGAAGGCGGCGAGCGCGGCGCGGGCGTCCCACAGCGAGTCGGCGAAGCGTCTGCCGAGGAGCTCCGTGGGCTCGCGCTCGAGCTCGCGCTGCCAGCGCTGGTACTCGTCGAAGACCTCGACCGGGCACGCGCCGTACCCCCCGTGGTTGAAGTACGCGACCTCCGGATCGAGGAGAAACCCCTCACGCATCGCCCGGCTAGTGTCCCACGCCGCCAGACCCGTATCCGCCTGGTGGGAAGGCCCCCGGGCTAGAATCCCGAACATGGCCGTGACGAAGGACGATCCGCTGAGTACCCATGCCGAGCCTCCCTCGCATCCGTCGTTCGCGCGCCCGTGGCGGCACGCCGGTCGTCTCGCCGGCGCCGATCGTCCACGAGCTCTCCGCTAGCGGGCTCACCTGGGTAAACGTCGTCTCGCCGGACGTCGAGACGGCACAGGAGCTGGCCGCCCGCTTCGGCTGGCACCCGCTGGACGTCGAGGACATCGTCTCCAAGCGACAGCGCCCGAAGGTGGACGACTACGAGGACGAGGGCTACCTGTTCGCCGTTCTCCACTTCCCGATCTACGACAAGAACGTCCAGCGGCTGAACGCGGCCGAGCTCGACCTCTTCATCGGGCACGACTACATCGCCACGATCCCGAACGGCGCGCTCCATCCCGTCACGCGCCTCTTCGCACGCTGCGAAGAGGACGAGCAGCTCCGCGAGCAGCTCTTCGCGCGGGGGTCGGGCCGCTTGCTGTACGAGATCCTCGACGACCTCTTCGACTACTGCTTCCCGATCCTCGACAAGATCGCCCACAAGCTCGACGGGATCGAGGACGAGGTGTTCGAAGGGCGCTCGCAGGAGGTCGTCCGCGACATCTCCAACGTGAAGCAGGAGATCATCTCGTACCGCAAGATCATCAAGCCCGAGCGCTCGACGCTGCGCGTGCTCGAGCGGCGCGTCGAGGCCTTCCTCCCCGAGGAGCTCGAGCTCTATTTCGACGACATCGTCGACTCCGCTGAGCGGATCTGGGACCTCCTCGACAACTACAAGGAGGTCGTCGACGGTCTCGAGTCGACGAACGAGTCCGTGCTCGCGCACCGCCAGAACGACGTCCTGCGGCTGTTGACGGTAATCAGCGTGACGCTTCTGCCGCTCACGCTCGTGACCGGCGTATTCGGCATGAACGTGCTCTTCCCCGGCGAGGGTACCCACGAGGCCTTCTGGACGATCGTCGTCGCGTTGCTCGTGATCGCCGCAGCCACGCTCGGCTTCTTCAGATGGCGGAAGTGGCTTTGAGCTCTGCGATCCGTCGACCACCGCCCCAGCCCGGACACGAATAAGGCCGGGACCCCCGCCGCACCGGGGCCCGGCCTTGGTGTGTTGCCACTCGCTAGAGGAGGATTCGAAGCGCCGTCTCGGGGGGGCAGCCCCGCTGGGTGAGCGCCGACGCATCGTGGAGATCGATCTCGACATGAGAGGCGAGGACGAGTGCCGAGCCGATGTCGTACCCGGAACGCACGAGCTCTTCGAAGCGCCACCGAAGAATCATCTCTGCCTCTGTCTCGTCGATTAGTTCGAACTGGGCCGCAGTCACTGCCGCCTCCCTCTGGGTCTCTTCGGCTACGAGTTCACAGTTCAGCGTGATCGGCTCAGGCCAGCGCCCACTTGAGGTCCAGAGTCGCCGCGCCGAAGGTCTGGGTTCGGGCGGAGAACGTCCCTCGTCCGAGGGACGACCTACCTCCCCCGAGTAGCCACGGCGCGGTCCGGACGCCAGGTGACGCGACATACGCCCCACAGGCCGCGGCCGGCACTGCGGGCCGCCGCCACCGCCCGGAGCAGCGCGTCGGCGTATCGACCCTCGTCTCCGCGATAGAAGTACGGCGTCGCGGCGCCTCGGCGGACCAGCTCGAGATTGACGTTTCGTCCACCGACGAGGACGTAGCGCAGCAGCCGCCCGTACCGGTCCACGTCGTCCAGCCGCGGGTCGCGCCGCAGCTCGACGCGCCGGCCGGGTGGCGCGAGCGACTCGAGCTCGCGAAGCGACTGACGCGCGTAGCACTCACCGCCTCCGAGCTCAGGCGCATCGATCTGCACGAGCCGCACATGCCGCCCGTTCGCAAGCTCGAGGGTGTCGCCGTCGCCCACACGCGCGACCGTCGCCCCCTGCTCCGCTGCGACCGGCCGCGATGGAGCGCACCCCGCGACCGCGAGCACCGCGGCGACCGCGAGCGCCGGTGTCAGACGGGCGGCAGCTCGTCGAGCCCGGCGCGCTTCGCCTTGTCCTTGCGGTCGACGTTCCACACGAGGAGGAGCAGGCCGCCGAAGACGATGAGGAGCGCGGCGCCGAACCCGACCCGGTACCAGATCCGGCTGAAGACCACGATGCCGAGCGCGCCCACGAGGAGGAAACCGATCGCGACGGCGGCCAGCTTGAGCGCGTAGCTCATCGACCCGCAGTCTACGAGGTCGACCGGTCCGAGGCATGCGCGGTGGTAGAAAACGGCCCATGCCGAAGCCCCTCTGGGCACCGTGGCGGCTCGAGTACGTCGCCCAGGCCGACGAGCAGACGGGCTGCGTCTTCTGCAACGAGGCGGAGGGGCTCGACGCCACGCGGTCGCTCCTCGTGCATCGAGGAGCGGCCACGATCGCGCTCCTGAACAAGTACCCGTACTCGTCGGGGCACCTCCTGGTCGCCCCGATGCGACACGTGGGGGAGCTCGCCGAGCTCACGGACGAGGAGGCACTCGAAGTGCACGCGATCGCCGTGGCGGCGCTCGACGTGCTCGGGTGCGTGTACGGCCCGGAGGGATACAACCTCGGCTGGAACCTCGGGCGAGTCGCCGGGGCAGGCATCGCCGACCACGTCCATCTCCACGTCGTGCCGCGCTGGTCGGGCGACACGAACTTCATGCCCGTCCTCGCGGACGTCAAGGTGATCCCCGAGCACCTCGTCGAGACCCGCGACCGTCTGCGCGAGGCGTGGCCTACTGCGTGAGCAGAGCGAGCGCTTTCCACGCGCGCGTCGCCGTCGTCATCCAGTCGTAGAGGCTGACGCCTATCGTCGCGCCGTCGTCCCCCACGGCCGCGACGAAGCCCGCGAGCTCATCCGTTCCCATGCGGTCGGCGACGCCGCCGATGACGTGGATCGGCACGTCCGGTCTGTTCGTCTCGACTCGCAGGAGCCGGAGCGCTCGTGTCACGTACCCGTACGTCGCGTCGAAGCCGCTCAGCCCGCCGCCGGTGTAGATCATCGGCGCGAACGCATCGGCGCTCTCGGCGAGCTTCTCCCACGGGAACCCGGGCCACGTCTGCGGTCGGCGCTCGAGTCCGCGAGGGTTGAACGGCACGATCGCGAGCGGCGTGTCGCCCGCCGCCTGCCGCAGCTGCGCAGCGAGCGCAACGGCCCGGCGCGACCGGAGCCCGACGTTGCGAAGCTTCGTGGACTCGATGTCCAGGGCGACCCCGTCGAACTCGCCGCCCGAAGGAGTGCGGAAGGAGAGCATGGCCAGCGCGCGTCGCGAGTCGAGCGCGGGCTTCACGTGGCCCGGCAGGTACCACGCCACCGCGCGGATCCCTCGCGCATGCAGAGCGTCGACGATGCGCCCGAGTCGTAGGGGGTCGACGACATCCGCGCTTGCTCCAAAGTTCGCCGTCTCCAGCCACACGGTCGTCACGTGCCGGGCCGCCATCCGGTCAGCTACTCGATCGGGAGCCGCGTAGACGGGGCCGTCGTAGATGTCCACCCAGGTCGCGAGACCCCCGAACACGGACGCGTCCGCGCGGTCCGCGGCGGGGGCACCGGAGACTCCGATCGAGCAGATCGTCGCGGCGAGAGCCGCGGCAACGGCGACCCGAAGCACGCCGGCACTGTACGGCCGGCTCATGAGGGCGATGTCAAGACGGCACTGACGCGCACGGTCCCGGGGGCGTAGGCTCGCGCAACAACCGACGAGGGAGGCGACAGATGCCGAAAGTCTCGAGGGATGCGGCGACTGGAGGCGGGGACCATGGTCCCGTGGTGGATCGGAATGAGGAGCTCGCCGGCTATACCGTGAACTTCCTGACCTTTCGTGAGGACCTCGATCAAACTCCACTGCTCAAGGGCTTGCAGGACGACCGCTGCCAATGTCCGCACTGGGGCTACGTGACGAAAGGCAGGCTCACCTACCGCTTCGCGGATCACGAAGAGGAGTTCGCGGCCGGCGATGCCTTCTACCTTCCGCCAGGGCACGTCGGCGTCAGCAACGAGCCGGGCACCGAGTACGTGCAGTTCAGCCCGAGCGACGACTTGCGCGAGGTCTCGGCGATGATCGTGAAGAACATGCAGGAGATGCAGGGGGGCTGAGCGTCATCGGGGACCAGCTGACGACGCCTTCCGCAGATTGCTGGATTCGTATGGCAAGCTCGCGGAGCAGAATCGACTCCGGGAGGACACGTTGAGCGTGGACAGAGCTCTTGCGCGGGACCGAGAACTGCGTGTACATGCGACTGCGCGGCCATGGCACCAGGACGGCCAGGGCATCAGGTTCAGGCTCGTCGGTCCGCTGCCCCGCGCGACGGTCGTCGTGGATCCGTACGCGCCCAATCCGCAAGACGCGCCACTGCTGCTCCACCGCATCAACACCTACGAGGAGCTCGAGGAGGAGATCGAGCGGCTTCGAGCGGCGCTGCGAGACGTTCGCGCGCAGCTCGATTCCACGTCGGGCCTCGAAACGGAGTCCCTGGTCCGCGACCTGCGTGCGGGGATCAACGCGGCTCTCGGGGACCGGAGAGCGGACGGGCGAGCGGGCGTGGGACAAGGAAGGCGACGGCCGCTAGGCGGCCAAGATCCCGGGCGCACGCGGACGTAGCTCAGCTGGTAGAGCACTGGCTTCCCAAGCCGTGCCGACGGTCTAGCCACGCGACGACGGACCATTACGATCGGACGCAACTATGCGGGTTTCGGGTGCCCACCGCTTCTGAGACTCGCATGGCTGCGTGAGAGGTTCTCGGACGTTTGGGGCATGAGTGGGGCACGGCCGATCAGCCGCGGACCACGCGCTCGAAACTCTGAGCCGGCACGAGGCTGCGCCTCCCCACGGCTGCCGTCGGTACGCGACGCGGAGCTGCTCGAGCAGTTCGGCCCTCGGGTGGTCTCGAGGCAGGTCGAGCTCGTCGCGGAGCAAAGCGGCTCGTTGACGACGGTTCTGCCACCGGAAGTGACGTTCGAGAACGAGGGCGGTGAGCCGGACCGGCGGTCGGCCGGCACCAGGGCGGGAAGGGCTCCTCACTCAGACGGCTCACGATCCTGTCGAACGCGCAAGTTTCCCTGCTATCGCGCATCTTCTGAGTGACCGATCAAACTATCCCCTCCCAGGGAGGAGAAGATCATGAAGATCAAGCTCGTTCTCGCAAGCTTGGCCGTCGCGGGTCTCGCTGTTTCGTCTGCGGTGGCAGCGCCCCCAGAAGGAAAGGGCAAGCCGACGACCGGCGAAGGCTGCAAGCCGAAGATCACCGTCGTCTTGAAAGGCACGCTCGTGAGCGCATCCGCGAACTTGCTCAGCATGAACGTCACCGGCGCGAACCGCTGGGGACGCGCCTACAAGAGTGCTGGCACCGCGAGTGTCACGCTCGACACCAAGACGGTGGTTCGCGGCGGCGGCATGAAGACGGTGGCCGACCTTCTTGCCGACCTTAAGGCGGGCGACCGTGTTCTCGTCCAGGCTCGCGTGTGCAAGGACGACCTGAAGGACCCCAATGCGAAGCCGCAACTGACGGCTTCAAAGGTCATCGGCCACCCGGCGAAGGCCGAGAACGAAGACGACGACTGATCAGATTCCCTGGGAGGGATCGCGAGAGTGGCGCGACTATTCGTCGCGCCACTCGCCTTTCTGGAGCTGTAAAAGTGGGACGAGTAGGGCAAGCGCTTGCGAGCCATCTGCGGATCGGGGAGCGCGGGCTCTAGGCGGGCGAGCTGGACGAAGCCAACGCTTCCCGACCTATTCGAAGGAGTCGCCGAACGCGGACAGTATCGCGACGATCGCGAGTGCGAAGGCACTGAGAACCGGCAGGGCGCTCAGCACGATCAGCAGCCGCCTGTCGCTCTCGATGTCCTTCCCCATCAACGCGACGGCCAATGTGACAAGCGCCAAAGCCACCGACAACCAAGCCGACGAGGATCAAAAGGACCATTGCGACGAGAAGGGCAAGGGACGCGACTGCCGCTTTCGCGCCGCGACGCCGGACGAGCCCTGCCCAACTGCCGCTCGAGGATGCCTTGCAGCTCGTTCACCTATACGCCGAGCGCGGGTCGCCGAAGTACGAGAAGGCGGCGTGCCTTTCGTTTCGATCGGTCAGACGCGCTAGGCGCCGAGTCCATGACGTGTCCGGCCTGCGTCGCGCTTCGTCGGGCTTGTGACGCCAAGCGAAGCCGGCGAGATGCGTCTGCTTACTCGGTTGTCGCTCATGGAGTCGGAGTCGTGACCGAGAAGCTCCTCACCGCCGCCGAGCTCGCCACGCGCCGATCACGTCGGCGCCGGCTCGAACGTTCACTCGTAGGTCTCGGCGAGCTTCACCGCCATGCCGAACTCGAAGGCGGCACATGCCGGACAAAACGCGATGACCTCAGTGGGCGCCTCGTCGTGGTGGTCGGGGTCGCGGCCGAGGAGCGCTATCCAGCCTGACGCCCTCGCGCTGTAGCAACCGCACTCGACGCACCGCATGGTGGCGCGCGAGCCTACAAGACTTCGGACGAGGTGTGGCAGAGCGCCTCCTCACAACGCGCGAGGTCGCGGCGTTCCTCGGCATCTCAGCGAAGACTTTGTTCTGGTCGCTCGACCCAGAGATCGAAGTCGATGCGATGGCCATCAACGATGGGTTCACGCTCGCAGGCCTGGGACTGCACGACGACCCATCCGTCGAGAACCTCTGCGCCGACCTCCGGGACAACAGGAACGAACTCGACCTTCGAGGTCTCATCGGGGAACCGGAAACAGATCGTGTACCACGGCTCCGTCATGAAGGTCGTTCTACATCGTTTTGGACCGCGAGTCCATGACAGATTGCCTCCTCACCACGCGCGAGGTCGCCGCCTTTCTCAGCCTCTCACCCGAGACCGTCCTTCGCCGCTGGCGCGCCGGCGAGCTCCCCGGCTATCGACTCGTCGCCGGCCCCAAGCGCGGCCCGTTCGACTCACAACTTCCGACGCCGAGAATGGAACCTGGCGGTGGACTCATCGGGGATCGAGAAGCCCGCGAGAC
>DATAET010000205.1:0-4786 GCA_036257855.1 Gaiellaceae bacterium | reverse complement strand
GACGAGCTCGCGGGGCTCGCGGCGAGCCACCCGTCGATCGGCGACGTTCGGGGGCTGGGGTGCTTCTGGGGCGTCGAGCTCGTGAAGAGCAGAGAGAGCCGCGAGATGCTCGTCCCGTTCAATGCGTCGGGCGAGACGGCCGCCCCCGTGGCACGGCTCGCAAAGGCGGCGCTCGAGCGCGGCCTCTACCTGATGACGCACTGGAACGTGATCATGGTCGTTCCGCCGCTGACGATCACGCGCGACGAGGTCGACGAGGGCGTTGCGGTCCTCGACGAGGCGCTCGCGATCGCCGACGAGTACGTCGTCTCCTAGGTGAGCGAGGTCGCCGAGCTCGCGGCGAAGCTCGTCGCCGTCGAGTCGATCAACCCGGACGTCGTGCCCGGAGGCTCGGGTGAAGCGAGCCTCGCGAGGGTCGTTGCGGAGTGGTGTGACCGGGCTGGCCTCGAGACGACGCTGTCCGACGCCGCCGCGGGGCGGCCCAACGTCGTGGCGGTCGCACGGGGACGAGGCACCGGCAGCTCGCTCATGCTCAACGCGCATCTGGACACGGTGGGCGTCGCAGGCATGGACGATCCGCTCACGCCTCGCCTCGAGGGCGGACGCCTCTACGGGCGGGGCGCCTACGACATGAAGGGGAGCCTCGCGGCGTGCATGCTCGCCGCGGCCATGGCGCAACGCGAGGGGCTCGCAGGTGACGTCGTCCTCACTGCCGTCGCCGACGAGGAGTTCGCGAGCGTCGGGACGGAGGCGATCGCGGCGAGCATGCAGGCGGACGCGGCGATCGTGACCGAGCCGACGGAGCTCGAGGTCGCGGTCGCGCATCGTGGCTTCGTTCACGTCGTGATCGAGACGGTCGGCCGGGCGGCACACGGCTCGCGACCGCATCTCGGCATCGACGCAATCGCGAAGATGGGGCGTGTTCTCGTCGGCATCGGGGAGCTCGACCGTCGGCTCCGCGCGCATCCAACGCATCGGTACGTCGGGAGCGGCAGCGTACACGCGTCGCTCATCGAGGGCGGGCAGGAGTTCTCGAGCTATCCGGCGCGGTGCGTCGTGCAGGCGGAGCGTCGCACGATTCCCGGTGAGACCGTCGCTCTGGCGGAGACCGAGCTCGCCGAGATCGTCGCCGCGGCAGGCGACGGCGATCCGGACTTCTCCGCACACGTGCGCGTGCTCGCGTCGAGACAGCCGTTCGAGGTCGACGAAGGCGACGAGGTCGTGCGTGCCGTCCGCTCCTGCGCGGCGAAGGTCCTTGGCTCCGAGCCCGCGCTCGTGGGCGTTTCGTTCTGGGCCGATTCGGCCCTTCTCGCCGAGGCCGGCATCCCGACCGTCCTGTTCGGCCCACGGGGTGAGGGGGCGCACGCGGAGGTCGAGTGGGTCGACGTGGCCTCACTCGAGCAGTGCGCCGAGATCTACGCCGGCGTAGCTGCCAAGCTCTGCACATCGGAGGTTCGCTAGTCAGAGCGGCCGATCCAGCGGCCGGCGATCTCGCCGCTGCTCCGGAAACTTGCGTCGGCTCGCTGCACCGCCCACCGGAACCCGAAGAGGTCCTCGAACCGGACGTTGTCCGGCCGCGACTCGATGACCGTCGCGGTCGGCGGAAGACGTGCGCTGAGCGCGCCGATCTCGTCGAGCGGCAGCCCGACGCAGAGCTCGAGGACCGTGCCAGGCGCCGGCTTGCCGCGAAAGAGCGCCAGGACGAACGCGTCGCGTCGAAGCGCCACCATGTCGATCCTGATGGCGGCCGCCTCCGCGTCCTCCCATTCGAGCTCGTCACGCAGCGTGCACCACGTTCCGCCTTCCTGCTCGCTCTCGCGAAAGAGGAGCGTCATGGCGAAGACTCTGCCGTAGAAGGCCTCCGCAGCGCGCAGGTCAGGCACGTAGAGCGCGACGTATTTCACGGACAACGGCACGGCGCTCGCTCGGTCGACCTAGCCTAGGAAGGCGGCGATCGCGGAGATCGTCTCCGTCGGCGCGTCCCACAGGACCGAGTGCCCGCCGGGCACGACGACGACCTCGAGGAGGTCGCCGAGCGCAGCGCGGTGCGCGCCCAGCAGGTGGTCGTACGGGAGGTACGACCGCCCGCCGACGATGAGGAGCGTCGGGACACGAGCGTCCTCGAAGCGCGGCGGCTGCGACGCCATCTCACCGTAGGCCGCAACGACCGCTGACTGGCAGTAGCGGTAGCGCACCCGGCCGTCGTCGCCGACGTCGACGTGCCGGGCGAGATCCGCGACGACCAGGTCGCGCGGCGCGAGGTGGAGCTGGCTCTCGTCGTACCGCTGGTCGATCAGCTCGTCGAAGGAGACGTACGACTTGTCGACCCGTGCGTTCTCGGCTGCGGCGAGCGCGACGTGGCCGGGAAGGAGGATCGCCGGGTCGAGCAGGACGAGCTTCGGGACGAGCTTCGGCGCGCGCGCAGCCAGCTCGAACGCGAGCCTCCCCCCGAACGAGTGCCCGACGAGCGATGCCGGGCGCGCACCGACGGTGGCGACGATCGCGTCGACGTGTGCCCGGACGTCCCACGGCGGCTCCCAGGGCGAGTGGCCGTGCCCGAGAAGGTCGGGAGCGAGGACGTGGTAGCCCGTGAGGCTCGCTGCGAGCTGCGCGAAGTGACCTCCGTGGTTGCGGACGCCGTGGAGGCAGACGACGCGAGGCGAGCCGGGGCCGCCCCACTCGTGGAGGGCGAGCGTCACTCCGTCGTCGCGAGGACGTCGAGCGTGTCGGGCACCATCTCGGTCCGGCGCTCGTCGCGCTCCTTCACGAGCGACCAGATCACCGTGCCGTCGTGGTCGATGAGGAACGTGCCGCGGTGCGGCGAACCGTTTGCCTCGTTGAAGACGCCGTAGGCCTTGGCGGCCGCCCCGTGCGGCCAGAAGTCGGACGCGAACGTGTACTCCGCACCGAGCTGCTCTCTCCATGCCTGTCGCGCCGGCGCCGGGTCGCACGAGACGAAGACGATCTCGGTGCCCGCATCGCGGAAGGCGCCGAGGTTCTCCTGCAGGTCGCGCGCCTCGTCCTCGCAGACCGGCGTGAACGCGAACGGGTGGAACACGAGGAGGACGTTCGAGCGCCCGTGGAAATCGGAGAGGCGCACGCGCTCGTCGTGGTCGACCTCGAGGTCGAACTCGGGTGCGCTGTCACCTGTCCTCACCGCCATCCGCCTGCTCCTCTCCGGATCCGGACGGCCGATAGTACCGTCGTCCGCGCAGCTCCTCCGGGAGGTACGAGACGTCGAAGCCGGCAGGCTCGTCGTGTGGGTAGAGGTACCCCTCGCCGTGGCCGCGCGCCTTCGCCGCTCCCTTGTGGCCGGTCGAGCGGAGCATCGCGGGCGGGCGCGCGTTCCCGTGCTCGCGGACGTCCGAGCGGGCCTCCCAGATGGCGACGGCGGACGCGTTCGACTTGGGCGCGCGGGCGAGGTAGATCGCCGCCTGCGCGAGGTTGAGCTGGGCTTCCGGGAGACCCACGTGCTCGAGCGCCTGCGCGGCCGCGACGGCGACGACGAGCGCGTTCGGGTCGGCATTCCCAACGTCCTCGGACGCGAGGATGACCATCCGGCGGGCGATGAACCGCGGATCCTCTCCAGCCTCGAGCATCGCCGCAAGGTAGTAGACGGACGCGTTGGGGTCGCCGCCGCGCATCGACTTGATGAACGCCGACGCGAAGTCGTAGTGCTGGTCGCCCTTGCGGTCGTACAGGAGCGGCCGCTTCCGCGAGGCGTCGAGAACGAGCTCCTCGGAGAGAGGGATGCCGTCGGCGGCCGCGGTCGCCTGGGCGAGCTCGAGGATCTGGAGCGCGGCACGAGCATCGCCCCCGGCACGCTTCGCGACGAGCGCGACCAGCTCCGGCGAGGCCTCCGCGTCGAGCTCCTCCGCTCCGCGGGCGATGATCACGCCGAGCTCGTGCTCGGACAGCGCCGTGAGCTCGATGACGGTGCAGCGGGAGAGCAGGGCGGAGTTCACCTCGAAGTACGGATTCTCCGTGGTCGCACCGATCAGCGTGACGAGGCCGTCCTCGACCGCGTGTAGGACGGAGTCCTGCTGCGCTTTGTTGAAGCGGTGGATCTCGTCGATGAAGAGGATCGTCCGGCGATCGTTGCCGCCGAGACGCTCCTCCGCGCGCCGGAAGACGGCGCGGACGTCGTCGACGCGGGCCGAGACCGCCGAGAGCTCTTCGAACGCGGCCCCTGTCTGCTCGGCGACGATCCGTGCGATCGTCGTCTTCCCACTCCCGGGCGGCCCGTACAGGATCAACGACGGCACGCGGTCCTGCTCGATCGCAAGCCTGAGCGCCGTCCCCTCGCCGAGCACGTGCTCCTGGCCCACGAGCTCGGCGAGCGACGTCGGACGGGCGCGATACGCGAGCGGCGCGGTTTCCTCACGGCGCTCGCGCGCTGCGTCGGCAAAGAGGTCGCCCATGGCGCGGAGTATGCTCACGCCGCGATGGCTGAGCCCGCCGAGGAAAACCAGGCCGATGACTACGCCGAGCCGATCCTCGCCGGCACCGCCGCCTCCGATTACGAGCGGTACCTGAACACCGACGAGCTGCTGGCGCTGCAGAAGGGCCCGGGCGAGTGGGTGCACCGGGACGAGCTGCTCTTCCAGACCGTTCACCAGTCCTCCGAGCTCTGGCTCAAGCTTGCGTGGAACGAGGTCGCCACAGCGGCCGACCTCATCGGTGAGGGCGACATCCCGGCCGCTCTCCGGCTGCTCCGCCGCCCCGTCCTGTGCCTTCGCCTGATCACTGCGCAGCTGGACATGCTGGAGCAGATGTCGCCCTGGGA
>DATAET010000204.1:0-13271 GCA_036257855.1 Gaiellaceae bacterium | reverse complement strand
TCGTCGATCGGCCCGAGGGCGGAGCGATAGCGGTAGGCCTGCTCGAGGTGGTAGCCGAGGATCTCCTCGTATTCCGTCGCGCCTTCGCGGTTGACGCTGTCCGCCCACTCGACGAACTGCTCGTGGAACGTCGCGCGAGCGCGCTTGAGGATGCCCTCGTACGCCGTGTCTCGAATGAGGATGTGGTGGAAGCGGAACGCCTCTTCTTCCAGCGAGTGCGAGAGATCCGGCTGTACGAGCTGCTTGTCCCCCAGCGTCGCCAGGCGCGTCCCGACGTCGTCGCGCGCGTGCTCCGGCACGAGATAGCTCACAGCATCCTTGACGAACACGTGACCGATGACGGAGGCGGGCTCGATCACCGCGCGTTCGCTCTGCTCGAGGTAGTCGAGGCGCGCCGCGAGGAGCGCCTGGATCGTCGGCGGTACGACGGCGCGGTCGATGTCTGCGCTCGCACGCCAGCAACCGTCCTCGAAGCGGATGAGCCCCTCGTCAATCAGCATCGAGAGGAGCTGCTCGACGAACAGCGGATTTCCCTCGGCTGCAGCGATAACGCGAGACTGGACGCGCTCATCCAGCCCTGCCCTGCCGAGAAGATGCTCGGCAACGGCGATCGTCTCGTCCTCCGTGAGTCGCGCCAGCTCGATCCGCGTCGCGCCGGGAGAAGTCGACCACTCGGTCAGTCGCTCGATCAACTCATGACGTGTCGTGCAGACGATCAGGAGACACGCGTCGGCCACGGTCTCGAGGAGGTGCTCGATCAGCTCGAGGAAGGTTTTCTCGGCCCAGTGGATGTCCTCGAAGAGGACGACAAGTGGCCCGGGACGCGCGAGCGCCTCGAAGAGCTTACGGGCTCCCCAGAAGAGCTCGGCGACGGGGTACTGCGTCGGAGAGAGGCCGATCGCCGAAGCCACCCGTGCTTCGGCCTCGGCTTCGCCTGAGAGCGCCGAGAGCTTCTTCAAGGCGGACTCCGTCGAGTCGCGCTCGAGGATTCCGGATGCCTGACGAACGGCCTCGGCAAGTGGCCAGAACGTGATCCCATCGCCGTAGGCGAGACAGCGACCGCGGAGAAAGGACACCTCGTTGCCGACCGACCTCACGAATTCGTCGATGAGTCGTGACTTCCCGACCCCCGCCTCTCCGATCAGAGTTACGAGGCGGCAGCTCCTCGATTCCACAGCCTCGCGAACTGCCCCTGAGAGATGCTCGAGTTCCCGTTCGCGGCCGACCATCGGTGCATCGAGGCGCCTCGGCCGCTCCGCGTCGGCGCGAACGCCTACGAGGCGGTACGCGGGAACGCGCTCGGACTTCCCCTTCAGCTCGAGCGGCTCCACTTCCTCGACCTCGACGAAGTCGCGGACGAGCCGGTACGTGAGGTCGCCGAGCAGCACTTCCTGCTCTCCGGCGGCCTGCTCGAGGCGCGCGGCGACGTTGACTGCGTCGCCCGTCACGAGGCGTTGCCCTGAAGTGGGATCCCCCGCTACGACCTCGCCGGTGTTCACCCCGGTGCGCACGGTGAGACGGACGCCCCAATGTCGCTCGAGCTCGTCGTTGAGCACGACCTGCGTCTGCTGCATGTCCGCCGCGGCTCGCACCGCCCGTAAGGCGTCGTCCTCGTGAAGTTTGGGAAGTCCGAACACGGCCATGATCGCGTCGCCGATGAACTTCTCGACCACACCGCCGTGCTTCTCGAGCTCGGCGCTCATCGCGTCGAAGTAGCGCGTCATCACCTCGCGCAGCGACTCCGAGTCGAGCTTTTCTCCCATCGCAGTCGAGCCTTTGAGATCGGAGAAGACGATCGTCACGATCTTGCGGAACTCCTGCGCGGGAGGTGCCGCAGCGAGCGGCGACCCACAGGCGAGGCAGAACTTCGCGACGTCCGGGTTCTCAGTCCCACATTGCGAGCAGAACGGCACGTGACGAGTTTGCACCAACCGTCGCCCGGACGGGGGATTCCCGCCCTCCGACAGGCGCTCATGGAACGTTTACGGATGCGCAACGTAATCCCCTCACAAAGGGGACGTCCGATACGTCGTAGAGGACGAATAGCGAGTGACACCGATCCCCACGGAGAAGGCGGCGGCGATGTCTGCGGCGGAGCTCGAGGTGCGAAGCACCTCCGAGATCGATCGAATCGAGCGGTGGCGCCACGAAGCGCTCGAGCGCGCGGGCTACGACCCTGAGGCGGCGATCGTCCTCGCAGCGAGCCACGACATCGACCTCCACGACGCCGTCGGCCTCCTGGAGCGCGGCTGCACCGTCGAGCTCGCGCTCCAGATCCTCTTGTAGACGTCGCACCTGGCGACGCGTTCGCCTCACGCGCCGCCACGAGTGTGGGCAGAATGCCCGCCGGTGTTTCTGCTCCTGTCGATCCCGTCGCCGAGCTCGAGCACGATCGAGCTCGGGCCCGTCTCCATCCACTTCTACGGGCTCACGCTCCTCGTGGCCATCGCGGCGGCCGTCGCGATCACGGGTATCCGCTGGACGAGACGGGGCGGCGACTGGGATCTCATCTTCCGCGTCGCGGTCTGGGGCGTCGCCTTCGGGATCGTCGGAGCGCGTCTGTACCACGTGATCACGAGCTGGGACGAGCTCCCGGACGAGTGGTGGGGGCCGTTCGCGATCTGGAAGGGCGGCCTCGGCGTGTGGGGCGGGATCGGCCTCGGCTGCATCGTGGGGGCCATCGTCGCCAAGCGCTCGGGAGTCTCGGTCGCGAAGCTCGCCGACTGCGCGGCGCCGGGGCTCCTCGTCGCCCAGGGCATCGGGCGCTTCGGCAACTGGTGGAACCAAGAGCTCTTCGGAAAGCCGACCGACCTGCCCTGGGGCCTCGAGATCGATCCGGCGAACCGCCCGATCAACTACGTGGACCAGACGACGTTCCACCCCACTTTCCTGTACGAGGCACTCTGGTGCTTCGCGGCGGCGGGCCTCCTGCTGCTCATCGAGCGGCGCTTCCGCGGCCGCATCCGTCCGGGTGGGCTGTTCGCGCTGTACGTGCTCGTCTACAGCATCGGGCGGCTCTGGATCGAGACGCTCCGGATCGACCCGTCGCACGAGATAGGCGGAATCCGGCTCAACGTGTACGTCGCGGGAGTGGCGATCGTCGCGTCCGCGGTGTTCTTCGTGGTGTGGCAGCGGAGCTGGAAACGCGGCGGAAGCGCTCCGGCGCCGAAGCCCCGGACGATGGCCGTTCCCAAGGGCCGCTAGAAGACGCGTCCGGTAGCGCGGCTAGCCTCCCGGCCGTGCTGCCGACTCCCCTTCGCGACCTCGAGCTCGAGCTCGACGCCTTCGAAGGACCGTTCGACCTCCTCCTGACGCTGCTCCTCCGCGAGGAGCTGGAGCCGCGCGAGGTCGACATCGCAGCGATCGTGCTCGCGTTCGTCGAGCGCATGGCGCAACGCGAGGAGCTCGATCTCGAGGCGTGCGGCGAATTCCTCGTGCTCGTCTCGTCGCTGCTCGAGCTGAAGGCGCGGGGGCTGTTCCCCGACGAGGAGGCCGAGCTTGGAGAGCTCGAGCCCGAGGAGGCCGCCGAGGAGCTCGCCCGCAGGCTCGCCGAGTACCGGCGCATGAAGGAGGCCGCCGCGTGGCTCGTCGAGCGGCTGGCAGCAGAGCGCGAACGCTGGTTCCGACTCGGCCCTGCGCCGCTTGCACTCGCCGCGGAGCGGCGACTCGCTCCGCAGGACACCGTGGCGCTGGCCGACGCGCTGCGGAGGCTCGCGGCCGCACCCCCCACGGTCTCCCTCGGGCACATGGCACTTCGCTTTCCTCCGGTCTCGCAGTTCCTCGGGCGGTTCCGCGCGCTTCTCACCCGGAGACGTCTCTTCGACTTCGACAACGAGGTGGAGGGCCTGTCGCGCGTGGAGCAAGCCGTGGCCCTCCTCGCGCTGCTCGAGCTCCGCAAGTCGGGGGAGATCGCCCTCAGCCAGGCCCGCGCGTTCGCCCCCATAAGGGTTTCCCGAGCCGACGACGAAAGGACCACGGAATGGAGAGCACGCTCCGCCTGATCACCGCGAACCCGGTCGACCGTCTGGCGCGGTCGATCGAGGGCCTCCTCGTCGTCACCTCCGCACCGCTCTCGCTGGACGAGATGTGCCAGGCGACGGACGACGACCCGGAGCGGGTCGAGACCGCGATCGGGCTCCTGCGAGAGCGCTACAGCGAGGGTCGGAGCGGGATCGTGCTCGAGCAGGTCGCCGGCGGGTTCGCGTTCCGGGCAAGTCGCGATGCCGCCGCCGCATGCGCTCGACTCTTCGAGCGTCCGGTCGAGCGCGGCCTCTCCCAGGCGGCGCTCGAGACGCTCGCAATCGTCGCGTACCTGGGGCCGTGCACGCGTCCCGACATCGCGCGCATTCGCGGAGTCGCCGCCGACTCGGCTGTCGCGAGCCTCGTCGAACGTGGGCTCGTCACCGAAGCGGGACGTGAGGACGGCGCCGGTGGAGCGGTTCGCTATCGGACGACACCGCTGTTCGAGCGGGTCTTCGGTCTCGAGAGCCTCGCCGCGCTTCCGCGTCTCGACGACCTCGGCGCCGACGCGGACGAGCTGCGCGACAGGCTCCTCGAGGTCGCCGAGGCGCGCGCCTCGTAGGGCGCGCTAAATCTGCCAGGAGCCCGCGCGCAGTACGGGCAGGGTGTCGCCGCCGGTCGTGATCCCGTCGACGCCGAGCTCGAGGCTCCCGATCATGAAGTCGATGTGGACGTGGCTCTTGTTCACGCGCTCCTTCTCGGCGGGATCTTCCACGGGATGGTCGTAGCCGTCGCCGAGGGCGATGTGGGTCGCGGCGTTCTCGTCGAGGAGCGTGTCGTAGAAAACGCGCTCGAGGGGCCCGACCCGTCCGGCTCCGTCGACGAGCGCGATCTCGCCGAGCCGCGAGGCGCCATCGTCGTGTGAGGCGACCGCGCGCAGAGCGTCGACCCCGGTGTCGGCGTCGATCTTCACGGCTCGGCCGCCCTCGAACTCGACGCGGATCCCGGAGATGATCGACCCGGACAACTCGAGGGGCATCGTCGCTGTGACGTGCCCGTCGACCCGTGCGGGGTCCGGGGTCGTGAACAGTTCCTCCGTCGGGATGTTCGGCGAGTGGCGACGACCGTCGACCGTCTCGAGGTCGCCTGCTGCCCAGTGCGCCGACCGGAGGAGCCCGATCGTCAGGTCGGTGCCGGGCCCGTGCAGCCGAAGGGCGTCGAAACGCCGGGCGGTCAGGCGGTCTGCGTTCTCCTTGAGCTCTGCGGAGCGCTCGATCCACGCCTCGGCCGGGTCGTCGGTGTCGAGGCGGCAGACGTGCGCGACGTCCTCCCAGAGCTGCTCGTACGCCTCGTCCCCCTCGAGCCCCGGGTAGACGAGCTCCGCCCACGAGCGCGTCGGTGCCGGGACGATGCACCAGCTCGTCGTCATGCGGTTCACGATCTCACCCGTCTCCGGCAGGTACGGGATGAGGTCGCGGCCCGCGCGTCCGGCGTCGAGTCCGTCGAGGGCGTTCGGAGCGTGGGGGCCGGAGAGCGAGACACGAGCGGCGTGCTGGTCGGAGAGGTAGAAGAGCCGCTCACGCATCCACGGGGGCACGTACTCGAGCGTGTCCTCCGCGGCATGCGCGATCCGCTCGCGCTTGAGCCACTGGTCGAAGTAGAGGACGTCGACGTACTTCGCGCCGCGCTGGTACGCGGCTCTCGCGACCTTGCGCGTGAGATCCTCCTTGCCGAGGTAGCTCGTCACGGCCACGAGCTGCCCGGGCTGCACGTTCGCGCCGAAGACGGCAAGCTCCGCGAGCTTGTCGGTCCAGGTGTCGACGCGGGCCACGGAGCAAACCCTAGCCACGCACGAGAATGAATCAATGCGACTGAATGCCTTCCTGGCCCGTGCGGGCGTGGCGTCGCGCCGCCGCGCCGACGAGCTGATCACCGGCGGGCAAGTGTTGGTGAACGGTGCCCCGGGCGAGCTGAACACGATCGTCGGAAGGCACGACGTCGTGGAGGTCGACGGCGAGCGCATCCTGCCGCAACCGCTCACCTATCTCCTCCTGCACAAGCCCCCGGGCGTCGTCACGACCGCCAGCGACCCGCACGGCCGTCGCACGGTCGTCGACCTCGTGCCGTCGGAGCCTCGCGTCGTTCCCGTCGGGCGGCTGGACACGGACACCACGGGCGCGCTCCTGCTCACCAACGACGGCGAGCTCGCGCACCGGCTCGCTCACCCACGCTACGGCGTGCCGAAGGTCTACGAGGCCGAGGTCGACGGCTGGCCGTCGCCCGACGACCTCGCGAGGCTCCGGGAAGGGGTCGAGCTCGACGACGGCCGGACCGCGCCTGCGGAGGTACGCGCCCTCGCCCGGGACGCGGGCGTCAGCCGCATCGAGATCACGCTCCACGAGGGACGGAAGCACCAGGTGAAGCGCATGTGCGAGGCCGTCGGCCATCCGGTGCGTCGCCTGCACCGCGCCCGGTATGCGGGTCTCGACCTGGGCAGGCTCGAGCCGGGCTCGTGGAGGTCGTTGACGAAGCCCGAGGTGGCGGCGCTGCGTTCCGCCGTCGGCCTCTAACGCAGGCGCACGAAGCCCATGCGCTCGTACATTGCCTCGAGCGTCGGGCGCGAGACCTCCGCCGCCTTCTCGGCGCCGCGCGCGAGGAGCCGGTGGAGCTCAGCGGCGTCTTCGCGGATCTCGCGGAATCTGCGCTGAAACGGGTCGAGGAGCGCGATCACTGCGTCGGCGACGTCCGTCTTGAACGCGCCGTACCCCTGTCCGTCGTACCGCGAGACCACGTCGTCGATCGACTCGCCGGTCGAGACGGTCATGATCTCGATGAGATTCGAGATGCCCGGCTTGTCCTCGGCGTGCGCGATCTCCCGTCCCGAGTCCGTGACGGCGACCTTGAACTTGCGTCGGATCTCGTCGGGTGCGTCGAGGATGTAGACCGTGCCCTGCTCGGTGCCGCCCGTCGTCGACATCTTCTTGTCGGGCTCCTGGAGGTCCATGATCTTCGCACCTACCTCGGGGTAGACGCCGCGCGGGAGCGTGAACGTCTCCCCGTAGCGGGAGTTGAAGCGCTGTGCGACGTCGCGCGTGAGCTCCACGTGCTGTCGCTGGTCGATCCCCACGGGGACGATGTCGGTCTGGTAGAGGAGGATGTCGCCCGCCTGCAGGACCGGATACGTGAAGAGCCCGGCGGACACGAACTCCTGGCTCTCCGACTTCTCCTTGAACTGCGTCATGCGACGGAGCTCGCCGAAGCTCGTCACCGATGCCAGCAGCCAATTCGCCTCCGCGTGAGCCGTCACGTGGCTCTGGGCGAAGATCGTCGAACGCTCGGGATCGAGGCCCGTCGCGATGAGCATCGCGAAGAGGTCGAGCGTGCGCTCGCGCAGGTCCACGGGATCGTGCTCGACGCTGATCGAGTGCAGGTCGACGATGCAGAAGAACGCCTCGCCCTGCTCCTGCGTCGCCGCGTACTGACGGAAGCCCCCGGCGTAGTTTCCGAGGTGCTTCGTGCCGGTCGGCTGGATCCCCGAGAAGATACGCATCCTGGGGATTGTCCCTGGACCGGCGGGCTGCCGCCGGGCCACATCTAGACTCACACGGGATGGAAACGGCCGGACCGTCCGAGCTCCTCGCGTACCCGCTCGTGGCGCGTGGTCTGACGCCCGACTCGACGGTCATCGAGGTCCGGGGGCGACGGATCGGCGACGGCTTCTTCGGCCTCGTCGCCGGACCGTGCACCGTGGAGACGCGCGAGCAGACTCTCGAGACCGCCCGCGCAGTCGCTGCGGCCGGTGCGACAGTGCTCCGCGGCGGCGCCTTCAAGCCCCGCACGTCGCCCTATGCGTTCCAGGGGCTCGGGGCGAAGGGCCTCGAGATTCTCGCCGAGGCACGCGACGAGACGGGGCTCCCGATCGTCACCGAGCTCCTCGACCCGCGCGATGTCGAGAAGGTCGCCGAGATCGCGGACGTGATCCAGATTGGCGCGCGCAACATGCACAACTTCAACCTCCTCGCGGAGGTGGGTCGGGTGCCGAAGCCCGTGCTCCTGAAGCGTGCGCCGTCGGCCACCGTCGAGGAGCTCCTGATGGCGGCCGAGTACGTCGCGAAGGAGGGGAACGAGCGCGTTCTGCTCTGCGAGCGGGGGATCAAGACATTCGAGCGCTCGACGCGCTTCACGCTCGACCTCTCCGCGGTGCCCGTGCTCAAGCGCGAGACGCACCTTCCGGTGCTGGTGGACCCGTCACACGCGGCCGGTCGCAGCGACCTCGTCCTCCCCCTGGCGCGCGCAGCCGTGGCTGTGGGCGCGGACGGCGTGATGGTCGAGGTGCATCCGCGGCCCGAGGACGCACTCTGCGACGGGCCGCAGCAGATCCGCATCGGCGAGTTCGGCCGCTTCGCCGACGAGATCCGCACGGTGGTCGCGCTCATGGGCAAGACAGTCGGCTAGCCCGCGGCCGATGCGAATCGAGCCCGTGCCCGCCCTGGTCGGGCACGTCGCCGTGCCCGGCGACAAGTCCATCTCGCACCGGGCGGTGCTGATCGGCGCGGTGTGCGACGGGGAAACGCGTATCGCCGGATTCGGACGCTCCGGGGACACCGAGGCGACGATCGCCGCGGTTCGCGCTCTGGGGGCGGAGGTCATCGAGGAGGACGTCGACACGCTCCGGGTTCGCGGCGTCGGACTACGCGGTGCGCGCGAGCCGGGCGCGCCGATCGAGTGCGCGAACGCGGGGACCCTCATGCGGCTGCTCACGGGCATCCTGGCTGGACAGGACGGCCACACGTTCGAGCTCGTCGGCGACGAGTCGCTGTCGCGCCGGCCGATGGAGCGCGTTGCCGAGCCGCTTCTGCGGATGGGGGCCGTCGTCGACACGACGGACGGCTATGCGCCCCTCGTCGTCCGTGGCGCCCCGCTTCGGGCGATCGACTACGAGCTCCCGGTTGCGTCGGCACAGGTGAAGTCGGCCGTCCTGCTTGCGGGGGTTCTCGCGACGGGCCGGACGACCGTCGTGGAGCCCCTTTCGACGCGTGACCACACTGAGCGGCTCCTCGAGCGCGCGGGCGCGCAGGTCACGCGGCGCCCGTTCAGCGTGACCGTCGACGGCGCCGACATGCTGCGGCTCCCGGAGGTCGACATTCCCGGCGACCTCTCGTCCGCGGCGCCGTTCCTCGTCGCGGCGGCCATCGTCCCCGGCTCGGCGGTGACGGTCCACGGCGTCGGCCTCAACCCACGGCGAACCGGGCTCCTGGACGTCCTGGAACGCATGGGGGCGAAGGTCGCGATCTACAACCGGCGGCCGATCGGCGGCGAGCCGGCAGGAGACGTCGAGCTGCGAGCCTCGGACCTGGTGGGCGCCACGATCGCTCCGGCTGAGGTCCCGGGGCTCGTCGACGAGCTCCCGGTTCTCGCCGCCGCGGCCTGTCATGCGCGTGGCCAGACGATCGTTCGCGGCGCAGACGAGCTCCGCTTCAAGGAGTCGGATCGGATCGACGCGGTCGTCGAAGCGCTCCGTCGGGTCGGGGGCCGTGCCCGCGCGACGCGCGACGGCTTCTGGATCACGGGCGTACCGGCGCGCCTTCGTGGCGGGGTCGTCGACGCGAGCGGAGATCATCGACTCGCCATGCTCGGAGCGGTCGTAGGTGTCGCCTCGCGCGAGGGCGTCGAGCTGCGCGGCGCGGACGCGGTGGACGCGAGCTTCCCGGGCTTCTTCGAGATGCTGGAGCAGGTCGCTCCGGGCGCGGTTCATTACCCTCCCGCGACATGATCGTGGCCATCGACGGCCCTGCGGGTTCCGGGAAGAGCACGGTGGCGTCCACGCTCGCCGTGCGCCTCGGCTTCCGCTATCTGGACACGGGGGCGATGTATCGCGCGCTGACCTGGATCGCGCGGCGCGACGGCGCGGATCTTGCGGACGGCGCCGCGCTGGCCGCGCTCGCGCGCGCCCATCCGGTCTCGTTCGGCGAGGACGGGCGGGTCGAGATGGACGGCGAGGACGTGACCGCCGCCATCAGGGACGCCGAGATCGACAGGCTCGTCCCCTCGGTTGCCGGCCACCCGGAGGTTCGCGAGGTCATGCGCGGGCGTCAGCGTGCACTCGCCGTCGGTGGCGACTCGGTCATCGAAGGCCGCGACATCGGCACGGTCGTCGCCCCGGACGCCGACGTGAAGGTCTTCCTGCTCGCGGACGAGCACGTGCGAGCTCGCCGGCGCACGGCCGATCGACCCGGGGTTGCCGCCGCGACGCTCGCCGCGGACCTCCGCAGCCGCGACGAACGGGACGCGATCAACACGCAGCCCGCCGACGACGCGGTCGTGCTCGACACGACGACGCTGACCGTCGGCGAGGTCGTCGAGCGCATCGTCGAGCTCGTCGAAGTGAAGCGGTGAACCGCACGGACGCCGTCTGGGCGGTCGGCCGCGTGACGATCGGCACCGCGGTCAAGATCCTCGCGCCCCTCCGCGTGTACGGCGCGGAGCGCGTGCCTCTCGAGTCCGGTGTGGTCGTCGCGTCCAACCACTTCAGCTGGCTCGACCCGCCGGTGCTCGGCGCGGCGACCCCACGCACCCTCTACTTCATGGCGAAGGTGGAGGCCCACCGCGTTCCCGGGCTCGGCGAGCTCATGCGCTCGTTCGGCGCCTTCTCCGTGCGCCGGGGCGAGTCGGACCGCGAAGCCGTGCGCACGATGCGCCAGATCGTGCGGGACGGGCACGCCCTCGGGCTCTTCGTCGAGGGCACGCGGCAACGCTCCGGCGTCCCGGGGCCGGTACAGCCGGGGGCAGCGATGGTCGCGATCAACGAGGAGGTCCCGGTCGTCTGCGCGGCGATCTACGGCTCGTACGCATGGCGTCTCGGCAGCTTCCGCCCGGTCTCGGTCGCCTGGAGCATGCCAATGTCCTTCGACGGACTTCCGCGCGGCGGGAAGGGCTACAAGGAAGCCTCGGTCGAGATCGAGCGTGAGATCCGGGTGCTCTGGCAATGGCTCGCGGGCGTCCACGAGCTCGGCCGCCCGAAGGACGCGACACCGCCCTCATGAGCGAGGTCGCGGACGACGTCGAGATCGCCGGAACGGTCGCGATCGTCGGCTTCCCGAACGTCGGCAAGTCGACGCTCGTCAACCGGCTGACGTCGACGCGCACCGCGGTCGTCCACGAGACACCTGGTGTCACTCGTGACCGCAAGGAGCTGCTCTGCGAATGGGCGGGCACGACGTTCCGGCTCATCGACACGGGCGGAGTCGATCGGGAGGACGCGGGACCCTTCGGCCCGCAGGTCGCTGCGCAGGCGCGCCAGGCGGTGGAGGAAGCCGACCTGGTGCTCCTCGTGGTCGACGCGAAAGCAGGTGTGACGCCGGGCGACGAGGAGCTCGCGCACATCCTGCGCACGTCGCGCCGGCCGGTGCTCGTGCTCGCGAACAAGCTCGACGATCCTCGACGCGACCTCGAAGCGCTCGAGTTCCACCGGCTGGGGCTCGGCGAGCCGATTCCGGTCTCCGCACTGCACGGGCACGGCTCGGGAGACCTTCTCGACGAGATCGTGAGCCGGCTGCCCGGCCGCAGCGAGCGCCCGGTCGGGGAGGAGGCGATCAAGGTGGCGATCCTGGGCCGCCCGAACGTCGGGAAGTCGTCGCTGCTGAACGCGCTCCTCGGGCAGGAGCGGGTCATCGTGTCCGAGGTGCCGGGGACGACGCGGGACTCGATCGACACGGTCCTGCGCCGCGACGACACGACCTTCGTCCTCGTCGACACGGCCGGCCTGCGACGCAAGCGCAGGCAGCGGCAGGGCATCGAGTACTACTCGGAACTCCGCGCCCTCGAGGCTGCGGAGCGGGCGGACGTCGCCCTCGTGCTCGTCGACGCGAGCCAGGGGGTCGTGGAGCAGGACCTCGCCGTCGCGGACGTCGCACGGAAGGCCCAGTGCGCGACCATCGTCGTGCTCTCGAAGTGGGACGTCACCGACGTCCGTATCGAGGACGTTCGGCCACGGATCGCGAGCCGCATGCGGCAGCGGCCGCCGCTCATCGCGGTCTCGGCGCAAACGGGGCGCGGGCTCGAGCGGCTGCTCGCGCTCATCCGTGACGTCTTCCAGCGCTTCGCGGCCCGCATCCCGACGGCCGAGCTGAACCGCGCGCTCCAGGAGCTCCGCGAGGCCCGCCAGCCGCCGGCGCGGCGAGGGCGTCGCCTCAACCTCCTGTACGGGACCCAGGTGACGTCCCGTCCTCCTCGCTTTCGGTTCTTCGTGAACGACCGTGGGCTCGTGACGCGCGACTACGGCTACTGGATCGAGAACGAGCTCCGGGCGCGGTTCGGGCTGGAAGGCATCCCCGTCTCCATCGACTTCGTGACCTCGGAGTGAAGACCGTGGTCGTCGGAGCGGGCTCGTGGGGCACGGCGTTCGCCTGCCTCCTTCGCGACAACGGCCACGAGGTGACGCTCGCCGCCCGCGACCCGGAGCAGGCCGCCGCAATCGCGAGCACCGGCCGCAACCCGCGCTACATGCAGACGGCGTCGCTCGACGGCGTCACGGCCACCACGATCGAGGAGGCGCGTGTCCCCGAAGCCGAGCTCGTCGCCGTGGCCGTCCCGAGCCGCGTGTTCGGCGACGTCGTCCGCAGCCTGCCGGGCGACGCGCCGCTCCTCAGCCTCGCGAAGGGCCTCGATCCGGCGACCGGCGCGAGGTTGTCGTCTCTGGTCGAAGGTCGACCCGTCGCCGTCCTCTCCGGGCCGAACATCGCGGAGGAGATCGTCCGCGGCCTGCCCGCGGCAGCGGTCGTCGCGAGCGACGACCTCGAGCTCGCGGTGCGGCTCCAGGTGGCCGTGCACTCCGTGCTCTTCCGTGTGTACGTGAGCGACGACGTCGTCGGGGTGGAGCTCTGCGCGGCGGCGAAGAACGTGATCGCACTCGCTGCGGGCGGAGCGGACGGCCTCTCTCTCGGCGACAACGCGAAGGCGGCCCTCGTCGCCCGCGGCCTCGCTGAGATGCGCCGCCTCGCCGAGTCGGCGGGCGGGCGGCCCGATACGTTCGCCGGCCTCGCGGGGATGGGGGACCTGATCGTGACCTGCTGGTCGCCGTCGGGGAGGAACCGCCGCGCGGGGGAGCTCATCGCCCGCGGCGTGCGGCCGGAGGACGCGGTGGCCGAGATCGGGATGGTCGTGGAGGGGCTGACAACGGCGCCGGTCCTGCGAGACCTCGCGCGGCGGCTCGAGATCGAGCTCCCGATCACGGAGGGCGTCTGCGCCGTCCTCGACGGCACGGCGCTCACGACGCTCGTGCAGCAGCTCATGAGCCGAGCACCCACGACTGA
>DATAET010000203.1:0-2166 GCA_036257855.1 Gaiellaceae bacterium | reverse complement strand
TCAGCTCTCGACGCAGTGCGTCGCGGTCCATCTGCCGATCGGCGTCGAGCACGAGGTGTCGGGGATCGTCGACGTCCTGCACATGTGCGCCTACGCGAGCCCCGAAGGTGGGAAGGAAGGGGAGCCCGGTCCGATTCCGGGCGACATGGCCGACCTCGCGGCGGAGTACCGGGAGAAGCTCCTCGACGCGGTCGTGGAGACGGACGAGGCGCTCATGGAGCGGTACCTGGACGGCCAGGAGCTCGACGCGAACGAGGTCGCGGCCGCGCTGAAGGCGGCGGTGACGAGCGGGGACGTCTTCCCGGTCGCGTGTGGGATCGCCAGCAAGAACCTCGGCACGCACGCCCTCCTCGATCTCCTCGTCGAGGGCGTTCCCTCGCCGGCGAAGAAGGGGTCGCCCGTCGACGTCGACGGCGCAGCAACGGCTGCGTTCGTGTTCAAGACCGTCGCGGACCCGTTTGCCGGCCGCGTCAACCTCTTCCGGGTGCTCAAGGGCACGGTCAACGCAGACACGACGCTCGTCAACCTCCGCTCCAAGACGAAGGAGCGCATGGGCACGCTGCTCGAGGTTCAGGGGAAGGAGCACCATCCCGCGCCCGACTTCGGCGAAGGCGACCTCGGCTCCGTCGCGAAGCTGAAGGACGCCCAGACGGGCGACCTGCTGGCCGACAAGGAGGTCGCGGTGGAGGTTCCTGACTTCGGCTTCCCCGAGCCAGTGATGAGTTTCGCGATCACCCCGAAGTCGAAGGGGGACGAGGAGAAGGTCGCGACCGCGATCCGCCGGCTGGCGGAGGAGGACCCGACCCTGCGCCTTCGCCGAGATCAGCAGACGGGCGAGGAGATCCTGTCGGGCATGAGCCAGATGCACGTCGAGGTCGCCCTGGAGCGTGCGAAGCGCCGGTTCGGCGTCGACGTCGAGCTCCACCAGCCACGCGTCCCATACCGCGAGACGATCCGACGCGAGGCGCGCGCACACGGGCGCTACAAGAAGCAGACAGGCGGACGCGGGCAGTTCGGCGACTGTCACATCGTCATCGCGCCGAACGGCGAGGTCGAGTACGAGTTCGTCGACAAGATCGTCGGCGGCGTGATCCCGCAGGGCTTCCGGCCGGCCGTCGACAAGGGCATCCAGGAGGCGATGCACCATGGCGAGCTCGCCGGTGCGCCCGTCCAGGGCGTCCGCGTCGAGCTCGTCGACGGCTCGTACCACACGGTCGACTCGTCGGAGATGGCGTTCAAGATCGCGGGCTCGATGGCGTGGAAGGAGGCCTACCTGAACGCCGACCCAGTCCTCCTCGAGCCGATCATGGAGCTCGAGGCCACGGTTCCGGACGACGTCGTCGGCGCCGTGAACGGTGATCTCAACGCGCGCCGGGGCCGACTCCAGGGGATGGAGCCGCTCGGGGGCATGACGACGATCAAGGCCGAGGTCCCGATGGCGGAGCTGCTCACGTATTCGCAATCACTGACCTCGATGACCGGAGGCCGCGGCGACTACTCGATGCATTTCCTGCGCTACGAGGAGGTGCCGACACACGTCGCGCAGAAGGTCATCGACGAGACGAAGCGGGAGCGGGAAGCCGCGAAAGCGTAGGTTCGTCCACAGGTTGTGGACAACCGCCCGACCGCTGCTAGGGTCCGCGACATGCGCGTGACGAAGGCGACCGTGCGCCGCGGGTGCGCGGTGTGCGACCGGACGTTGCTGCAGGGTGAGATCGCGACGCGCTTCTCTCCGGACGGCGTGGAGTTCGTCGACGTGTGCCAGCTCTGCCAGGATCTCGCGCTCGACTACGGGTGGGTGCGCGAGGGCGGTCCCGTCTCGCCGACGCTGTCCTCCACGCGCCCGAGGAAGAAGCGGACGCGCTGGTCGCAGATCCTCGGCGTCGGCGACGGTGAGGCCCAGCCGGTCGTCCCCGAGCCTGTCCTGCGGCGACTCACCGACTCCGAGGCCGCCCTCGTCGAGGCCGCGGACCTGTTCAACGCGAGCCTCTTCCGCCGCACGATCGAGGGCGTGGGTCGGGCGCTCGGGCCTCCGCTCATCTCCATCGTCCCGCTCTCCGGCGTGAACAGCGAGCTCGTGCTCACGTTCGCGTGGGAGATCACCTGGTACCAGTACCGCGTGCTGCCCGAGGCGGGGCAGCCGATCCGGCTCGCCGATCGAGGAGC
>DATAET010000202.1:0-14080 GCA_036257855.1 Gaiellaceae bacterium | reverse complement strand
ACTCGGGGCCGAGACATCTACGTGATGAGCGGAAGCGGAACAAGAGAGCGGAGGCTCACCCGGACGCGAGCGTTCGAGTACGCGCCCGCCTGGTCGCCGGACGGTCGCAAGATCGCCTTCGTCGCAGATACCGATCCGAATGGATTTGGAAACGAGGATGTCTGGGTCATGGATGCAGACGGACGAAATGCGCGGAGGCTGGTGCACACGCGCGCGGACGATTCGACGCCGTCCTGGTCTCGCAATCCGTGAGTCCGCACGTGCGCTGTGCCAGCGGCGTGACCACAAGCTCCGGCTCGCTATGGCATCGCAGCACTTCGCCCTGCCTACAGGACGGCGTAAGGCGACGAACTGGTCAACTCGCTGGTCAACGCCTCTGGTCTCAGGAGGGATTTTGGGCTGGATCCCGGCTATGCGAACCGGCGCTCAGATGACGCTAGAGCGTGAGTGCGGCGCTGCGGCGCAACCAGTCTTCGAGCTCGGCGACCGCCACGAACTTATGTCGGCCACGCCGACCCACCGCAGTTCGGGACAGATGTGCTCGTCGAAGAAGTGCCGACTGCATCCCAGCGCCTGAGCCGCCTCACTGGGCTTCAGCGCAAGACGTAGCGAATGTCCGTCTTCTCTCCTAACCATGAACTCCTTGTACCTGTCGCCCCAAACGGCAGACGTGTCTGGAAGCGTGATTCGAGCAGTGCGAGACGCTGCTGAGACGTACGTTGCGACGTACACGCACGTCTCCGTTACCTGCTCCGAAGGTAGTTCGTTGCAGCCTAGATTTGGCTCTATTGAGGCAAATCACAGCTTGCCGCAATTCTCTTCAACCTACGAAGGCGGACTTCTAATCCGCGGGGCTTTGCAAGCGGCGAGCCAGGACCGCGACTCTCGTTTACCGAGCCGCTTGCCTCCTCGTCAGTCGACTATAAAGCTCATTCCGAAGTTTCGGATCAGCCCTTATCTGCTCAACGACGCAGGCCTCCCGGAATTCTGGAAAGTAATCCGGAGGCAGCCGTAGGACGAGAGCGACTCTCTTGGTTAGGTCAGGGCTCGGTGTCTTGTAGTCAGCCCGGCGCAAGACACGCGACAGATGCGAGTCGCTGATGCCGATCATCGCGGCGAGTCCGCGCTGGCTGATCCCCCTTTCCTTGAGCAGCCGAGGGAGTTCATCGGTGAAGGGCGTGTCCGTTTGGTCGGCCATCCCGTCGCGGCCCACTCTGACCGATTACCCGGACGGCTGTCGCTGACCATCATGGACAGCGTTATGGCACCGACTGTATATTGACCATAATGGTCAGCAGATCAGACCGCTCAAGCTCGTGTCGTCCAGCTGATGGCTAGCCTGCAAGCGAAGCACACGAGCCAGTGCGCGCTTGGTCGGGCATGGACCTCCTTCGAGCAGGCTCTGCGCGGCTGCAGCTGCCCCGATGGGCCCTTCTACTACGTCGTCGTGCGCGAGGGTGATGCGTCGCACAAAGAGGCTGTTGGAAGGGACCGGCATAAGGCTGAAATCGCCCTATATCGCATCGCGCTTGAAGTCGAGGACGGTGCCTTTCGACCGAGACCGACAATCGAGTTCGTCGAATGGGCGGATCGCTGGCTCGCCTCTCTCGAGCGCAAGCCTTCGACCGTTGGCTCGTATCGCTCGACGATTGTCCACGCCAAGGAGGTCTTTCGTGGTCAGCGAGTGCGACGCATCGGCGCGGATGACGTCGCACGATTCAACTTGATCCTGCGCGAGCGGGGTTGCTCATCCTCCACACGAGCGAAGCACTTACGCGTGCTCGGCGCATGCATGCAAGCAGCAGTCTTCTATCGATACGCGGACTCGAACCCGGTGCGGGAGCTTCCGCCTGCCCAAAGACCTCGGCCGGAGCGAAAGGAGGCGGCCTACTTCGAGAACGATGAGCTCCCGCGGCTCTTCGAGCATCTCACGATCGAGCCCTACAGGGCGCTTTGCTTGCTCGCGCTGAAGACAGGAATGCGACAGGGAGAGCTACTCGCTCTACGCTGGGATGGCGTCGACCTTGAACAGGCCGTCATTCGCGTCCGTTCGAGCTATACGGGCGGTGTGCTCGGAACGCCGAAAAACCGCGAACGCCGCGACGTCGACCTCATCTCCAACGTCGTCGAGCTCCTTGCTGAACGGCGCGACGATGCCCGCTCGCTGAGTGGTCTCGTCTTCCCCGGCGAGAAGGGTCACGGATTTCTATCGCCCACTGTTGTGCTGCGGCGGTACCTGTACCCAGCGATGACGGCCGCCGAGATCGGACGCGTCGGCCCGACGCAAGAGAAGCGCACGTTTCACAGCTTCCGGCATACGTTCGCGAAGCGCGCTCTCGAGACCGGTGCTCAGATCACCTGGCTTTCCCGGCATCTCGCCCACTCGTCGCTCAAGGTGACCACAGACATCTATGGCCACTGGGAGCGTGCCGAACGAAAGATCCAGGCCGCAAAGATGGAGGACGCTTTCCCCGTCTGAGCGAGATTGCCGTACTCCATCCGTACTCCGCATCTCCCGGCCGCGCCGGTGAGCTTAGAGAAAACCACACCCTTGCAGGCCTTCCTTGATGGGCCGGGTTGGATTCGAACCAACGACCTTGGGATTAAAAGTCCCCTGCTCTGCCGACTGAGCTACCGGCCCGCGCTGGAGCCAGTGTAGAGCCGCCCTCGCGTGCCGACGTGCGCCGCCGCGGCTCGCCGGTTGCGGCACTCGGCACGAGCGTGCATGATCGACGCTCCGAGGAGCGCCGTCATGATCACCGCCGAGGAGACGCCAGTTGCCACGCGGCCGCCCCTCCTCCCGACCCAGGAGGTTCGGATCGCGCTCGTCCTCTACGGCGGCGTGTCTCTGGCCATCTACATCAACGGAGTCGTCCAGGAGCTCCTTGCGCTCGTGCGCGCCACCGCCCGGTCGTCGGCTACCGGTGCCGGAAGCGAGATCCCTCTGCTCACCGACCAGGAGCTGACCGGGACGGAGCGTGTATACCGAAAG
Source organism: Gaiellaceae bacterium (assembly GCA_036257855.1). Taxonomy (GTDB): domain Bacteria; phylum Actinomycetota; class Thermoleophilia; order Gaiellales; family Gaiellaceae; genus GMQP-bins7. The sequence goes on along the minus strand of DATAET010000202.1, from coordinate 11,088 downwards.
CTCGGACAGATGCTCAGCTGGGAGACGCAACCCGTTGACGCGCTCCCGAGCGACGAGGACGCCATTCGGACCCGATTCGTCGTCGACGTGATCTCCGGGAGCTCGGCAGGCGGGATCAACGGCATCTTCCTCGGGAAGGCCCTCGCCAACGAGCAGGACATCGACCAGCTCAAGAACCTATGGGTGGAGGAGGGCGACATTGGCTTCCTCGTCAACGACGGCGAGGCGTACAAGCGTAAGGACACCGGGTCGCTGAAGAAGTTTCGCCCGGCCAATCGTCCGCCCTCGCTTCTGGACGGGAGGCGCATGTACTGGAAGCTACTCGCGGCGCTGCACGGTCTCGACGAGCAGCAGCCGGCCTCGGTCTCCCGACTCGTCGAGCAACTCGACGTCTGGATCACGATCACCGACCTGCGAGGCCTCCTGCTGCCGATCGAGCTGTCGGATCGGATCGTTTACGAGCCTAGACACCGCGCGGTTCTCAACTTCCGGTACGACTCGATAGAGGAAGCGGCGGGGCGCGTGCGGAACGACTTCCTGCCGACGTTCAATCCACTGCTCGCCTTCGCCGCGCGCACCACCTCGTCGTTCCCCTTCGCCTTCGAGCCGACGACGCTGGACGACATCGACGAGTTCGTGGCGCTCGGTGAGTTCTCCCCATACCGACGATTCGGCTCGACGAGCACTCTCTTCGAGAGCTTCTTCGCCGACTACGTGAAAGCGAGGCGCGGAGCGGGAGACACGAGACCCGCGGCCGACTTCTATCGCCACGATGCGTTCGCCGACGGCGGATACCTCGACAACAAGCCGTTCTCCTGGGCGCTCAAGTCGATCGCTGAACGGCACTCGCAGGTGCCGGTCGCGCGCCGCCTCGTGTACGTCGAGCCGTCCCCGGCGCGCGACTACCTGATCGCCTCTCGCCCGGACGACTCGAATCCGAACGAGCCACCACCCTGGTCGGCCCCGGAGACGCGACCGGACGTGCTCAGCAACGTCCTTGCCGCAGCACACACCCTTCCGCGCTCGGAGCCGATACGGGACGATCTCGACGCGCTCGTCAACCGCAATCGAGAGGTCGCCCGAGTTCGCGCCATCGCACGGATCGTCGACCGGACCGCGGACGAGTTCCCCGACCAGCTCCTCGAACGGCCCCCGCTCCGGGTCTGGCTGCAGACCACGTCGAGCCAGTTGATCGCGGAGTACGGCCTGTCGTACGCGGCCTATCACCGCCTGAAGGTCGCGACTGTCCTCGACGAGCTCGCCGACACCGCGTCCTGGCTGCTCGGCCTGAGACAGGACGGCGACGAGAAGGCGGCGGTGCGAGTCGTGCTCGAGGCGTGGTTCCGTAGCCGCTACAGCGAGCAGGGTGGAGGCTCTCCGACACAGACGCGCTTCCTCTACGCGTTCGACCGCGGCTACCGACTCCGCCGTCTCCGATTCGTGGGACTCCGCATCGAGAGCCTGCTCAGACTCGACGACGGCGCGCTCCAGGTTCTCCGCCGCTTCGGTCTCGGAGCCGACTCCGCAGAGGTTCTCGCGGAGGAGACGCAGACCTCGCTACGAAACGAGCTGCGTCGGCTGAAGGATGAATTCGGCCGCATTCGTGTCGACCTCGATACGCGGCTCCGAGGACTCCTCACCGAGGAAACCGCGCAACGTCTCCGTGAAGGGCTGCAGGTCACCGGACTGACGACGTCGGAGCTGCTGGCGGTGCTGCCGGGGGCCGCGGGGCCCGAGGAGGGCCTCCGCCGCGCGTGGGCGCTGATCGAGCGAAACGAGCTCGTGACACCGCTCACCGACCTCGCCGACGATCTCGCCCGCGAGCTCGCACCCATCTTCCGGAACGCCGGGAACGCCTCGACGGCGACCATCCGCGGGGAGCCGGACGCGACCGTCGGTGCTCCCGCGCGTCGAGCGGTCGAGTTCTTCTATCAGCAGTTCGAGAGCTACGACCTCGTCAGCTTTCCGACGGCGTACGGCGCGATCACGGACGCGACCCGAGTAGACGTGATCCGGATCAGCCCGCTCGACGCGACGAGCCTCATCGACGAGGGCTCCGCAGCCGATGGAAGGCGCAAGCTCGCAGGTGACCAGTTCAATCACTTCGGCGGCTTCTTCGACCGGGCCTGGCGGCGCAACGATCTCCTCTGGGGCCGATTGGACGCGGCCGAGCGCCTCATCGAGTCGCTGCTGCCCTACCCGAGCACTGCGCGCGCGGCGCTGCTCGAGGAGGCGCAGGACGCGATCATCGAGGAGGAGTTCAAGCTCGACCGGCGCGAGCCGCTCGTCCAGCTCCTGTCGGCGAGCCTCATCGCCGACGAGACCGGATCACAGGATGCCCTCGTGCGCGAGGCTCGCGATCGCGGCGCGGATGCTCTCGTCGAGGCGATGACCGCGTCGCTCGACGCACCGGCGATACGTCGACAGCTCGCGACCGACTACGAGTTCACGCGAGCGCTGGATAACCACCGCCTGCTCGAGGTCTCGGGTCGAGCGACCCGCGTCACGGGTCAGATCCTCGACGGCCTGTCCTCCGAGCGGGCCACTGCGCTGGCGACGCCCGCCCGCTGGATGGCCCGCGTCGGACGACTCGGTTGGTGGCTCGCCGAGGTCACGACCCCCCGCTCCTGGAAGCAACTCCTGTGGAGGTACTGGCTCGGCCTCCTTCTCGTCCTGTCCGTGCTCATGATCGTGGGCGGGACGGTCCTGGGAAACCCCGCCGTCTCGCGTGCCGGATGGGGGCTGCTCTTGTTCCTCGCCGCGGGCAGATTCCTCGTGTGGGTCGCTGAGGATCTCCTGCAACGACGGTACGGGGCGCTGGCTCTCGCCGTCTGCCTGGTCCTCGCCGTTGTCATCACGCTCGCCGGCATTGAGGTCATCGCGCACCGGGACGAGGACCTGGACACGATTCAGACCAAGCTTCCCTCGTGGCTCGGCGGCGACTGAGCTCCTCCATCAGTTCTTCGCCCGCGACTCCCAGACCGCAGCGTCCGCCTCCTCCTTCGAACCGGACTGTCCGACCGCGAAGATTCGGCCGTCGCCGAGCACGGCCAGCCCGCTCATCGCCGCGCGGGAGCCGAGCGCGAAGGACGAGCTGCGAACCCGCGCCCAGTTCTGACCCAGGCTCGAGCGCCAGACCGCGGCTACCGGCTCCTGGGCGTCGTTGTCGAAGCCGACCGCCATCAGCTCGGAAGGCCCGCGGCGGACCTCGCCCACGTCGAGTAGCTGCTGGCCTCGCGGGGCGAAGTCGGCGCTCGTGCCGTTCTGCCACGTCGACGCTTCGTCGAATGAGATCCAGGTCGCCGCTGCCCCTGGATGGTTTTGAGCTGCCTTCCAGCCGACCGCAACAAGCCGAGTGCCCACGTGCGCCACGCCCGCGATCTCGACGAACTTGCCGCCGTCGACCAGGTCGGGGTCACGCACCTGCGTCCAGTTCTCGCCGTCGCCGGAAGTCCAGACCGCTCCGCTCCGGACGTCCCGTCCGACGGCGACGAGACGCCCCTTGATCTCGACCACCCCGTTCATCACCTGACTGTCGTCGCCGCCGAGCGCGCTGTCTCCGACGCCCGCGGAGCGCCAGGTCTTCCCGTCGTCCGAGAGCCAAACGCCAGCGTCGAACTTCCCGTCGCTCGAGCCCGTGCGCCGGCCGACTGCGACCAGCGTCCCGTCGCGTCGGAGCGTCACGGCATCGGCCCGTTGGCTGCCCGGTCCACCACAGCCGGTGCACGCCGCCGATTGCCACTTGCCGGACGGCAGTTGCTCCCAGATTCCGGCATCGAGCCCATCCCCCGGCCGCCAGCCAACCGCGACGGCGGTGTCGGTCTTGGCGACCACACCTTTCATCACACCGGGCAGCGACGTCAGATCCTGTTGCGCCCAGCTCGCACCATCGAAGGTCCACACCGACGCGTGGCCCCCGTTCCTGCCGACCGCGATCACCTCGTCTCCGTGGCGCGCCGCGACTCCCCGCATCTCCTGTCGGCCAGGAGCGTTCGGAATGGGGGCGACCACCCACCTGCTGCTCGAGCCCGTCACGGAAAGGGCGAAGACGCCTGCGGCTGCGGCCGCGAGTACGAGTATCCCCGCTCCCACGGCCAGCTTCCTTCGCGCCTCGATGTACCCGAGAAGACGTTTCGCCAGATGAGGCTCGGGATCTCGGTGCCCGGTCTCCGACTCGAAGTCGTCGTCCGTCTCCTCTTCGCTCTCGGGCTCTCCCTCCGCGCCGGCATCCGCCCCGTGCCGGAGGCCCCCCGATGCCCGCCCGTTCTCCTCGGACACCTCCGACTCAGCTCCGCGCTCCAGCCCAGTCTCGGGACGCAGTGGAGCCGCAACGTCGAAAATTCGCCCGTCGGGGACACGCATCAGCAGGACCGGCGTCCCCCACTCGAGCGGGTTGGGCTCGTTGAAGATGGCCAGGCGCGCCTGCGAGAGCGCCGCGTCGACCGGGTACCCGTCGGCGAGCGACTCGTACAGCCAGCCGGCGAAGGTCGCAGCTGCCCGGTCCGTGATCTCGAACTGCATCGCGAGGACTGCCGGGATCTGGGAGCGCACGAGGCTCGACGCGACGCCTGCGAAGGGGTCGTCGTCCGCCTCGCGTCCGCCCTCGCATGAATTGAGCACGGCAACCCGCAGCGAGGCGTGATTGGCGAGCGTCACGCCCAAATTCAGCCCACGGACGAACCGGCCGCGGCCGCGCTCATCCTCGAGCAGGAGGACGCCGTCTTTCGCCTGCTCGTCGAACCCGCCGTGGCCGATGAAGTGGAACACGTGGAACGGACCTTTGCGCCTGAGTGTCCGCTGCAGCTCGGCGAGGGTAGCCTCCTCGAGCCACGTGATCTCGACCGCGCCGGCCTTGACGAGGTCGCAGAGCGCGCGCTCGAGGTTCTCGCGCTCTCGCTCCACGTCGAGGGGCGGTGCGTTGCTCGGGCTGCTGACCATCGCGAGGATGCGGAGCGGGGGTGCGACCGCGAGGGGCTCGCGCGCTGTCGGGAGATCGAGGTACCGAACGATCGGGGTCCAGTCGGAGATCGCGAGGAAGTCCCGCTCGTGGTAGAGGAACTCCCACGGCAGCTGCATCAGCTCAGGCACCTCGGTCAGCGCGAGGGTGATGCGGAGACCCTTGCCCTGCGTCTGCGCCCTGCTGAGCGACTCGTGGTAGAGATCCCGGATCTCGTCGCGAAAGAGAGCGTCGAAGAGCTTCCCCCCGAAGTCCTCGGCAAGTGAGTCCGCGGGAGCGCGCCGAACCCTGCGGCCGAGCTCGTAGACGCTGCCCATGAGGTCCGCGTCGAGCGCGAGGTCGAAGGCTCCGGTCGCCTCGCCGGTAGGGCCGGCCGCAAACGTCCTGAACCCTCCGAGAGGATTTCGCTCGACCCGGATTTTCAGCTCCCTGTATTCGAGCACGGCCATCTACTTACTAGACAGCCCGTGACGTTTCCCGCTTCCAGCGGAGCGTGACCCGCAAGATCGCAAGCCCGACGCGTCGGCGACGAACCGCATGCCCCGCGTGAACAGTGGCACGTCTCGTTGCCCTCGGCGGCGACGGAGCTCCACCCTCCATCGGAAAAACTCGATCGGCTCGCGCAACGCGTGTCCTTCTCGGTCGCGCCGCAGTCCGGTCGAAGCGTAACTCGGAGCCGACGAAGAGTCACTCCCCTTCTCCGACCGGACGAGGCGAGCTAGGAGCGACGAGTTGACTTTGGAGTCGGCGAATGTAACGCTCACACCGCCTAGCTCGATGCAGACGGCACATGCAGGGGGCGGGGCCTGGAGCCGCGGGGTTCCTGCCGATCAGCCTCACTGCGACCGCCGGCATCGGCGCCGTCGATCGATCGGGAACCGAGGAGGCTGCCGTGGCCGAGGCCAAGGTCATCGCCCACTTCATGCACGACAGCGAGAAAGCCGAGGCGACGCAGCGACTCCACGATGCCGAGGTCACCGACAGCTACGTGATCGGCGGCATCGACGACAGCGAGATCCCGGACCTCGAGCAGCACGGACTCATCATTCAGCGCGTGGACGAAGAGGCCGACGCGGAAACCGGCCCTCGCGTCAGGGATGCGATGGCGGTCGAGCCGGACGTCCTGACGCGTGGTCTGCCGCCGTTGCGCGCCGGCGTTGGAGAGGCCCGCGCCACCGAGATCGACGAGTCCGGCCCGAATTTCTATCTCGTGACCATCGTCGGGCCGCTGCTCGAGCCCTGGCGGTCGCAGCTCGACCAGCTCGGCGTGAACCTACTCGAGCGCGTCCCGCCCGCGAGTTACACGACACGGCTCGCGCCGGGGCAGGCGCACGACGTCGCCGCGCTTCCGTTCGTCGAGGTTCTGCGCCCGTACAAGCCCGAGGACACCGGACCGGTCCTGCTCCCGGCAAGCCTTCCGCCGGTCAGGGCCGCGCTCGGTCCACTCCGCTCGCGGGCGATGCAAGCGTTCGACGTCCGCCTCCACCGGGCCGAAGACCTGCCCGCCATCGAGACCTGGCTGTACGAGCACCACGTGGACGTTGCCGGGTCCGGCGGGCGAAAGATCCGTGTCTACGCGCTCGAGGAGTCGTCCGTGCTCGACGAGATCCGCGACCTACCGGAGGTCGCGCTCGTCGAGCAGTACATCGAGCCCAAGCTCTTCAACGACGTCGCGCGAGTCCTGCTCGGCATCGATGCGGCTGCCGGCAACCCCGGCCCGCTCGGGCTCGAGGGGGAAGGAGAGCTCGTCGCGGTCGCGGACACCGGCCTCGACCGTGACCATCCCGACTTCGCAGGACGTATCGAGGGTGTGGTGGCGCTCGGACGCGCGAACGACTCGAGCGACCCTCATGGACACGGCACGCATGTCGCGGGGTCGATCCTGGGTGACGGCACCTCCTCCGGAGGCACCGTTCGCGGCACGGCGCCGAGGGCGAAGCTCTATTTCCAGTCGCTCCTCGACTCGCAGGGCGGGCTCGGCGGACTTCCGGTGGACCTCGCCGACCTCTTCGAAGGCGCATACCAGGCAGGCGCACGAATCCACAACAACAGCTGGGGAGCGGCGGTGCAGTCCGCGTACACGCTCAACTCGGAGGACGTCGACGGCTTCGTCGCCGGCCACCGCGACATGTTGATCGTGATCGCCGCCGGGAACGAGGGCCAGGCGGCGACCCGCTTGCACAGCCTTCCCGGCTTTCCCGACTGGCTGTCGATCGGCGCCCCGGGCACGAGCAAAAACGCACTGACCGTGGGAGCGAGCCGGAGCAGCCGTACCGACGGCGGATACTCGACTCTCACCTGGGGAGGCGCCTGGCCCTCCCAGTTCCCGGACCCACCGATGGCGCACGAGACGGTCTCGGGCGACTCCGAGAGCCTTGCCGGCTTCAGCAGCCGAGGGCCCTGTGATGACCGGAGGATCAAGCCCGACGTCGTCGCGCCGGGAACCGACATCGCGTCGACGAGGTCGTCGCGAGCGCCACTCGAGTCGTTCTGGGGGCCCTACCCGGGCGCAGGCGGCCGGTATGCGTTCATGGGCGGTACGAGCATGGCGACACCGCTTGTCAGCGGCTGTGCCGCTCTCGTCCGCGAGTACTACATGAAGCGGCATCAGCATCAACCCAGTGCGGCCCTGCTCAAGGCGACGCTCATCAACGGTGCCCGTTGGCTCACCGGGGCCGACTCGATCGCAAACCAGAACGAGGTGCCGAACTACGACCAGGGGTTCGGCGCGGTGCACATGCCCTCGACCGTTCCGAGCGCGGCGGATCCTGGGTTGAAGCTGGCGTTCGTCGACAGCTGGCAGGACCCCCAACGCCAGTTCGTGAGCAGCGGTCAGCGGTTCCGTTACACCGTCGAGGCCTCGGGAGGTGCGCGGCTGTCCTTCTGCCTCGCATACACCGACTTGCCCGCACGCGGCCTCCAGAACGACCTCAACCTGATCGTCCAGACGCCGATGGGCGAGAAGCACGTCGGCAACGAGCACCTCCCGGAGCGCCTGACACCTCTCGATCGCGGAAACAACGTCGAGGTCGTTCGGATCGCCAACCCTCCCCCGGGGAGCTACCTGATCCAGGTGTCGGCGTTCAACCTCCTCGCTCAGGGCCAGGACTTCGCTCTCGTCGCCACCGGCGAGCTGACCTCCGACCTGACGCCGGCATAGGCCACGTGTTCGCGCTACGAGCAGTTCAGGCGGAGTTCGGAGACTGTCTGATCGTCGAGTTCGGCTCGGCCGGGAATCGGCGCTATGTCCTCGTCGACGGCGGCCCGCCGGGGACGTACGCTGCGCACCTCCAGCCCGAGCTGCAGGGGATCACCGCCGCGGGAGGTCGGGTCGAGCTCGCCGTGCTGAGCCACGTCGACAACGACCACGTCGTCGGCTTGCTCGACCTCCTGACCCAGTTGCGCGACCAGCGCGCCAACAACCGGCCGGAGACGATCGCGGTCGAGGGCCTGTGGCACAACTCCTTCGCGCTCGCGATCGATCCGACGGGCGACATCGCGCCTCGCCTGCGCACGCTGCTCGCGACTGCCGGACCGCAGACGATGGGGCAGACCGGGATCGCGGTCGCCGGGATCGGCGAAGGCGACAAGCTCCGGCAGGATGCGCTGGCGCTCGGCCTGCCGCTCAACCAGGGGTTCGCGGGTGGCCTCGTCTGCGTAGACGACGCGCCTGCCCCAGTGACGCTCGACAACCTGACGCTTCGCGTTGTCGGCCCGACTCGCGCCAATCTCAACGAGCTACAGACGAAGTGGCGCGACTGGCTCGACGAGCACGAGGACGCAGTCGGAGCCGGCGACCCGCTCGTCGCGGCAATGGCCGACCGCAGCGTGCCGAACCTGAGCAGCATCATGCTGCTCGCCGTGGCCGACCAGAAACGGCTGTTGCTGACGGGCGACGGCCGAGGCGACCACCTCCTCGCGGGACTTCGCGAGGCGGGCGTACTCGCGGCAAACGGAACGATCCACATCGACGTTCTCAAGGTCGCGCATCACGGCAGCGACCGGAACGCGACGCGCGGATTCTTCCGGACGGTCACGGCGGACACGTACGTCGTCTCCGCGAACGGGATGTACGGCAACCCCGATCTCGCCACGCTCATCTGGATCGTGGAGGACGCAAAGGAGCAGGGGCGGGCAATCGAGCTCGTCCTTACGAACCCCACGCCCTCGAGCGCCAAGCTGGTCGAGGAGTATCCACCCGCGGAGTACGGCTATCGCCTAAGGACGATGGCCAGCGGGGAGAACTCGATCGTCGTCGAGCTATCCCAGTGAGGCGCCTCGAGGCTGCCGTGCCGCGCCGCGCCGATGACGAAGGAGGTCGTGATGGAACGCTCTGAGAAAGGGACGAAACGTCTGCACGAACAGGTCGAGAGGATCATCGACGAGGGGAGCGGCGAGCGTCGTTCGGTGATCGTCCGCGTGGTCGAGCCGCAGGACGACCTCACGGTGCTGGTCGGCACCGCGACGGACGCCATCCGCGCGCGGTCGCTCTCGCGGACCGCGCGGGAGATCCTGCCGAGCCACGCCGACGTCGTGCGCGGGAAGAAGCCCGGCAAGCTCTCGACACGGGAGAAGCGGGCGTTGGCGGACGACCAGGTGAGCTCGGTCGCGCAAGTCGCCGCCGCCGAGGTCCCGACAGTCACGAAGCGGCACCTCATGTCCGCGGGGCACAAGGCTCTGGCCCCTCTGCTATCGAGCGACATCGCAAAGGCGCCGGCGACGCAGGCGCCCCGCGCTCCGAAAGACCCCGGCGCTTTCTGGTCGTCGCGAAGCGCGGTGCTCGAGCTGCGCAAGGAGGATCTCGCCCGACTCCCCGATGAGGTCGACACGGTCGTCGACATCGCCCCCAACCGGACCCTCCGGATACCGCCGTCCGTCGAGGTGAAGACGCTTCCGGGACGTGCGCTGGACAACAAGGCGAGCGCCTGGGGGATCTACCGAATCGGCGCCATGTCCGCGTGGGGCGCGTACGGCGCTCGCGGTAAAGGAGTGGTCGTCGCGGTGCTCGACACCGGCGTCGACGCCGAGCATCCGGACCTGCAGGGAAAGATCGCCGCCTGGGCCGAGTTCGATGGCAACGGGAAGGAGGTAGCGAACTCCAAGCCGCACGACTCGGACCAGCACGGCACGCACGTCACGGGCACGATCGTCGGCGGCAACACGAGCGGCAAGTGGATCGGTGTCGCCCCCGAGGCGACGGTCGCGGCTGCACTCGTCCTCGACGGGAAGAAGGGCGGCACGGACGCCCAGGTCCTCGCCGGAATCGACTGGGCCCTCGAGCGGGGCGCCCACGTGATCAGCATGTCTCTGGGTGGTCTCACTCTCGAGGCTCAGGCGCCGAGCGCCTACACCGCAGCAATCCTGACGGCCCTCCGCAGTGGAGTCCCGGTCGTCGCAGCGATCGGAAACGAGGGGCTACAGACGTCGGGATCGCCGGGGAACGACCTCTTCGCCTTCGCCATCGGCGCGACCGACCCAGAGGATCGACCCGCCGGCTTCAGCGGCGGCCGGACGCAAGTGCTGTTCCAGTCCTCGTTCATCTCCGAGGAGTTCCTTCCGCTTCCGTACATGAAGCCGGAGGTGTCGGCGCCCGGCGTCGCTGTCGAGTCGTCGGTCCCGGGCGGAACGTGGGCTGCGTTCAGCGGCACGTCGATGGCGACGCCGCACACCTCGGGCGCCATCGCTCTGCTTCTCAGCGCGACCTCGAACCTGAAGGCCGTGGAGGCCGAGCAGCGTGGCTTCCTGATCCAGGACCTCCTCATCGGCTCGGTCGAGGAGCTCGGCGAGTCGGGTCAGGATCACCGATTCGGGTTCGGCCGCATCGACGTGCTCCGGTCGATCGGGTTCGCGCGCGACGGAGGCTTCTGAGCATCCCGTTGCCCTGAGCGGTAGGCCGTGCTCGGTACGCTCTGACCCGTGGCCGAGCCCGATCCACTCGCGGAGAAGATCCCCGACGCCGAGCTGCTCGCGCGCGTTCGCGAGAGCTCCGACGAGCCCGTGAGCATCATCATCGAGCTCGCCGTGCCGGATGCGCAGGTCGAGTATGCGACGGTCGATCGTCACGGCGAGATGAAGGCTCCGGTTCGCGTGGTGCCGACGAGTGCCAAGGAAGACGAACAACTCGAGCAAAC
>DATAET010000201.1:0-17094 GCA_036257855.1 Gaiellaceae bacterium | reverse complement strand
GGTGCGAGCCCAGTGGTACGACCCGACGACGGGAGAGTTCTCAACGGTTCTGGGGTCGCCCTTTGCGAACTCCCGACTACGGACGTTCGCACCGCCCGGGAAGAACCGCGACGGTGACGGCGACTGGGTGCTCGTCCTGACGAAGGTCTAACGCGTTCGACCACGACAATCACACCGTTGTTGCGCAGCGAGCTCGCGCTCCTCGATCCGCAGGTAGCTCGCGAGCTCGGCATCGTCACCGGGCATCTCGTGTGGAGGCGGCGTATCGGCGCAGCCTGGTGCGCTTTGGCTTTCTCGACCCCGCCCGAACTAAACTCGCTGGTGGACATCCGAGGCTTCGCGTGGATGATGAGGTAGCGAGGAAACACGACTCGGGCCATTTGGTATCCGATCTGCTTGCTGCAGCTCGGAGAGCGACTAGGGCCGTCCGGAGACAGACGCGGTATGACGCCCTCCTCAGCGACGACGACGGCAACCTCCGCGTCTTTCGCATCTGGGCCAAGAATCCCGCGGACGCCGAGCGGGAGGCGGAATATGGCGCCCGACGCCTGAACCTGACGGTAGAAGAGGTACGACCTGCCGTGAGATCTCGGGTCTACTGAGGAGGCTGACCAGCTATTCACGCCGCCCGCCTCTAGCTCCCGCTCCTCGATCCGCAGGTAGCTCGCGAGCTCGGCATCGTCGCCGCGAAGGCGATAGTTGCTTCTGGGTCGCGATGGCGCTCGCCGACTAGAGATTCTCGGCGAGCTCGCTCGTCACGAAGACCCAGAACTCAACACAGAACACGATCGCGAGCAGCAGCACCCAGTTTCGACCCGCCTGCCCGCCGCCGTCCAGCTGAGGCGACATCGAGTCGCATCCTTACACGGACGCCCGACGGAAGCGTGGTGAACCTACTTCGTCTTCCACGCGAACGTGAAGAAGGGCACGGCGACGACGACCACCGCACCCACAATCCAAACCCACATGCCGCAACCCCCGCAGTCCGATTCCCCGAGCCTCGACCTTAGCGCCCAGAACTCGACTACGCCACTGTTCAGCGGATGGCGCGATCATCCCGCAGGTCCCGGATGAGGGCGGCGTCCTGCCGCCGCCTGGAGAGGGAGCCAGGTCAGGATCGGAGCCGGCGGGAGTGGACCCCGACACCGGCCCGCTCGGAGGTACGTCCTTGGACAGGGGCCGGTTGCCCATTGGGGGCCGGGTGGCCTGCCATCGAGCAGAACTACCGCCTGAGATGGGGGGCAGGCGCGACAACCTCTCCGTCGACCCCCGGAAGACTTGTCCCCCCCCGGGTTGTGCCGGTGTGCGGGCCGACCCTCCAGCGCCGCGCCTGACCTGACGTGCTCTGTATCCATTGCATGCGAGCGAACGAATTACAAGGGGCCGGATGGCTTCCTGAACGCCGTGACGTTCCCGGCTCTCACGAGGTGGGCCCGGCCCCGACGGAAGGATGACCCGCTCGAGCGCGCTCGTCTAGATGACCGAGGAGGACACGTCGTTGTCGCGTCTCGTCACGCCTACTCCACGCCTCAACGCCCCGGAACCGCATGCGTAGCTATGTGGAGTGGGTCATCCCGATTGCTCGCAAACCTGCATATCTAAAGGCTTCTCGAACGATCGGGGACCAACGGCGCAAACGCTCAACTGCCCTGCGGAGGCAGAGGTCGCATGTTCGAATCATGTCGGGCGCACCTTGTCATCGTTCTACCTAAGTGGAACTTGCGCTCCGCCGACGGGAATACCGGCGAGACGCGAGCTGACGACTTCCTCAGCCGCCTCCGCGCTTGGTGCGTGGCTCGTGACAGCGGCCAGGAAGTCGTCGCGATCAAGGGCGTAGAGCACCGTGTCTGTCTTGGCCGTCACAGTTGCCGTTCGTGCGACGTCACGGATCAAGGCGATCTCGCCGAAGTAGCTGCCGGCGCGAAGCTCGGACGTAGCCCTGCCGTACTCCGACACCTCGAGGGTGCCTTCCGCGACGATGTAGAAGCGGTCCCCGGGATCACCTTCTCTGACGACGATCGTTCCGGGCTCGACGCGAAGCGGGACAAGGCGCGCCGCGAGGTTCTCGAGCGACGGGCCCGGAAGCGGCGAGAAGATCGGCACGGAGGTGAGCAGCCGCAGCTCGTCGGCGTCGGGCACTGCGGCGGCAGCGTCGATGCGTGAGAGCGACGGCCTCGTCAGGACGACGAGAACCGGCAGGAATGCACCGATGACGACGAGCGCCCAGTCGAGGCCGAAGAACGAGATGAGCACCGGCGCGAGAGCCGCTCCGATACCCATGGTGGCCAGGTTCAGCATCTGAATGACGCCGAACACGCGCGCCATCACCTCGTCGGCGACGGTTCGCTGCACGAGCGTCATGCCCGAGACGCCCGCGACCGAGTCGCCGAAGCCGAGAACCCCGAACATCACGATTGCCAGGCCCGCCGAGGGCCAGAAGCCGAGTATGACGAGCGGGAGGCCCCACAGCGCGATGCCGACCATGAACGCTGGGCTGAGCCTCGGGACGCCCGTCAGCGAGAGCGCCGCGATCGCGCCGACGAAGGCACCGACTCCGATGGCCGAGTTCAGCAGACCGACCCCTCCCTCGCCGAAACCGAAGAGCTCGACCGACGAGACCACGATGTACACCTGGACTGCCCCCGCGACGGCTGGCTGCGCAGCCACGAGGCCGACGAGGACGCGAAGCGACGAGTGCGAGCCGATCGTGCGGAAGCCAGCGAGGGCCTCCGACGCGAGCGTCCCGGCCTCGATCTCGCCCCGCGGAGTCTCTTTCTCGGTCGTTCGAATGAGAAGGACGAACACGGTTGAGACGCCGATGAAAAGGGCCGTGATAGCGAAAACGACTGCGCTGCTCGTCAGAGCCAGCAGCAGGCCGGCCAGAGCCGGCCCGCCAAAGAGCGCGAGGCTGTCCACGCCGCTTGCGACCGCGTTCGCGGCGGTCAGCTCGCTCGGAGTGCGAGCGAGCCGCGGTGTCAGAGCGGCCTGCGCCGAGCGGAACGGCGTGTTCGCGATGGTTGCGGCGATCGCGAGGATGTAGACGACGTACGGGTTCGCGTCGGCGAACACGCAGATGGCTGCTCCACCGACGAGCGCAACCCGCGTGACGTTCGTCGCGACGAGGACGCGCTGGCGAGGGAACCGGTCGCCGAGCAGACCCGCGAACGGAGACGCCAGTGCAGCGGGGATGAGGCGCGCCAGGAAGACGAGGCCGACCGCTTGCTCGCCGCCGACCGTGTAGGCGTAGACGGAGACCGCGATGAGGTATGCGTAGTGGCCGAAGACCGATGCGCTCCAGGCGAGCTCAAGCCAGCGGAGGTTCGGGTTCCGCAAGACCTCCCCGAACGCCGCCGCCGACCGTCCGGCTCTCGACGGCGCGCCGCGCATGCGCGGAGCATCTCACGGGTCTTCTTGAAATGCGAAAGCCAGCGAGGGAAGATTCCGCATGGCATCCTGGTCTAGTAAGGCAGACGTAGCGCAGGTAGCGCTCACAAGGAGGAGGACGAAATGGCGGATGAGCCGATCCAGACAGACGACGACGTAGAGGCGCACGCTTTCGACACCACGAGCGACACCGTGGGTGACACCACGAGCGACTCCACTGCGGCGCACGACGACGGCGAGGACAGCGGCGCGGACGTCGAAGGACACGCGTTCAACATGGACACGGCGAGCGACACGGCCAGCGACTCCGTCGCCTAGACGCTCGACCGGCACTCGGCCCGGGCGGGATGTACAGCCGCCCGGGCCTTCTTCTTTCTCAGGTTTCAGGCTGCTCCGGCGCCGAGCATGTCGGCGAGTTCGCCGAGAAGGCGTAGGCCCGCCTGGCGCCTCTCATCCTCGAGCGCGTTCACGGCGGATGCAAGCCGTGCCACAACGTCGAGCTCCCCGCCGCTTGCGTCGAGCAGCCGTTCGGCCGCGCGCGCCTTGAGGAGGAGGTCCACCGCGATCGCCGCCTGGTTCGCGAACAGCCCGAGGAGCTCCATCTCCTGCAGGCTGAACAGCGTCTGCTCCGGGCGGTCGAGGACGGACAGCACACCGAGCGCGCCCTCCTCGTGCAACAAGGGAGCCGCCATGAGCCCCTTCGGGACGTAGCCCGTCCCCTCGGCCACGTCGCGCGACCAGCGCGGATCGTTGTGGACGTCCTCGATCACGAGTGGCGTGCGCGTCGCGAGCACCCAGCCGGCGATGCCGGTGCCCGACGGGAACCGCGTGCCGAGGAGCGTGTCCTCACCCTCACCGACGACCGCCTCGAACACGAGCTCCTCGGTCTCGGTGTCGAGGAGCAGGATCGACGAGGCCTTGGCACCGAAGATCGAGCGCGCGACCTCGACGATCGCGGACAGGAGCGAGCGGAACGACTCCTCGGATCCGACGACGCCTGCCGCGACAGCGGCCCTGAGATCCGGTCCCTCGGTCATGTGCCACCTCCGACGTTCGTCGCGGTCAGGTAGAGGACGCTCTTCAGCTGGAAGGGTGTCAACTCGGGATGCTTCGAGAGGAGAAGGGCGCAGATCGACGCGATGTGCGGCGTCGCGAAGCTGTTGCCTGAGACGGTGAGCGTCCGACCGCCGGTCCATGGGACCTGGACGTTCACGCCGCGGCCGAAGAACTCTACGGGCGGATTCGGGTTGTAGAAGAAGGCGAGCGGATCGGCCTCCTCGTGGCTGCCGACGGAGATCACCGACGAGAAGCGCCACGGGTAGCTCTCGACGGGCATGTTGTGCGCGGATGCCACGAGGACGGTGCGCTTGAAGTAGGCGGCGTCAGCGAGCTCGTGCAGCACGGTCGCGAAGGGCTTCTTCGTCGTGGAGAGGCTCATGTTGATGACGTCGAACCCCTGCTCGATCGCGTAGCGCAGGCCGCCGAGCAGCACCGCACCGCTCCCGGTGAAGCTCGCGCCGAGGACGCGCACGCTCGAGATCGAGCACTCGGGCACGAGCTGCCGCACGATGCCCGCGCAGGCGGTGCCGTGCCCGGACACGTCGCCCTCGCCGTCGGGCTCGGCGACGACCTCGTCGTCCTCCCCGATCGAGATGACGACGGCGCTCTCAAGCTCGCCCACGAGTGGGTGCGTCGCGTCGACTCCGGAGTCGAGGATGCACACGCGCACGCCCTTGCCCGTCGAGCCTCCGAGCGCCCACTCGCGCGTGATTCGCTCCGGCCAGTGGGTGGGCAGCGCGATTTGGCCGACTGCGTCCTTCGGAAGGCTCCACGCCGGAAGAGCGGGCTGCGCGGCGTCCGAGCCATGACTCGTCACGTCCTGCACGGGACGGGACTCTACGGTGCCAGAGCCGCGGAGTCCCTTGCCGTTCAGTTTTCGTGCAGGCGCTCGCGGAGCTCGTCGAGGATGCGGCGGTCGGGCTCGATGCCTTCGGCCGCAAGGGCTCGTTCGAGATCCGCAATGAGCGCCGCGCGGAACGCGCGATCGGCCTCGGCGCGCTCGACGATCTCGTCGAACGTCTTTCGCGCGCCGGGCAGCTCCTGCGCCGCACGCACCCAACCGGTGGGGGCGGGACGCAGGAGTCGGAGAAGCACTCCGAGTCGCTCTTCGTCGTAGGAGCGCGTCATCTATTCCCCAGACCCCCCGGACGCGTCGTTTCTTCCCTCGAGCTCTTCCCGAAGGCGCCCGAGGCAGCGAGCGATGCGGCTCGCGATCGTGCCGGAGGGGATCTCGAGCTCGTCGGAGATCGTCCGGTAGCTCTGGTCGCGGGTGAAGAAACGGTCGAGGATGTCCTGGCATGCCTCGGACAGCCCTGCGAGCGCCTCGCGCACCGCGAAGGCCTCCTCGATCTCGGCCAGGTCGGTGCTCTCCTCGGCCGTCACCTCCTCGTCCGCCTGTACCTCCCGCCCCTTGCCGGCGAGCGCGTCCAGACAGCGGCGACGCGTGAGCTGCGCGATCCACGGCCGCAGAGCGGAGTCGTCGCGCAGGGTGTCGAGCCGCGTGTAGATCCGGGTGAACACGTCCTGGAAGACGTCCTCCGCATCGTCCTCGCCCAGTCGGAACCCGCGGATGCAGATCGCGTAGACGTAGCGGGAGTAGCGCTCGACGAGCTCGTTCCACGCTCCGGCGTCTCCGGCGCGACAGTGGCGGACGATCTCGGCATCCGACATCGTCGAGTACCGACTCATCGTCTCGAGCCGAGAAGACGTTCTGCGATCTCGTGGGCGCCGCCCTCGCTCGCGAGCGCTCGCGCGAGGCGCGGATCGGATGTTTGCACGCCGAGGTTCACGCGCACCAAGTGGGCGGCCGCCGTTGCGCCTCCCGCTGCGAGCGCCGCCGCCGCGGCGACGTCGGCGTGGTACGTCGCGTCCCCGTGCTCGGCCGCGAGAGCAGCAAGCGCGGTCGCGTCGGCTCCGAGCGACGCGATCTCGAGCGGCGCCGCGGCGGCCGCCTCGAGCTTCAGCTCGAGCTCGAAGCTCCGGCGCGGGTCGGCCGTCGCCCCCGCCTCGGCGTCTCGAAGCGCAAGCAGGGCCTCGTCCCAGGCGCGGCCGTCCGTCTGCGCGAGCGTCGTCGCACGCTCGCTGATCGCGTTCGCCTGGGCGGTCACGCCGCGAGCGTCGGCCCAGTCGCGGGAGCAGCGGGCGACCATGGCCACGAGCCTGCTCGCGAACGCGACGGTGAGGGCGGCCGCCGACCCTCCGCCGGGCGCGAGGCCGTCGGCGGAGATGCGGTCGAGCAGCTCGCCGAGCCGCAGGTCGAGGTAGTCGTCGGTCGTCAGTGGGTCGAGTCTACGACGGGCATCCGGGGCCTTCCTAGACTTCCGCCGTGCCGCTCTACCTCACGGAGTCCGACGTCGCCTCGCTCGTCGAGCCGGGCGACGCCGTCGTGTCGATCGAAGCGTGCTTCCTGCGGATGGCTGCCGGGGAGGTCGAGATCGCGCCTCGTCGCAGGCTGCGGCTCCCCGAGGGTGCCCTTGCGGACATGGCTGCGGCCGATCGGGGGCTTGGGCTGGCAGGCGGCAAGCTCTACGCCGCGACCGCGGACGGCGCGTCGTTCGCCGTCTGTCTCTTCGACGCCGAGAGCGCCGAGCTCGTCGCCGTGCTCGAGGCGAACACGCTCGGTCAGCTTCGGACCGGCGCGGCGAGCGCGGTGGCGGCGCGGCACCTCGCGAAGGCCGATGCACGCACCCTCGGAGTCATCGGGTGCGGCTACCAGGCCGAGACTCAGGTCGCGTGCATCCGGGCGGCGGTGCCCGCGATCGAGCGCGTGGTCGCCTACTGCCGCACACCGGAGAGCCTCGCTCGCTTCTGCGAGCGGGTCGGCTGCGAGCCCGCCGAAAGCCATCGGGATGCGGCTGCCCAGGACGTCGTCGTGACGATCACGAGCTCGCGCGACCCGGTGGTGCGAGGGGAGTGGCTCGCGCCGGGAACGCTCGTCGCCGCCGCCGGCGCCAACGTCGTGACGCGGCGCGAGCTCGACAACGCGGTCCTCGAGCGTGCGCAGTTCGTGTGCTGCGACCTCCTCGAGCAGGCGAAGCTCGAGTCAGGCGACCTCGTCGAGCCGGTGCATGCGGGCGTTCTCGACTGGCTCGAGGTCCACGAGCTCCAGGAGGTCGTCTCGGGTCAGGTCGTGGGCCGGCAGTCGGAGAGCGACATCGTCGTGTTCAAGTCGAACGGGCTCGCGGCCTGGGACGTCGCGCTCGGTGCAGAGGCTGTGAGCCGCGCACGCACGCTCGGGGTCGGACGGGAGGTCTAGGAGGGGATCGACTCCTTCGCGGCGTCGAGGGTATCCCCCGAGAACGCCGCGATCATCTCCGGCCGGTCGAGCAGGCGCTTCTGCTGGTCGGGCGTCAATCGGTTCTGGACGTACTTGTCGTCGAGGATCTCGTGCAGGGAGCGTCCGCGGTCGTGCTCGCGCACGACGTACCTGGCGACGTGCTCTTCGGCGGAGCCTCGCTGGAACAGGAACGAGAAAAGGTTCTTGAACCCCGCCACGAGACGCGATTGTATCCCCGGGGTGAGGCGCAGCTCACGCGAGGGACGGTATGCCGAGCGCACGCTCGTGGGCGTCGACGATGTCGGCGACGAGGAGCGGATCGTCATCTCGATCGAGCGTCGGGCCGGCGCGGTGTGGGCGGTGGGCCGCGCCGTCAATCCGCAGCTGCGGGAGTCGGACGACCCGCGGCCGGAGGACGTCGTGTTCGAGGGCTACGAGCTCGGCGACGCGCTCGACCGTGCCAACGAGGCACTCGAGGACGACGTCCGCGTGCTCGAGGAGGACGGTCGCCCCGCGGACGCGCGTCCCTTCACCCGGAAAGAGGTTCTCCCGTTGTTGGAGCGCTGGTTCTTCAACCGCTAGCAGCGCCCCCGGTGCTAGCGTCCGGCGCCTTGCGGATCCGCGTCGGACACAGCCCGGACCCCGACGACGCGTTCATGTACTGGGCGCTGACGACCGACCTCGTCGACACGCGCGGCCACGAGTTCGAGCAGGTGCTCGGTGACATCCAGACGCTCAACCAGTGGGCGCGCGCCGGTCGGCTCGAGGTGACCGCGATCTCGCTCGCTGCGTATCCGTTCGTGCAAGAGGACTACGCACTGCTCCCGCACGGAGCCAGCATCGGCTCCGGATACGGGCCGATCGTCGTCGCCCGCGACCGGAAGACGCATCAGGAGCTGTCGGCGCTCGAGATCGTCGTGCCGGGAACGATGACGACGTCCTTCCTCACGCTGCGGCTCGTGCTCGACGACTTCCGCTATCGGGAGCTCCCCTTCGACGAGATCCCCGAGGAGGTTGCGTCGGGCCGTGCCGAGGCGGGGCTCCTCATCCACGAGGGGCAGCTCACGTTCGAGGACTTCGGCCTCGTGAAGGTGCTCGACCTCGGCGAGTGGTGGCTGCTCGAGACCGGTCTGCCGCTCCCGCTCGGCGTCAATGTCGTGCGACGCGATCTCGGGCACGGGGTCGTCGAGGACGTGTCGGGCGTGCTCCGCGAGGCGATCCAGTGCGGACTCGACCACCGCGCGGAGGCGCTCGAGTACGCGCTCGAGTTCGGCCGCGGCATCGACGCGGCGATCGCCGACCGGTTCGTGGCCATGTACGTCAACGAACTGACGCAGGACTACGGTGACGAGGGCCGCAAGGCCGTCACCGAGCTGTTGCGACGCGGCGAGGCGCTCGGTGCGTTTCCCGCCGTCGAGATCGATTTCGTCGGCTAACGTCGGACGCATGGCGCGCGCAGTCGTCGTGTCCGCCGTCCGCACGCCGATCGGGCGATACGGCGGCGCCCTCGCGGGCGTGCGCCCGGACGATCTCGCCGCGGTCGCGATCGCGGCAGCGGTGGAGCGTGCCGGGGTCGACGGCGCGGCGATCGACGACGTCTACCTCGGCTGCGCGAACCAGGCCGGCGAGGACAACCGCAACGTCGCCCGCATGGCCGCGCTCCTTGCAGGACTGCCGGACTCGGTGCCGGGCGTCACGCTCAATCGCCTCTGTGCCTCTGGACTGTCCGCGGTCGTCTCAGCGTGCCATGCGGTGATCGCCGGAGACGTCGGGCTGGCGGTGGCCGGTGGAGTCGAGTCGATGAGCCGCGCGCCGCTCGTCATGGCCAAACCCGAGGCGGCGTTCCCGCGCGGGAACCAGACGGTCTGGGACACCACTCTCGGTTGGCGCTTCCCGAACCCGCGCCTCGAGGAGCTCTTTCCGCTCGAGTCGATGGGGGAGACCGGGGAGAACGTCGCCGAGCGATACGGCGTGTCGCGGGAGGATCAGGACGCGTTCGCGCTCCGCTCCCAGGAGCGCTGGAGCGCCGCGAACGCGGCGAGCAGGTTCGCCGACGAGCTCGTCCCGGTCGGCGAAGTCGGCGTCGACGAGCACCCGCGTCCGCAGACGAATGCCGCTGCCCTCGCAGGCCTGAAGCCCGCCTTCCGCGAGGACGGGACGGTCACCGCCGGCAACGCAAGCGGGATCAACGACGGCGCGGCGGCGCTCGTGATCGCGAGCGAGGAGGTCGCACGCGAGGTCGGTCACGAGCCGCTCGGCGCGTTCGTCGGCTCCGCGGTCGCCGGCGTGGACCCGCGTGTGATGGGAATCGGGCCGATCCCAGCCGTTCGCAAGCTCCTCGAGCGCACAGGCATCACCACGGCCGACCTCGATCTCGTCGAGCTCAACGAGGCGTTCGCATCGCAGAGCGTCGCGGTCATTCGGGAGCTCGGTCTCGACGGGGAGAGGGTCAACGTGAACGGCGGCGCGATCGCGCTCGGGCACCCGCTCGGAATGAGCGGCGCCCGCCTCGTCGTCTCGCTCCTCCACGAGCTCCGCCGGCGTGACGGCCGCTACGGGCTCGCGACGCTCTGCGTCGGCGTCGGCCAGGGCGTCGCGGCGTTGTTCGAGCGAGGCGCGTAGCGCCTGTCCGCGTAGCGGACGAGGGGAAGGGGTCTTCGGGAACCGGGAGGTTCCCCCAGCATGCGTCAGGCTGCGAAGACCCGCTCGTGCCGCGGACGGACCCAGACGGTCTGACCGCGCCAGAAGCCGGATTCGTCGAAGCGGTCGCGGGTCATGAGCGCGACGATCTCCGCGCCGTCCGCGTCGTGGAGCTCGACCTTGGCGTCCCTGCCGAGGATCGTCACGCGGACGATCATCGCCTCGAGCGCCTCGTCCGCCTGCTCGTCGAGGAGCTCGACGTCGTGGGGGCGCACGAGGACGTTTCCGAGCCGCTGGGCGTCGCCGACGAAGGACATGACGAACGTGCTCGCGGGCTCGTCGTAGAGGTCGCGAGGGCTCCCGACCTGCTCGAGGCGTCCGTGGTTGATGACGGCGATCTGATCCGAGATCTCCATTGCCTCGTCCTGGTCGTGCGTCACGAACACCGTCGTCACGTGGACGACGTCGTGGAGCTGACGCAGCCACTCGCGCAGCTCGGCACGGACGCGCGCGTCGAGGGCGCCGAACGGCTCGTCGAGCAGCAGGACCTGCGGCTCCGGCGCGAGAGCGCGGGCGAGGCCCATCCGCTGGCGCTGACCGCCGGAGAGCTGCGCGGGGTAGCGATCGCCGAAGTTCTGGAGCTGGACGAGGTTCAGGAGCTCGTCGACGCGCTCGGCGATCTCCGTCTTCGGACGCTTGCGCACCTTCAGCCCGAAGGCGACGTTGTCGCGCACGGTCATGTGCTTGAACGCCGCGTAGTGCTGGAAGACGAAGCCGACGTTCCGCTTCTGCGGCGCGAGCGCCGTCGCGTCTGAGCCGGAGAGCAGCACCTGGCCGCTGTCCGGCGTCTCGAGACCCGCGACGATGCGGAGCAACGTCGACTTGCCCGACCCGCTCGGCCCGAGGAGCGCGGTCAGCGACCCGCTCTCGACCTCGAGCGAGACGTCGTCGACGGCGACGAACTCACCGAACCGCTTCGAGACGTTGCGGACGTGGATCGACATGGCTAGGCCACTTCCTCCTTGGGTCGGATGACGGTCAGTGCGACGAGGACGAGGATCGCCATGAGCGCGAGCACGATCGAGATGGCGTAGGCGCCTGCGAGGTCGAAGCTCTCCCAGCGCTCCTGCACCCGGAGCGTCGCCGTCTCGGTCTCGCCCTGGATGCGTCCTGACACGACGGCCACTGCCCCGTACTCGCCCAGGCAGCGTGCCGTCGTCAGGATCACGCCGTAGATCACGGCCCAGCGGATCGACGGGAGCGTGATCCGCCAGAACGTCTGCCAGCCGTTCGCACCGAGCGTTCGAGCGGCCTGCTCCTGCTCGTCGCCGATCTCGCGCAGGGTGGGGACCACCTCGCGGGCGACGAAGGGCAGCGAGACGAACGTCGTCGCGATGACCATCGCCGGAAGGGCGAAGAGCACCTGGATCCCGTGGTCCGAGAGCCAGCCCCCGAACCACCCGTCGGTCCCGTACAGGAGGAACAGCGACAAGCCGACGACGACCGGCGAGAGGGCGAGCGGAAGGTCGATGAACGCGTTCAGCAGTCCCTTGCCCGGGAAGTTCCGCCGCACGATCGCGAGCGCGCACACGATCCCGAACACGGTGTTGATCGGCACCGCGATCGCGGTGATGAGCAGCGTCAGCTTCAGCGCGTGGATCGTCTCCGGCGTCGTCAGCGCGTCCCACGCGGGCGCGAAGCCGTCCTCGAAGGTTCGCCAGAAGACGATCGCGAGCGGCCCCACGAGGATGACGGCGAGGTAGGCGAGCGCAACGAAGCGAAGCCCGACTCGCTGGAGCCCGAGCCTACGCACGGTCGTGCCTCGTCGCGTAGTGGCGGATCGCTCCGATCGAGAGCAGCGTCACGAACGAGAGCGCGAGCAAGACGACGGCTGCGGCCGCGGCGCTCGCCGAGTCGCCGCTCTCGATCCGCCCGAAGATGTAGACGGACGACACCTCGGTGCGAAACGGGATGTTCCCGGTGATGATCACGAGGGCGCCGAACTCGCCCACCGCCTTCGCGAAGGCGAGCGCGACGCCCGAGAGGATCCCGGGCAGCAGGTTCGGGAACACGATGCGCCGGAACGTCGTCGCGCGTGAGGCTCCGAGCGAGTGAGCCGCCTGCTCGAGCTCCGGGTCGAGCTCGTCTAGGACCGGCTGCACCGTGCGGACGACGAACGGGAGCGTCACGAACATCATCGCGAGCACGATCGCGGTTCGCGTGTAGGCGACGTTGACGCCGATCGGCGACGTCGGGCCGTAGAGCGCGAGCAGCGTGAGACCGGCGACGATCGTCGGCAACGCGAACGGCAGGTCGATGACCGCGTTCACGAGCGACTTCCCTCGGAAGTCGTCCCGGACGAGGACCCACGCGGTGACGGTTCCGAGCACGGCGTTCAGGAGTGACACGGCGGCGGCGGCTCCGATCGTGAGCTTCAGGGCGGCGACCGCCTCCGGGCTCGAGACCGCGTCCCAGAAGGACTGGGCCCCGTCACTCCTGGCCTCCCACAGGAGTGCGGCGATCGGCAGCGCGACGAGCACCGTCAGGAAGAGGGTCACGAAACCGAGAGACAGGGCCGCGGCGGCCCTGTCTCCCGAGGTCCGCGCGGGGCGCGGCTGGCTGACGGCGACCGACGTCATCGCCGGCTACCCGGTGACTCCGCCCACCCGGCTCTCGATCCGCGCCATGATCCCGCTCTTCGGATCGAAGAAGCGCTTCTGCACCTTGTCCCAGCCGCCGAGTCCCAGCTGGTCGATCGTGAACTGACCGGGCCGCACCGGAAACTTCTTCCTGTTCCGCTCGAGGACACTCTTGACGACGGGCCGGTAGCCGTTGTCGGCGAAGATCTGCTGCGCCGCCGGCGTCCGCAGGTAGCGGAGGAACTGGTTCGCCTTGTCCTTGTCCGGGCTCGTCTTGATGACGGCGATCGGGTTCTCGATGAGGATCGTGGCCTTCGGGATCACGAACTGCAGGTCGAGGCCCTGCGTCCGTGCGAAGAGGGCCTCGTTCTCGTAGGCGAGGAAGACGTCGCCCTTGCCGCCGACGAAGGTGTTCAGCGCGTTGCGCGCGCTCGTGTCCTGGACGGAGACGTTCTGGAACAGCTTCAGGAGGTTGGCCTGCGCCTGCTTGTCGGTCTTGCCGGCCTTGCGCCACGCGCCGTATGCCGCCATGACGTTCCAGCGTGCGCCGCCAGAGGTGAACGGGTTCGGGGTGATGACGTCGAGGTCCTTCCTCAGAAGGTCGTTCCAGCTCGTGATCTTCTTGGGGTTGCCGTCCCGCACGACGAAGACGACGACGGAGTCCGTGACCATGCCGCCGTAGGACTGCTTCTTCCACTTCGCGTCGACGAGGCCCGCCTTGACGAGGTCGTCGACGTCGGGGGCGAGCGAGAGCGCGACGATGTCGGCCTCGAGGCCCGCCTTGACCGCGCGCGCCTGATCGCCCGAAGCGCCGTACGACTGCGTGAAGCTCACCCCGTCGCCTTCCGGCGTCTTCTGGAATGCGGGGACGAGCTGCCCGTACGCGGCGCGGGGCGTCGAGTAGGCGACGAGGCTGAGCTTCGTGTCCGACGTGCGCCGGGGAGCGGCTGAGCCCGAGACGGCAGCTGCGGCGACGACGACGGCGCTGAGCCCGAGCGCGACGGTGAGGGCGGCGAAGCGACGGCGCATAGGGTTTCTCCTTCTACGTTGAGTATCTTTACAAGGCATGTCGACTTACTAAGAAGGATGGAAACGTAGGGAATGTCGATCCTGCTTGTCAAGGCGGAACCGGCGGGAGGGCTGACTGATGTGGGTATCACGCAGAACCGATTACGCGACGAGGGCCATCCTCGCCCTCTCGCTCGAGGGCGGGGGGCCACTGAAGCTCGAGGACCTCGCACGCCGCACCGCCGTGCCGCAGTCCGTTCTCGAGCAGGTGATGCCGACCATGCGGACCGCGGGCATCGTCCGCTCCGAACGGGGCCCGTCAGGCGGCTATCGGCTGAACAAGGGCCCCGAGGAGATCACGCTCGAGCGCGTCGTTCGCCTCTTCCAGGGTCCCCTCGCCCCGATCGGCTGCGCGACGAGGCACAACCCCGAGCCGTGTCCGATGACCGTCGGGTGCACGCTCCGGGACGTCTGGGAGGAGGTGCGCGATGCGACGATCGCGCTCCTCGGCGGCGTCACGTTCGCGGACCTCGCCAAGCGTGCGGGCGGACCGTGGATCGACCCGTCGCTTCTCGCGGCGGCGCCCACGCCCTCCCCGGGTGGATAGATTCAGGGCATGGCCGTCGCGACCGATCGCGAGTACGCGCTCTTCATCGGCGGAGAGCCTGCGGAGCCCGCGTCGGGCGAGGTGCGCGAGCTCGTCGAGCCCGCGACGGGCGAAACCCTCGCCAGGGCCGCCATGGCGCGTGAGGCGGACGTCGACCGTGCGGTGGAGGCGGCCCGTGCGGCGGTCGAAGGCGACTGGGGCAGGACGCCCGGCACCGAGCGCGCGCGGCTCCTGCACGCACTCGCGGACGCGATCGTCGCGAACCGCGCCGAACTCGCCGAGCTCGAGGCTCGAAACGTCGGCAAGGCGATCTCCTCGGTGAAGGCCGAGCTCCACCAGGCGGTGGAGAACTTCCGGTACTACGGCTCGGCGATCGCGACCATCTCGGGCCGCTCGAACCCGATCGGCGGCTCGCTCCTCTTCTACTCGCTGAAAGAGCCCGTGGGCGTCGCCGCGCAGATCGTGCCGTGGAACTACCCGCTCATGATGGCGACGTGGAAGCTCGCCCCCGCGCTCGCGGCCGGATGCTCGGTCGTGCTCAAGCCGGATCCCCAGACTCCGCTGACCGCGATCCGCCTCGCCGAGCTCGCGGCGGAGGTCGGCTTCCCGGCCGGGTCCGTCAACGTCGTCCCGGGCGACGGGCCGACGACGGGCGCGTACCTCGTGAAGCACCCGGGCATCGACAAGGTCGCGTTCACGGGATCGACGAAGACGGGCGGCGAGATCATGCGGCTCGCGTCCGACCCGGTGAAGCGCGTGACGCTCGAGCTCGGCGGCAAGAGCCCCAACCTCGTTTTCGCGGACGCGGATCTCGCGGGCGCGTTGCCGAGCTCGGCGTGGTCGATCTTCTACGCGGCCGGGCAGAGCTGCGAGGCACGGTCGCGCCTGCTCGTCGAGAAGCCGCTGTACGACGAGGCGGTCTCGACGATGGCCGAGCTCGCCGGTGGGATCAAGGTCGGCGATCCGCTCGATCCGGAGACGCAGATGGGATCGCTCATCTCGACCGTCCACCGCACACGTGTGCACGGGTTCGTCGAGCGCGCCGGGGACGGAGCGGAGGTGGTCGCGGGCGGTGCCGTGCCCGACGGTGTCGGCGCCTTTTACCCACCGACGATCGTGGCCGCCGCCAACGACGCGGAGATCGCGCAGGAGGAGGTCTTCGGGCCGGTCGTGACGGTGATCCCGTTCGAGGACGAGAAGGACGCGATCCGGATCGCGAACGACGTCCGCTACGGCCTGATGGCGACCGTGTGGACCGGCGACCCGGCGCGCGGGCATCGCATCGCCGCGCGCATCAAGTCCGGCACGGTCGGCATCAACATGCCCTACACGGCGTTTCCCGGGATCCCGTTCGGCGGGTACAAGCAGTCGGGCTTCGGGCGGGAGCTCGCGCTCGAGACCCTCGACCTGTACCTCGAGACGAAGAGCGTGATCGTCTCGACCGGGGCGCGACCGATCAACCCGTTCGGGCTCTGAGCGCGCGGCCCGGCATGCTCGGCGCGATCGGCTCGACGCCGGTCGTGCGTGTGGAGCGCCTCGTGGAGCCAGGGATGGGTGAGGTCTGGGTCAAGGTCGAAGCGACGAACCCGACCGGCTCGTACAAGGACCGGATGGCGCTCGCCATGATCGAAGCGGCGGAGCGTGACGGTCGTCTGCGGCCGGGTCAGACCGTGGTCGAGTACACGGGCGGCAGCACGGGCTCGTCGCTCGCGTACGTGTGCGCGCTGAAGGGCTACCCGCTCCGGATCGTGACCTCCGACGCGTATGCGCACGAGAAGCTGCGGACGATGGAGGCGTTCGGTGCCGAGCTCGAGGTGATCGCGAGCCCCGAGGGCATCACACCCGAGCTCCTCCCGGCGATGATCGAGCGCTCCCGCGAGATCGTCCGGGAGACGGGCGGCTTCGCGACCGACCAGTTCCGGAACCGCGACATGCTGGACGGCTACGCTGCGCTCGGCGCTGAGCTGCTCGAGCAGCTCGACGGGCGGATCGACGCGTTCTGCGGCTACATCGGCACTGCGGGTTGCTTCGTCGGAGTGACGCGCGTGCTCCGGCGCTCGCTGCCGGACGTCCTTCGCGTCGGGATCGAGCCCACGGAGTCGCCGGTGCTCTCGGGCGGGCAGCCCGGGACCCATCGCATCGAGGGCGGCGGCGCGGGGTTCCGGCCACCGCTGCTCGGAGAGGACGACCTCGACGAGGTGCAGACCGTGTCGACAGAGGACGCATTCGCGATGGCGCGTCGCGCCGCCGTCGAGGAGGGGCTGTGGTCCGGGCCGTCCACCGGCGCGAACGTCACCGTCGCTCTCGCGCTCGCACGTCGCCTCGGCCCGGGGAAGCGAGTGGCGACGACGCTCGTGGATTCGGGCCTCAAGTACCTCGGCGGCGACCTCTACGCGGCCTGAGGTCGGGGTGCGCTACCGCTGGGCCGTGCTCGCCGGGGGGACGGCGGCTGCGGCCGGCGCCGCCGTGTCGTTCGTCAC
>DATAET010000200.1:0-6415 GCA_036257855.1 Gaiellaceae bacterium | reverse complement strand
CTCGACCGGCCGATCGACCAGTCACTCACCGCGCCGCTCACGCCGGGCGTGGGAGAGATCCAGCCCGACGAGCAGCGCGTGATCGACCGAACGACGCGCTCGCGCGTGTACGCGTACAGCTACCTCCAGGCGCAGGACGGGAGCCCCGTGATGGTGCTCATGCCCGCCGTGAGTGGCTGAGACGCAGCTCGGCGCGGCACTCGCCCGCGCGAAGGCACGCCTCGACAGGCTCGACTACTACCCGGAGCCCGTGCGAACCGAGCGCGTCCGCATCCTCGTCGCGCCCTGGTTCTTCCGGATCCCCGGCTTCCGCCGATACCACGCCTACGCGTTCTGGCGAACGATCCTCCTGAAGAGCCGCGACGCGTCGGACGACCTCGTCACGCACGAGCTGTGCCACATCTGGCAGGGCCAGCAGCGCCCGGTGCACATGTCGTTCAAGCACGTCACCACGCGGTACAGCTCGAACCCGTATGAGCTCGAGGCTCGGCGCTCCGTAACGGAGACCCGAGCGTCGTAACGTCGATTTCGCCCGCGAGCCGGCCTCGCTACGGTTCTCCGCGATGAGGCCCGCCGTCGCGCTCGTGGCCCTGCTCCTGGGATTGGTCGCCCTCCCGTTGCCTGCGCACGCCGAGCGCGCGGCAACCGGGCCGCGCGTGACGGTATTCGGCGATTCGGTCGCGGACTCGCTCAACTACGTCCCCGAGGCTCGACAGTTCCTCGGCCAGGGAATCGATCTCCGGCTGGAGCTCACGCCCTGTCGCAAGCTCGTGCCCATCGGGTGCGTCTACATGGGCGGCCGCCCGCCGTCGGTGCTCGACATCGTGCAGTCGTCGACCCTCGCGGACCTCGGCAACATCGTCGTCGTCGACGTCGGCTACAACGATCCGGAGAACAACTACGAGACCGACATGGCACAGGTCGCCAACGCCCTCGTGGCCCGAGGCGTGGGACACGTCATCTGGGTCACGCTGCGCGAGCAGACCGACCAATACCGAGAGACGAACGAGGTCATCCGCGCCCAGGCGCATCGGTGGCCGGAGATGCAGCTTGCGGACTGGGAGGGCGCAAGCAGAGGAAAGGACTGGTTCAACGACGACGGTCTCCACCTGAATGCGGCCGGAGCGTTGGGCCTCGCGATGCTGCTCCGACCGTATGTTCTCGCCGCCTGCGCCTCGGCTTGCGACGGCGCCGCCGTACAGGCACCGCGAAACGTCGTTCTGCCCGTCCTTCGGGGCACGCCCACCGTCGGAAGCGTCCTCGCCTGCCGGCCCGGCTCGTGGAGCGGCGCCCGTCCCATCGTCTTCTCCTATCGGTGGCTTCGCGGAACCCGCGTTCTGGGTCATGCGGTGGGGAGTACCCGCCGTCTCGTCGCTCGCGACCGTGGACGGACCACGGCCTGCCGGGTCTGGGCAGGCAATGCCCGCGGAGCGACCCAAGCGACATCCAAGGCAGTCCGCGTGCGGTAGACGACGTGGGCTCGGCCGCCCGGCTGGTGGTCGTCAACCGGCTCGGCTCCCGACGACGGCTACGCCCTCGATCTCGACGAGCTGATCCTCGTACCCGATGAACGAGACGTCGAGGAGCGTGCTCGGGACGCGGCCGAGTCGCGGTGACACGACGTTCCAGACGCTGACGAGGTCGCCCGCTCCTTGCCGACGAAGATCGTCGTCTTCACGAGGTCGGCGGGAGCAGCTCCCGCGTCCGCGAGAGCCGTGACGAGATTCTCGACCACCCGCGACGCCTGCCTCCAGGTCCCCGGGGGCGACGACACGACCGTCATCGTCGAGTGGGCAGGCGCCAGCAGTGAAGACGACGTCCACGAAGACGTCGCCCGCAGGCTGGTACTCGCGCGTGAACTCGACCGCGCCGTTCAGCTCGAGGACGGTCCAGCCCTCCTCCCCGTCCGGAACGAGATCGACGCCGACGAGCGCCGCACCCGCACGGGCGGCACAGTGCAAGCTCGCACGCCTGCGCCGGGGGATCCGCCACGGCCCGGCGGACTCCGCCCACTGCGACGTTCGTGCGCCACTCTCCCGCAGCCGCTACCCGGAAGATCGCGCCGACGCCCGCTCCGCGGCGACGAGAATTCGGAGGTCGTAGCCCTGCGGCGGCACGAGCTCCTGCACGAGGACCCCTTGCTGCTCGAACCTTACGGCGCACAGCTGCGCGAGGGCGTCGCAGAGATCGGGCCTCGTCGTCACATCGTGTGACACCGTTGCCGCCGCTCCCGAACCGCGGCTTGACGACCACGGGAGGCCGAACAACCGGAAAGGGCCGATCCGACCTGACGTGCACCGTCCGCGGATGGGGCACGCCGGCACGCCGAAGCAACCGAGCAGTGAGGAGCTTGTCGTGCGTCGCGAACAGCGCGGCCGCATCGTTCAGAACGGCGACGCGCCGTGCCTCGAGCGCCCCCAACACCCACATGCCGTCGTCGATCCCGGCGAGCGTCGGGAGGACGTCGAGTCGTCCGAGCGCCGCATCGCCTGGGCGAAGTGCCTGTAGCGCCTCCTCGGGCGTCATGGGTGCCCTGGAGATCCCCGTCGACGGCTTCCCGCGAAATGCCCACGAGCTCGCCGCAGTCGATTTCGCGGTCATGCGTTCGTCGTCCTGTCAACAGGTCGGAACCGCCGGCCGCGAACCCGTGAAGGAGAGGCCCTCATGTCCCATCCCGTCATACACGCGGAGATCCGCTCGCAGGATCCCGATGCGACGCGCGCGTTCTTTGCCGAGCTGTTCGGTTGGCAGTACTCGGACGGCGCCTTCCCCGGCTACACGTTCGTGGATCCGGGGGTCGAGGGCGCGCTCCCCACGGCGATCGGACCGCTGCAAGGTGGCTCCGACGCCGTTCTGTTCTTCGTTGGCGTCGAGGACGTCGAGGCGACGCTGGTACGTGCGGAGCAGCTCGGCGGGAAGACGATCCAGCCTGCCCAGCGCGTGCCCGGAGTGACCTTCGGCGTGTTCGCAGACGCCCAGGGCCACCTCATCGGAGTGGCCGCGAACTGAGAACGACCTGACCGCCTATCTCTTCAGCACTTCTTAGTGCACCTTCAACCGCTTCTCATGCGGAGGCGCCACCGTGAACGCGTACCCGAGAAGCCGGAAGGAGGTGGAACCGATGGACAGAGAGAGAACGGGCGTCCCCAAGGCGCTCGTCGCCGGGGCGATAGAGGTAGGGGTAGCGGCAGGGAGCTACGGCATCGCGAGCGCGGCGAACGGCTCCGATTCGAGCTCTTCGATTGCGAGCAGCATCGCCGCGCAGGCGGTCGCCGCAGCGCCCACCGCGCCCAACGCACAGAACCCGTGGGGTGGTCAGCGAAGCGACGAGACCCTGCTTACGGGTGACACGGCGTCGAAGGTCGAGGCCGCCGCTCGGGCGCAGGTCCCGAACGGCACGATCGTCCGCGTCGAGACCGACGCCGACGGCAACGCGGCCTACGAGGCGCACATGACGAAGGCCGACGGGACGCCCGTCACCGTGCACGTGAACAAGCAGTTCGAGGTCGTCAGCGTCGAGAGTCGCTGACGACCTAAAGGCAGGGCTCACCTCGACGTACGGCGGGGTGGGCCCTGAGCGTTGCGGCTTACAGCGCGGGTGCCCCATATAACGGCCTATGCTGGCCCGGGGTCGGGCGTCCTTCCCCAGGCGGCGATCCCCGAGGGGGGCATCGACTCGCCGACTCCCCGCGCCCGACCCCCCTTTCGCCGCGACTCCTGCAATAGGGACGAAAGCTTTCGCCTCTTGCCCAGCCTCACTCGACCTCACTAAGTTTTCTGGACGAGGTCGGGCGCGAGCTGACGGTGGCGATCCCGAGGGGGGCTTCCACTCCTCACCTCTCGGCAGCGTCCGGCCCCGTCCACCTGCGGAAGAGCTCGAACGGTGGTCCGCTCGAACTCCCCACGATCCAGCGGAGCTGGTTGCGTACGCTTGCCTCGGTGACATGGCAGATCAAGGCCAACCTCGGCAGACACGGGCGCACCGGAGTCGACGGGCGCGGTTGGCTCTGGGAGATCGCCCGCCCGCCGATCGCCGAGCGCATACGAGGGCTCCGAGCACTCGATGGCGATCAGATGTTTCGCCTGGTCGGTAGCGGGGCAGCGAGAGTGTAGGAAGACCGATGCCGAATTCGCCCGACGACCGCGCACCCGCGACGCCGCCACCGGCACCGCGCGGCTCGTCGCCGACCGAGGCTGGGCGCCCGTGGTTCAGACCTAGTCCGCGCTGGATCGTCTTCTTCCTCGCCGTCCTCGCGCTCAACGTCTTCGTCGCCAGCCGGGCCATGGAGCCCGAGTCCCGAGTCCGGGTGCCGTACAGCCCCTTCTTCCTGCAGCAAGTGAAGACGGGCAACGTCGAGGAGATCACGTCCAAGGGGACGGATATCCAGGGAACGTTCACGAAACCGCTCAGCTACAAGGACTCGAAGCCGACGACGCGCTTCCGGACGGAGGTACCTGCGTTCGCCGACACCGACGAGCTCTCACAGCTTCTCCAGCAGAACGACGTCACGGTCAACGCCGAGCCCCTCGACACGGGTGCACCGTGGTGGCAGACGCTGGTGTTCGGCTTCGGGCCGACGATTCTCTTCGTCTTCCTGCTCTTCTGGCTGTTCCGCCGAGCCGGGAACGTGCAGAACGCGCTCGGCTCGTTCGGGCGCTCACGTGCCCGCCGCTACGAGCCCTCTGGACAGAAGGTCACGTTCGGGGACGTCGCCGGGATCGACGAGGCGAAGGAAGAGCTGACCGAGGTCGTCGACTTCTTGCGCAACCCGGACAAGTACCGCAAGCTGGGAGGGCGGATCCCGCACGGCGTCCTGCTCGCGGGGCCGCCAGGGACGGGCAAGACGCTGCTCGCGCGCGCAGTCGCCGGAGAGGCGGACGTCCCGTTCTTCTCGATGGCTGCATCGGAGTTCGTCGAAGCGATCGTCGGAGTCGGAGCAGCGCGCGTGCGCGACCTGTTCAAGGAGGCGAAGGAGGACGCTCCAGCGATCGTCTTCATCGACGAGCTGGACGCGATCGGCCGATCACGGACGAGCGGCATCGCGGGCTTCAGCGGGGGAAACGACGAGCGCGAGCAGACGTTGAACCAGATCCTCACCGAGATGGACGGCTTCGACTCGGCGACGAGCGTCATCGTCATCGGCGCGACCAACCGCCCCGACGTCCTCGACCCGGCGTTGCTCCGGCCTGGTCGCTTCGACCGCCGGGTCGCGGTCCAACCGCCGGACCGGGCCGGGCGCGAGGCGATTCTTCGCGTGCACACCCGCGGGGTTCCGCTCGGGCCCGATGTCGACCTCGCACGCATCGCGGCGACCGCCCCCGGGATGGTCGGCGCCGACCTGGCGAATCTCGTCAACGAGGCGGCCCTCACCGCGGCGCGGCGTGGCCACGAGGTGGTCGAGGAAGAGGACTTCACGGACGCGCTCGAACGGATCGTCCTCGGCGCCGAGCGGCGGGTGATGCTGAGTGACGACGACCGCAGGCGCACGGCCTACCACGAGGCGGGGCACGCGATCGTCGGCATGCTCACGCCGAGGTCCGATCCGGTACGCAAGGTCTCGATCATTCCGCGTGGGATGGCGCTGGGAGTGACCTTCTCGGCCCCCGACGCCGACCGCTTCAACTACCTCGAGCCAGAGGTACGCGCGAAGATCAAGGTCGCGCTCGGCGGCCGTGCTGCCGAGGAGACAGTGTTCGGCGAGATCAGCACGGGAGCCGAATCCGACATCGAGCAGCTCACGGCGCTCGCGCGGCAGATGGTCGGGCGGTGGGGCATGAGTGATGCTCTCGGGCCGGTTTCCGTGATCCCGAGGGACGGATCGGGGCCGTTCATTCCCGGCTCGGCCGACGTGTCGCCGGAGACACAGCGGTTGCTCGACCAGGAGGTGCGCCGCATCGTCGCCGAGGCCCACGACGAAGTCGTGATGCTCCTGAAGGAGAACCGCGGCCGTCTGGACTCGCTCGCGGAGGCGCTGCTCGAGCACGAGACGCTCGACGAAGACGACGCCTACGCAGCCGCCGGGGTCGCGCGAGCTCCTGAAGCTACGGTCGGCGAACTCGCCACGGCCGCGCGCTCCTTCGATCCGTAGGTAGCTGCATCCTCGGTGGCTGCCAAGCCCCTCGCACGAGGGATACCCAAATGGGGGGTGACGGCCTAACGTCCTGAGAGGTGGCCAGCATCTCCGTCGTGGTACTCGACCCTCGGATCGCCCCTCGCGATCAAGCGACCTGGGCGTTCACAGACGGTGACGACGCCGTGGCAATGGCTGGTT
Organism: Gaiellaceae bacterium; assembly: GCA_036257855.1. Taxonomy (GTDB): domain Bacteria; phylum Actinomycetota; class Thermoleophilia; order Gaiellales; family Gaiellaceae; genus GMQP-bins7. The sequence continues at coordinate 143 of DATAET010000200.1, read as the reverse complement.
TCCTCAACACGCGAGTGGGCGACGGCGAGGAGATCGCCTGGGTCGAAGTGGTGCCGCTCGCCCGCAAGCTGAACAAGAAGGCGCTGCGATACCTCGACTGCTGGGCACAACTCGCCGAGGACGCGCGCCGAGAGGACGACCAA
>DATAET010000199.1:0-11275 GCA_036257855.1 Gaiellaceae bacterium | reverse complement strand
CGAGATCGACGGGCCGGGGCTCGGCAGCTACAACGACGGTGCCATGATCGACTACTTCCCGGTCTTCAAGGATGAGAAGCACGTCGGGGAGGTCACTTCAGCGTGCTACTCGCCCCGGCTCGAGAAGAACATCGGCTACGCGATGCTTCCGATCGAGCTCACGGAGTTCGGCACCGAGCTCGAGGTGGAGGCCCCGACCCGCCGGCAGTCGGCGGTGGTCGTCCGGAAGCCGTTCATCGATCCGAAGAAGGACACGCCCAAGCAGGAGGTCGCGATCGGCGCAACCGGGGAGACATCGCACGTCGGCTAGCCGGCTCGTGGAGCTCCTCAGGCGACCCCGCTACGAGGTCATCCCGCTCGCGGGGACCGAGGAGGCCGTCCTCGAGCACGTGCCCACAGAGGTGAAGGTGACGGTCACGACGTCGCCGAAGAAAGGACTCGAGCCCACCCTTGCACTGGCCGAGCGGCTGGCCGGACACGGCTACGACGTGGTGCCGCACCTCGCCGCGCGCCACGTCGGCGACCGAGGTCATCTCGCCGAGCTCGTCGCACGTGTGCAGGCGACAGGCGCGAGCGACGTCCTCGTCATGGCCGGTGACGCGCCGGAGCCCGCCGGTGAGTTCGATGGATCCCTGCCCCTCCTCGTGGCACTCGCCGAGCTCGGGCACCCCTTTCGCGAGGTGGGGATCACCGGATACCCGGAGAGCCATGCCTTGATCTCCGACGCCGCGACGATCAAGTCGATGTTCGCGAAGGAGGAGTTCGCGACCTACATCGTCAGCCAGATCTGCTTCGACCCGGAGGTGACGGCCGGCTGGATGCGCGCGGTGTGGGAGCGAGGCACACGGCTTCCTATCCACGTCGGGCTGCCGGGGGCGACGTCGAGTGCGAAGCTCCTCCGCGTCTGCGAGCGGATTCGGGTCGGCGACTCGGTCCGCATGCTTCGGGCCGACGGAGGCACGCTCAACGGAGACTTCGATCCCGGACCGCTCGTCAACGGACTCGACGCAAGCATCGGGGAGGCGCGCCCCAACCTCGGCGGTTTCCATATCTTCACGTTCAACGACCTTGCCCAGACAGAACGCTGGCGCCGGCAGCAACTGACCAGCTAGGAGGACGTGCGCGTGTCCGTCGAGATCGAGACGATCCGTTCCATCGAGGTGCCCACGAGACTCGTCCACGGCGCCGGCGCCGTCACGCGACTCGGCGGCGTGGCCCGCGACCTCGGCGTCACTCGACCGCTCCTCGTCACGGATCCCGGTGTCGCCGCGGCCGGGCTCGCGCAGCGGGCACTCGAGCAGCTCGAGCACGCCGTCGTCTTCGACCGCGTCCGCCCGAACCCGGACATCGCACTCGTCGACGAGGGGGCGCAGCTCTACGCCGAGTCCGGATGCGACGGGCTCGTCGGCCTCGGCGGTGGCTCGTCGATGGACACGGCGAAGGCGATCGGCGTCGTGGCGCGGCACGGCGGCTCGATCGCGGACTACGAGTGGGGTCGCGATCCGATCGTCGAGCGCGTTCCCCCGCTCGTCGCGATCCCGACCACGGCCGGGACCGGGAGCGAGGTGACCCTCTGGGCCGTCGTCACCGACCACGACCGCAAGATCAAGTTCAACGTCGGAGGTACGCCGCTCATCGGCGCCCACGTCGCGCTCGTCGACCCGGAGCTCATGCTCGGGCTTCCAGCCCACGTCACCGCCGCGACCGGGATGGACGCGCTGTCACACGCGATCGAGTGCTTCACGTGCGACTACCACCAACCCTTTTCGGACGCGGTCGCCCTGCACGCGATCGAGCTCGTCGGGTCCTGGCTTCGGGTCGCCGTCGAGGACGGCTCGAACCTCGAGGCGCGCACGCACATGGCGCATGCGGCGCTCCTCGGCGGCATGGCCTATGGAACCGAGAGCGCCGGGGCCGCACACGCGATGAGCCAGTCGGCAGGCGGCGTCCACGACTGCCCGCACGGCGCGCTCACCGCGCGCGTTCTAGGCCCGGTCATGGAGTACAACGTGCCGGCCGACCCGACGCGGCATGCACGTATCGCGCGGGCGCTCGGAGTCGACACGAGCGGGCTCGCGCCGCTCGACGCCGCGCTCGCCGGCGTCGACGAGCTGTACCGACTCACCGACGACGTCGGGATACCCACCATGGAAGAGCTCGGGTTCTCCGAGGACGAGATCCCGATGCTGGCTCGCATCGCGTTCGAGGATCCGCAGACCATCGGCAACGCACGAGAGGTCGACGTGGCGGCCTACGAGGACATCTACCGGAACGCGTTCTCGAGGGGCAAGCGATGAGCGTGACCACGCAGGACTACTCGATGGTCATCGGCGGTGCCTGGGCCGAATCCGAGTCGAGCGCGCGCTTCGACTCGACGAGTCCCGCGACGGGAGAGAGCCTCGGCACGCTTCCCGAAGGCACGCGGGAGGACGCCCGGCGCGCGATCGCCGCGGCAAACGGTGCCCGCCGCGACTGGGCGGCGCGGTCGGCGTTCGAGCGGGCGGCAGCAATGGAGCGCGTGGCAGACCTGATCGAAGAGCGCCGGGACGACCTCGCTCGAACGCTCACGCTCGACCAGGGAAAGCCACTGCATGCGGAGGCGTACAGCGAGGTCGAGGAGCTCGTCGTCTACTGGCGCATGGCCGCGGCAGACGCCACGCGCTTGGCGGGTTCGATGCCGCCGTCCGTCGACTCCGCGAAGCGCGTGCTCGCATACCGCGTCCCGCGCGGCGTCGTCGGCGTCATCACGCCCTGGAACTGGCCCTACACGATGCCTGCCGAGCTCATCGCGCCCGCGCTCGCGGCCGGAAATGCGGTCGTCTGGACACCGGCGTCCTCGACGGGAGTCTGCTCGGTGAAGCTCGCCGAGTGCATCGTCGACGCCGGGCTGCCGGCGGGCGTCTTCTCGATGGTCACGGGCCCCGGAGCGGTCGTCGGCGACGAGGTCGCGTCCAACCCGGGCACCCACGCCGTCGGCTTCATCGGCTCGGTGGCCACCGGCCTCCAGGTTGCTGCACGGGCCGCCGGAAAGACCACACTGCTCGAGCTCGGCGGCAACGGCCCGCTCGTCGTGCTCGACGACGCCGACGTGGAGGCAGCAGCGGAGGCGAGCCTCGTCGCGTCCTTCCTGTGCGCCGGACAGAGCTGCACGGCGGGGGAGCGCTTCCTCGTCCACCAGGCCGTCCACGACGAGTTCGTCGAAGCACTCGAGGCGGCGGTCGAGCGCTCCATCCGTCTCGGCGACCCGTTCGCCGCGGAGACGACGATGGGGCCGCTGAACAACGAGCCCACGGCGCAGAAGATGGACGAGCACGTTGCTGATGCGCTCGAGCGGGGGGCGCGGCTCGTCACAGGCGGCAACCGAGCGTCGGGCTTCCCCACCGACCTGTACTTCGAGGCCACGGTGCTGACCGACGTCACGGAGGAGATGGAGGTCGCCCGCGAGGAAACGTTTGGCCCGATCCTCCCGATCACGCGGATCTCCGGCGACGAGGAGGCGATACAGATCGCCAACGCCTCCCCGTACGGGCTGCTGACCGCCGTCTGGACGACGGACCTCGCACGTGGCCTGCGCTTCGCAGAGGCCGTGGATGCGGGCTGGGTGAACGTCAACGAGTCGACGAACTACTGGGAGAGCCATCTTCCCTTCGGCGGCCGCGCGGGCTCCAGCTCGGGCGTCGGCCGGGTCGGCGGAAGCTCCGTGCTCGAGGCCTTCACGGAGCCGAAGACGGTCGTCCTCACGCTCGGCTGAACTCAGAGGACGATGAGCGCCACACCGGCGACGACGAGCGCGGCGCCGGCGAACCGGGCGCGGCCGACCTGCTCGCCGAGCGTCGTCGAGGCGAGAACCGCGACGATCAGGACACTCGTCTCGCGAACTGCCGCGACCGAGGCCGCCGGTGCGCGCTGGAGTGCGGCCAGGACGAGCGCGTAGGCGGCGAACGAGACGACCCCTGCGACCGCTGGAATCGGCCGGACGGCCCTCCGCAGCCGAACGCGGCCCGACGGCAGCAGCGCGACGAGGACGAGCGCGCCGAGCGCGGTCGGGAGCATGCCGAGCTCGAGGTAGGTGATCGGGTTCGCGTAGCGGATGCCCGACTTGTCGACGAGGGTGTACCCCGCAATCGACGAAGCGATCGCGACGGCGAGCACCCCTCCCGCGAGATCCCGCTCTCCTCCAAGCCCGCGCACGAGCACGATCCCGAGTCCGACGAGACTGACTCCCGCCGCCTGGGCCACGGTCGCGCCGGTCCCGAGCACGACGACACCGACGACGAGCACGAGGACCGGCGCGAGCCCGCGTGCGATCGGATAGACGAAGGACAGCTCCGCCCGGCGGTACGCAGTGGCGAGCAGCGAGAAGTACAGCAGCTGCAGCAGCGAGGTCACTGCGATGAAGGGCCACACACGCGGGTCGACATCCCAGACGAGGGCGGCGACCGGGGCGAAGACGACGACCGACGTGCAGATTGCGATCGCCGTCGCAGGCTCGGGGTCGCGCTCGCGCGCCAGCAGCACGTTCCAGAGCGCGTGCAGGAAGGCTGACGCCAGGGCGAGCGCGAAGGCAGCGGCGGGCACGGTTAGCTTCGCGCGCGTCCCACTGCGCGCGTCCACTCGCGCCGACGACCGTCGGCCTCGTCGCGAGACATCGCCGGCTCGTAGCGAGCGCCCGTGCGGACCCTGGCGCGAACCGCGTCCGGGCCTTCCCACACTCCCGTGCCGAGCCCGGCCAGCGCGGCGGCGCCGAGCGCCGTCGCCTCGGCCTCGGCAGCGACCTCGACCGGACACCCGAGGAGATCGGACTGGAACTGCATGAGGAACGTGTTCGCCGTCGCTCCTCCGTCTGCGCGAAGGACGGCGACCTCTCCCGGAAACGCGTCCAGCACATCGGCGACCTGGAACGCGATCCCCTCCAGGGCCGCGCGTACGAGGTGCGCCCGCGTCGTGCCGCGTGTGAGGCCAGTGACGAGGCCGCGCACGTCGGGATCCCAGTGCGGCGAGCCGAGGCCCGTGAGCGCGGGCACGAAGACGACACCGTCAGTCGAGTCGACAGAGGCGGCGAGCGCTTCGGTCTCTCCTACCTCCGCGATGAGCCCGAGCCCGTCTCGGAGCCACTGCAGGGCGGCTCCGGCAACGAGGACCGCGCCTTCGAGCGCGTATTGAGGCGGCGCGCCCGGCGCGACCGCGGCCGCGGTCCGCAGGAGCCCCTGTGGCGGCTCTTCGCGCGCGTCACCCGCATTGACGAGGACGAAGCAGCCGGTGCCGAAGGTGGCCTTCGCGTCGCCGGCGGAGAAGCACCCCTGGCCGAAGAGTGCTGCCTGCTGGTCGCCGGCGATGCCTGCGATCGGCACGGTCGCTCCGAGCAGGTGCGCCTCGCCCACGACGCCGCTCGACCGCAGCACATGCGGAAGCAACGACCGGTCGACGCCGAACAGCGCGAGGAGCTCCTCGTCCCACTCCTCCGCGTCGAGACCGAACAGCATCGTCCTCGACGCGTTCGTCACGTCCGTGGCGTGAACGGCGCCGCCCGTGAGCCTCCAGACGAGCCAGGAGTCGATCGTCCCGAATGCGAGCTGGCGCCGCGGACGGTCCGTGCGCTCGAGGATCCACTCGAGCTTCGTCGCCGAGAAGTACGGATCCGGGACCAGGCCGGTGCGCTCCCTGATCAGGTCGATCGGCAGCTCCGCGCAGCGCTCTGAGGTCCTCCGGTCCTGCCAGACGATCGCGCGACCGAGCGGCTCGCCGGTCGTCCGGTCCCAGACCACTGTCGTCTCGCGCTGGTTGGCGATCCCGATCGCAGCGAGCTCCGCCGCCGAGACACCGGCGCCAGTGAGCGCGTCGCGGGCGGCCTCGACGGCGCTCGTCCAGATCTCCTCCGGGTCGTGCTCGACCCAGCCGGGGCGAGGGAAGTGCTGGGCGATCTCGCGGTACCCACGGCCGACCGCTCGAAGGTCGTCGTCGACGACGAGGCACGTCGTTCCCGTCGTCCCCTGGTCGATCGCGAGGAGCATTCGGGCCGGAGCATGCCCGACTCGGGAGAGGACAGATGTAGGCTCGGAAGCCGCATGCGCCCCGTCCGCGCCGTCGCCTTCGACTTCAACGGGACGCTCTCCGACGACGAGCCGATCCTCCTCTCCGTGTACCGGGAGCTGTTCGCCGAGCAGGGGAGGCCGCTCACCGACGCCGCCTACTACGCGACGCTCGCCGGCCTGTCGGAGGAGGCGATCATCGGGACGTGGCTCGGCGTCGAGGGCGAAACGCTCGAGGCGCTCGTCGAGGAGCGCATCGACCGGTACCTCGCGCGGTGCGGCAGAGGCGAGACCGTTTCAGCGCCGATACGCGACGCCGTGTCGTACGCAGCGCAGCGGGTGCCGGTCGCGGTCGTGTCGGGCGCATTCCGGCGCGAGATCGAACCGGTCCTCGCAGGGGCAGGGCTCGATCGGCACGTCTCCGTGCTCGTGGCGGCGGACGACGTCGACCGCGGCAAGCCCGATCCAGCGGCGTACAGGCTCGCCGTCGACCGGATCGGCGCGGACGTGGCTGCGCGAGACGTGGTCGCGTTCGAGGACACGGAGTCCGGCGTGGCGTCCGCCATGGCAGCCGGGCTGCGCTGCGTCGCGGTGGTCCGCACGCACCCGCCGGACCGGCTCGCGCTGGCCGACGAGCTCGTCGACGCGATCGACGTGGCGCTGCTGGAGCGAATCCTCGGGTGACGCTCGTCATCGCCCACCGCGGCGCCTGCTGGGAGCTTCCGGAGAACACTATCGCCGCGTTCGAGCGGGCGATCGAGGTCGGCGCGGACTTCGTCGAGCTCGACGTGCACGCGGCGAGCAACGGGACGCTCGTCGTCTGCCACGACCGCCCCGCGGGCGGCGAGCTCAGGCTCGCTGACGCGGTCGCGACGCTCGCGGGGAGGATCGGGATCATGTGCGAGCTGAAGGCGCCCTGGCGCTACCGCCGGCACGACGTCGTGCGCCGGACGGTCGCGCTGCTTCCCGACGACGCGATCGTCCTGTCGTTCGACCCCCGCGCGCTCCAGGCAGTCCGCGGGAGGCGCGTGCTCCAGCACGTGGGCTTCGGCACGTCCATCCAGCGCGCGTCGCGCTACGCGTGGGGAGTGGGCTTCCACGACCGGCGGGTGACGCGCCGCGGGCTCCACAAGGCGCGTGCTCTCGGCCTCGTCACGACGGTCTACACCGTCAACGATCCCGTGCGGATGCGAGAGCTCGCGGCCCTCGGCGTCGACGGGATCTTCAGCGATCGTCCGGATCTGCTGCGACGAGCTCTGGCTGCTCCACGAGGCTGAGCAGCCGCCCGCTGTCAGCCGGGAAGGTGGCGGCGACGCGTGTTCCGATCGGGAGTGCACGTGCGCGTGGAGGCGAGATGTCCGCGGTGATGCTGTGATCGCTCGCTGGGTCGTCGACGCGTATGCGCGTAACCGAGCCCAGGAAGATGTGCGAGACGACCTCGCCGACGATCGCGCCCTCGGGCTCGTCGCCGTCGCCCGCGACGTCGACCTCCACCGTCTCCGGACGGACGAGCAGGAGCACGCGCTCCCCTCGCGGCAATCCCCGCGCGGCGTCGACCCGCAACCGTCTTCCCCCGTGCTCGACGACGCCATCGTCGGCCACGGTCGACACGAGCCGGTTCATCGTCCCGATGAACTCGGCGACGAAGGGCGTCGCGGGATTGCCGTACATCTCCGGCGGCGTGCCGACCTGCTCGATGCGGCCTCCGTACATCACCGCCACGCGGTCGGAGATGGAGAGCGCGTCCTCCTGGTCGTGGGTGACGTAGATCGTGGTGATCCCGAGCTCGAGCTGGATCCGGCGGATCTCCTCGCGCAGCTGGACGCGCACCTTCGCGTCGAGCGCGGAGAGCGGCTCGTCGAGCAGGAGCACGCGCGGCTCGATCGCGAGAGCGCGTGCGAGCGCGACGCGCTGCTGCATGCCTCCGGAGAGCTGGTGCGGGTAGCGCTTCCCCGCGTGGCCGAGACCGACGAGCTCGAGGAGCTCGCCCACCCGTTTGCGCCGGTCGGCCTTCGGCTGCTTGCGGACCCGCAGCCCGTACTCGACGTTCTGCTCCGCGTTCATGTTCGGGAAGAGGCTGTAAGCCTGGAAGACCATTCCCATGTCGCGGCGGTTGGGCGGCACGCTGGTCAGGTCCTTGCCGTCGACGACGATCCGCCCCGAGTCCGGACGGTCGAAGCCGGCGACGAGCCGAAGCGCGGTCGTCTTGCCGCAGCCGCTCGGGCCGAGCAGCGAGACGAACTCGCCGGACTCGAGGCTGAGGTCGATCCCCTGGAGCGCGGCGACGGGCCCGAACGACCGCCAGAGCCCCCGCAGCTCGACGTGGGCCATCAGCGTCCGATCCCGACCCGGACGGTGCGCTGTCCGCCGCGGCGTCCGATCAGGAGCAGCGACAGCATCGCGACCCACGTGATCGCGAAGCTCATGAGCGTGACGGCGGCCGCAGGGTACGCCTGCGACTCGTTGATGTACTGGATGTAGGTCGGGAAGGTGTGGAACGCGGCGAGGGAGGCGATGGTGAACTCGCCCATCACGATCGCGAGCGTGAGGAAGGCGCCCGCGAGCGCGGCAACCCTGATGTTCGGGAGGATCACCCGCCAGAGAGTTGTCCGCCAGCCCGCGCCGAGGCTCTGCGACGCCTCCGTGAGCGTGTGCACGTCGATCGCGCGGAAGCCGGCGTCGAGGGAGAAGTAGATGTAGGGGAAGGCGAGAATCACGTACGCCCCGACGAGGAAGAGGTCGGGCTTGCCGAGGAACCAGAAGGGCGCGTGCAGGTCGTCCTTGAAGAACTGCAGCAGTCCCACGACGAGGATGATCGGCGGTACGACGAAGGGCACGAGCGCCAGGAAGCCGATGACCGGTCGCAGGCGTGGCAGCCGCAGGTGCACCCAGTAGATCGTCGGGACGAAGAGGAGCAGACCCACGGCGATCGTCTCGAGCGCGAGGCGGAACGAGAGCTTGATCGTCGTCCAGAACTGAGGGTCGTCGAGGATGAAGTCGTAGGCGGAGAGGCTGCAGCACTTCCCAGTCTGCTGATCCTTGATGCTGAAGAGGAAGGTCGCGATCAGGGGAATCAGGAAGTACGCCCCGCCGACGAGCAGCCATACGACCGCCGAGACCGCGATCCGCGGCCGTCTCATCTCGCCCACCGCGACGCGCGACGCTGCAGGGGGACGTAGAAGAGCATCATCGCGGCGAGCACGACGAACATGCCGAACGCGAGCGCCTGACCCTCGTGCGGGTTCGTGTACACGTTGCCGGAGAGATCTGCGCCGATGAGGATCGGTACCAGCGACAGGCCGGTTCCGCTCGTGAGCGCGTACGCCGTCGCGTACGCGGCAAACGCGTTCCCGAAGAGCAGGATCACTGCTCCGAGGAGCGACGGGAAAAGGACGGGGAGCCCGATATGGCGCCAGAACTGGAGCCTGCTGGCGCCGAGGTTCGCGGAGGCCTCGCTCCACTCTTGGCGTAACCCGTCGATCGCCGGCGCGATGACGAGGATCATGAGCGGGATCTGGAAGTAGAGGTAGGCGAGCTCGACGCCGGTCTTCCCGAAGAGCGTGAAGCCGTGCTCGTAGGGGTTGTAGCCGAGCTGGTTCGTGAAGAACTGCGTGACGATCCCGATCGTCCCGAGGGTCGCGATGAACGCGAACGCGAGCGGGATGCCGCCGAAGTTCGCGGCGACTCCGGAGAAGGTGGCGAAGGCGGAGCGAATCCAGCCCGGCGTTCCCTCGCGGATGGCGGCGTACGCGATCAGGAAGCCGAGCAGCCCGCCGAGGAGCGCGGTGACGAGGCTGATCTCGATGCTCTGCGTGTATGCGTCACGCAGGTTCGCGGTCCGGAGGATGTCCGCGACGTTGTCGAACGTGTAGCCGCCGGCGCTCCCCTTGAAGGCGCCGACCATGACGGTTGCCGCGGGGAGGAAGAGAAAGACGAGCGTGTATGCGAAGAAGGGCACGACGCCCAGCCACGCGAGCGAGAGACGTCTCCGGCCGGACCTCGCGTCCGGCCGAAGAACGTCTGCTCGAACTGCTTCGGTCGCCAGTGCTCTAGCCGCCGACCTTCGAGGGCCACTGGGCCTTGATCAGCGCAGCCGCCTTCGCTTGCTGGGGGAGACTCGCGAACTTCACCTTGTTGTAGATCGCCGCCGACGGAAGCGCCGCGAGCGCCGCCTTCGGGATCACCTTTCGCCCGACGAGGTCCGTGAAGCGGGCGGGATGCGCGAACCCCTTCAGGAAGAGGATCTGGCCCTGGTCGGAGTAGAGGAACTCCTGCCACAGGCGTGCGGCGAACGGGTGCGGCGCCGTCGCGTTGACCGCCTGGCAGTAGTACGCGCCGTACACGCCGTCGGACGGCACGTTGACCTTCCACTTTGCGGCCGGGAACTCCTTGACGTACGCGAGGTTGTTGTAGTCCCAGTCGATCGAGATCGGCGTCTGTCCGGAGGCGACGGTCTGCGGCGTCGTCTGCACCGGGATGAAGTTGCCGACACTCTTGCACTTCGCGAACCAGTCGATCCCCGGGCCGACGTCGTTGAGAGAACCGCCGTTCGCGAGCGCTGCGGCGAAGACACCCGCGATTGCCGAGCCCGACTGGAGCGGGCTCCCGTTCAGCGCCACCTTGTTCTTGTACTCGGGCTTCAGCAGGTCCGCGAACGTCTTCGGCGGCGTGCTGATGATGTTCGTGTTGTAGCCGATGGAGACCGCGCCCCAGTAGTCGCCGGTCCAGAAGCCGCGCGTGTCCTTCATCGCACGCGGAACCGTCTTGTACTGGCTGACGAAGTACCGGGCGTAGAGGTCCGCCTTGACGCCTTCGAGGGCAATCGCCACCGTGACATCGACGCAGTCGGGTGCCCGCGGATCACCCTTGAGCGACACGATCGCCTGATTCTCCTGCGCGGAGGTTCCGTTCGGGTTGTCACTCGTGATCGGGATCCCGTACTTCTTCGAGAACGTGCTGATGATCTGCCCGTAGTTCGCCCAGTCGGGCGGCAGGGCGATCACGTTCAGCCGACCTTCCTTCTTCGCCGCCGCGATCAGAGCCTTCATCCCGGCCTTCGTGCCTCTGAGCGGTGGATCGGCCAGCACGCGCGCCCGCGTGGCCAGTGCGACGTCGGACAGCGAGAAGATCGTCAGCCCGGCCCCGGCCGCGAGACCGCGCCTCAGGAGCTTGCGCCGGTCGAGCGACTCCTCCTCGAGTCGGCGCCAGAACTCGTACTCCTGCTCCTGGTAGTCCTCCACGAATCA
>DATAET010000198.1:0-16586 GCA_036257855.1 Gaiellaceae bacterium | reverse complement strand
ATGCGTGAGACCTTCGCGCGGCTGGTCGACGGCTACTGACCAGGCGAGCCGCGCCGAAGCGTCCGCGGCCGGGCAGGCTCGTTCGAGGGATTGCACTGCCTCGTGAGGGGGATACCGTGCGATCGAGGACCTGGGACACACGGGGAGGAGAAGCCACCTCGCATCACTGCCGGGTGGGCAACTGGGATGAACACGACGAAGCTGATCAGTCAATGGAGCATGCGCGGAGCGCGCCGCGATGTCGGCGGCCGCTTTCGAGCGACCGATGACATCCGTGCGATGATCGCCGGCAAGCAGCCGCCCCTCGCGCCGACGGCGCCCGCGCACTCGTTCTTGATCAAGGGATCGGACGAGGAGGGCTGGCACCCACTGGGGGAGGGGAAAGGCGCTTAGGGCAAGCGCTCGCGTCGGCTTCCGACGATCCATCCCACCAGCCGAAGCGGACCACCTGCAACCTCCATGAGGGTTCCGTCGCCCTATCGCCCCACCGGGCGAAGTCATCACCGCGGCCGAAAAGGCGAGAGGCAAGGGGGCGCCGCGGGCCACCCACATGACCAGCGTCGTCGGCATGTACAGGACCAGCACGACCGGGAGCGTCACCCAGCCAACTGCATACCCCACCGTATGCCGCAGCATCCCAGACCTCCGCAGTTCCGAAGCGCGACAATATTCCAGACGCTCGGCGTATTTCAACCCCGCACGCGAGGCTGTGCGGGCGGGAGGACTCGAACCTCCAAGGGCCTCGCGGCCCAACGGGACCTAAACCCGCCGCGTCTGCCAGTTCCGCCACGCCCGCATCCGCGTCCAAAGGATAGGCGCGGTCAGAAGCGATCGAAGCGGAACAGGGCGATGTCGTGCCGCGTCTCGCCGTCGAGAGCGAGGTCGGCCAGGATCTCTCCGACGACCGAGCAGAACTTGAATCCGTGTCCGGAGAAGCCGGCTCCGACGACCGCGTTCGGCGCCTCGGGATGGCGGCCGATGATGAAGTGCTCGTCCGGCGTGAGTTCGAAGAGACAGGTCTTCAGGGCCACAGTCGGACCCGCGCCGTCGGCCAGGTACCGCTCCGCAAACAGGCGGAGCGGCAATTCGTCGTCGAGCGTCGGCTCTCGCGAGATCGCGTCCGGATCACCACTCTCGCCCTGTCGTTCGTAGCGGCCGAGCTTGACTCCAGGTATTCCGTACGCGGGGAAGCCGTAGAAGTGGTCTCCCTCGACGACGAGATTGAAGACAGGCATCCGCTCCGGCGTGAAGTGCTCGGGGCAAGAAGGCTGGAACCAGGCCAGTGCCTGCCGAACCGCCTTGACCGAGCCCCCCGAGAGGCGCGCGACGTCCTGCGACCAGGCCCCCGCGGTCAGAACGAGGTGCCCCGCTTCGAGGGTTCCGCGATCCGTGCGGACGCGCACCCCGCTCTCGGTCTCGTCCCACTCGAGCACGCGCTCGCGTGCCCGAAGCACGGCGCCGCGCGCGAGGGCGCCTTCGACGTGGGCGACGATGCATCGTTCCGGGACGACGAACCCGCCATCCGGCTGGTGGACGACCTCCAGCTCCGCAGGCAGACGGTATGCGGGAAAGCGGCGCCCGACCTCCACTCCGTCGAGCACCTCGTGGTCGAGGTCGTGCTCGGCGCAAGAGCGGAGGACGCCCTCCAGGATCCGGTCGCCCCCTTCCACGATCCCCGTGACGTGGAGGAGCCGTTCGCCCGCCTCGGCTTCGAGCTCCCGCCACAGCTCGTACGCGCGGCGGAGGAGCGGGACGTAGTCGGGGTGCTCGAAGTACGCGAGGCGGATGATGCGCGTCAGGCCGTGCGAGGAGCCGCGGTCGTGGAGGAGGTCGAAGCGCTCCAACCCGAGCACGCGCTTGCCGCGGCGGGCGAGGTGGTAGAGCGCTGCGCTCCCCATCCCGCCGACTCCTACGACGACCGCGTCGTAGCGCTCCACGGGCCTGACCCTATCCGTGGCTGGTTGAATGGCCCAATGCCAGCGGCGGTGGAGAACCTCGGCGAGAACCGCGTGCGCCTGACGGTGGACGTCTCGCCGGACCAGGTGCGCCACGCGGTCGACCACGCCATGTCGGATCTGTCCGAGAGCGTCAAGATTCCGGGCTTCCGCAAGGGCAAGATCCCGAAACCGGTCCTCGTTTCCAGGCTCGGCAAGGAGCGGATCTACGCCGAGGCGGTCGACAGCCACATCGGAGGCTGGTTCTGGAGCGCCGCCTCGAGGAGTCGCGTCCGTCCCGTGTCCGACCCGCAGTACGAGTTCGAGCTCCCGGACACGGCGGACACGCCGTGGTCGTTCAGGGCGACGGTGGAGGTGCAGGCGCTGCCCGAGATCGTCGACTGGAAGACGCTCGAGGTCCCGCGCGCCGAGGTCGAGGTGCCGCAGGACTCGGTGGAGGCTGAGATCGAGGCATTGCGCGAGTCCGTCGCCGAGCTCGCGCCTGCGGGCGACCGGCCCGCGCGGGCGGGCGACACGCTCGTCGTCGACCTCCTGGACTCGGACGGGGAGGCGCAGCCCGACACGGTCGTCGAGCTCGGGAGCGGTCGACTCGCCCCGGAGCTCGAGTCCGCCCTCGTCGGCGCCTCCGCCGGGGAGACGAAGCAGATCGCCTTTCCGCTCGCCGACGGCACGACCTCGACGGTCGAGGTGACGGTTCGCGAGGTGCAGGAGAAGGTGCTGCCGGAGCTCGACGACGAGCTCGCACGTGCCGCCAGCGAGTTCGACACGCTCGCCGATCTGCGCGCGAGCATCGAGTCGACCCTCCGCGAGCAGCTCGACGCCGAGATCGAGGCGGCCTTCCGCATCGCCGCCGTGGACGAGCTCGTGAAGGCCTCCGAGGTGCAGCCGGCGATCCCGCTCGTCCGGTCGCGCGCGGCCGACCTGCTCACGGGCTTCGCGCGCTCGCTCGAGCGCCGCGGCATCAGCCTCGACACCTATCTCGCGGCGAGCGGGGGAAGTGCGCAGGAGCTCGAGCGGCAGATGGTGCTCGAGGCGGCGGTTTCCGTTGCGAGGGAGCTCGCGCTCGAGGCGCTCGCCGAGCGGGCCGCGATCGAGGTCTCCGACGACGACGTGAAGGCATACATCCGCGAGGAGGCTGCGGCCTCCGGCGAGGAGGACGCCGAGGGCGTCATCGAGGACGTGTGGGCGCACGGGCAGCAGGAGTCGATCCGCGATGACCTCCGTCTGCGCGCGGCGCTCGACCGCCTTGTCGCGGACGTCACGGCGATCGCGCCCGAGCTCGCGGAGGCGAGGGACAAGCTCTGGACCCCCGACAAGGAGAAAGCCGAGGGCGAGACGAAGTTGTGGACCCCCGGCAGCAAGGAGACCGAATGAGCCCGCTGATTCCGATGGTGATCGAGCAGACCTCGCGCGGCGAGCGCTCGTTCGACATCTACTCCCGCCTGCTCAACGAGCGCATCATCTTCCTCGGCACGCCGATCGACGACCAGATCGCGAACTTGATCGTCGCGCAGCTCCTCCACCTCGAGTCCGAGGATCCGGACAAGGACATCTCGATCTACATCAACACGCCGGGAGGCATCGTGTACGCGGGCCTCGCCATCTACGACACGATGCAGTTCATCAAGCCCGACGTGCAAACGATCTGTGTCGGCATGGCGATGTCCATGGGCGCGGTCGTCCTGGCCGGAGGAGCGCAGGGAAAGCGCAGCGCCCTGCCGCACTCGAAGATCCTCATCCACCAGGGCTCCGCGGGCTTCTCGGGCCAGCCGACGGACATCGAGATCCAGGCGCGGGAGGTAATCAGCCTCAAGCGGCTAATGGAGGAGATCATGTCCAAGCACACCGGCCAGGAGATCGAGAAGGTCTCGAAGGACATGGATCGCGACTACTACATGACCGCCTCCGACGCCCAGGACTACGGGATCATCGACCGGGTGATCGAGCACCGCTCATGACGGCCATGTCCTCGACACGGCAGCGGCCGCGAAGCGGACGCCTTCAGGGATCTTCGCGCCGCCAGGATCTGCGCGAGCAGATCCTGGCCTTGCGCACTACCGCTCTTACGGAGTAAAAGGAGATACGGGATGGCTCGGGCGAGCGAAGGCAACGAGCAGTTGCTCTGCAGCTTCTGCGGAAAAAGTCAGCGGCAGGTGAAGAAGCTGATCGCTGGTCCGGGTGTCTACATCTGCGACGAGTGCATCGACCTCTGTAACGAGATCATCGACGAGGAGCTCACGACTCCCGCGCAGCTCGACCTCGACAACCTCCCGAAGCCGCTCGACATCTACTCCGTCCTCAACGACTACGTCGTGTCGCAGGAGGAGGCGAAGCGCACGCTCGCGGTCGCGGTCTACAACCACTACAAGCGTGTGCGCATGGGGCTCGAGGACGCCGAGGTGGAGCTGCAGAAGTCGAACATCCTCCTGCTCGGTCCGACGGGCTGCGGGAAGACGCTCCTCGCGCAGACGCTCGCACGCATCCTCAACGTCCCCTTCGCGATCGCCGACGCCACAGCGCTGACCGAGGCGGGCTACGTCGGCGAGGACGTCGAGAACATCCTCCTCAAGCTCATCCAGGCGGCGGACTTCGACATCAAGAAGGCCGAGACCGGGATCATCTACATCGACGAGGTCGACAAGATCGCGCGAAAGGCGGACAACCCGTCGATCACGCGCGACGTATCGGGCGAGGGCGTGCAGCAGGCGCTGCTGAAGATCCTCGAGGGCACCATCGCCTCGGTCCCACCACAGGGTGGGCGCAAGCACCCGCACCAGGAGTTCCTCTCGATCGACACGACGAACATCCTCTTCATCTGCGGTGGCGCGTTCGCCGGCCTCGACAAGATCATCGAGCGGCGGATCGGGAAGAACACCGTCGGCTTCGCCGCCGATGTGCGCTCGCGCAACGCAAGCGAGAGCTCCGAGCTCCTAACCGAGGTCATGCCCGAGGACCTGATCACCTTTGGTCTCATTCCCGAGTTCGTCGGCCGCCTCCCCGTCGTGTCGGCCGTACACCAGCTCACGCGCGACGACCTCGTCGAGATCCTCACCGAGCCGAAGAACGCACTCGTGCGCCAGTACCAACGCTTCTTCGGCTACGACCAGATCGAGCTCGTGTTCACGGAGGACGCGCTGTGGGAGATCTCCGACCATGCGCTCGCGCGCGAGACGGGCGCCCGCGGCCTGCGCTCGATCATCGAGCTCGCGCTCCTCGACGTCATGTTCGAGCTCCCGTCGCGCACCGACGTCACGAAGTGCGTGCTGACGAAGGAGACGATCTCGCGCGGCCAGAAGCCGACGCTCGTCACGAGCGCGGAGGGCGTCGTCGACGACGAGCTCGACCAGCTCGCCGAAGAATCCGCCTAGCGCTTCCGGCTATAGACTCGGCGCATGCCTCGCTACCTGATCGAGCGCAGCTACACCGTGGACATGGACTCGGTCCCGACGGTCGCCACCCGTTCGAAGGCCATCCGGCACTACCACTACCCGGAGATCACGTGGGAGCACAGCCACGTCGTCGTCGCAGCGGACGGGACGCCGAAGTCGTTCTGCATCTACGAGGCGCCGACCGAGGACATGGTGCGCGAGCACGCGAACCTGCTCGGCGACCACGTCGTCGTGTCGATCTACGAGATCGCGGGCGACGTGACCCCGGACGACTTCCCGCTCACCGCGGATCCGGTCTAGCGGCCTCCTCGTAGCCTCCGACGTCAGGGAGGTGGTACGCCGCCTGGAGCGCGACCGCGAGGCGGAGCGTGAGGGCACGACGCCGTGCGTCGCCCTCCTCGAGAAGCCCGAGCGCCTCGCGGTAGAGGACGACCGCACGCTGCTTCGCCCAGCCGCGTCCGGCCTGGTCTGCCGCTGCGGTGATGTGCTCGACGGCGCGCTCGGGCTCGCCGGCCTCGCGCCAGTGGTGACCGAGCGCCTCGTGTGACTGCCCCGGCGCGGTCGTCGCCTCGAGGTAGCGAGCGACGGCCGCGTGGCGTTCACGTCGCGCGGCGCGGGGGAGCGACTGATACGCGACCTCGTGGATGAGGCCATGCTTGAACGCGAACTGCTGGTCTCCCTTGATGCGGGAGACCGCCTCGCGCTGGATGAGGTCGCGGCCCTCGAGTGAGCCGAGGAGTGCCGAGAGGTCCTCCCGCGGCGACATCTCCGTCACCGAGCCGCGCCAGAACACCCGCCCGACGACGGACGCGTCGACGAGCACGGCACGCTCGCGTGCGGGAAGTGAGTCGAGCCGCGCGGCGATGATCGCGCGCACGCTGGTCGGCAGCGCGCTTGCGACCGCCGTCGACTTCTCCGCGAGCGACACCGAGAGCTCCTCGATGAAGAGCGGATTACCCTCGGCCGTGCGGGCGATCGCCGCAGCCCTCGCGCTCGCCGACGTGTCGGTGGTGAGAAGCAGCTCGGCGAGCTGCGCGCTCGAGCTCTCGGAGAGCGGTTCGAGGCGCACGGCGCTGTAAGCGGGAAGGCCGCCGCCCCAGCCCGCCCTCTCCGTCAGGAGCTCTGGCCGAGCGAGCGTGAGGAAGAGGACCGGAACCTCCCGAACCCGGGCCGCGAACGTCTCCAGGAGATCGAGCAGGCTCGTGTCGGCCCAGTGGATGTCCTCGTACAGGAGCAGTGTCGGACCCCGGAGGGCGAGCGACTCGACGAGCACGCGGGCCGAGAAGAAAAGCTGCTCGCGGTCGCCGACCTCGCTCGCGGAGCCGAGACCGATGAGCACCGCCAGGTCCGGTCCATGCTCCTCGGCCGCCGTCGGGCCGGCGATGGAGGCGATCGCGGCGGACAGCTTCGCCTCGGCCTCGACGTCGTCGTCGCTATCGAAGATGCCTGCGATCTGCTTCACCTGGTGAGCGAATGCGCTGTACGGGCTGCTCGCGCCGTACGGCGTGGAGCGACCGCGAATCACCCGCGCTCCCTGGTCGGCGACGAGCTGGGCGAGCTCGAGCGCGATGCGCGACTTGCCGATCCCGGACGGCCCGATCACCGTCACGAAATGGGCGCGCCCCTCGTCCACGACGCGCTCCCAGATGCCGGTGAGCACGGCGAGCTCGCGCTCGCGACCGATCATCGGGACCGGCGTCACCGCGCGCTCCCCGGCGGCCGTGAGAGGACGGACCGCGAGCCACGCGCTGATGGGCAGCTCCTTCCCCTTCGCGACAATGGGCTGGGCCGGCCTGTACTCGATCGCTCCGCGCGTGCTCGCGTGTGTCTCCTCCCCGACGAGGACGGCTCCGACCGGAGCTGCGGACTGGAGCCGGGCTGCGGTGTTCACGACGTCTCCCGCGACGAGCGCCTCGCCGTGCTCTGGCCGGGCTTCGAGCTCGACGATCGCCTCCCCGGTGTTCACCGCGAGTCGGAGCTCCAGCCCCTCCTGCTCGGCCCAGTCGCGGACGGCGAAGGCCGCGCGCACCGCGCGCTCCGCGTCGTCGCCGTACGCGACGGGAGCGCCGAACACGCCCATCACGGCGTCACCCACGAACTTCTCGACGCGGCCGCCGAAGCTCTCGAGCTCCGCGCGGACGCGCTCGTAGTAGGGGACGAGGAACGCGCGGACGTCCTCGGGGTCGAGGCTTTCGGCGCGGCCCGTGAAGCCCGCGAGGTCGACGAAGAGGACGGAGACGACGCGCCGTTCCTCCCCGGCCCGTTCGGACGTGACGAGACCCGCTCCGCAGGCGTTGCAGAACTTCGCGCCGTCGGGATTCTCCTGGCCGCATCGCGCGCAGATGAGCACGATCGAGAAGACTAGAGTCCGGCTGACGCCGGACGTGGATTGGAGGGGTGGCGATGGCTTCCACGACGTACGACGAGACTCGCGCCGAAGCGTTCGCCGGGCGCATGCTCGACATGCTCAACAGCGGCGCCTTGATGGTCATGACGTCCGTCGGGCACCGCACGGGCCTGTTCGACGCGCTTCGTGAAACGGGTGCAGCGACGAGCCAGGAGCTCGCGGCCGCGGCGGGTCTCGACGAGCGATACGTCCGGGAGTGGCTGGGCGCGATGACGACGGGGCGCATCGTCGAGTTCGATCCTGTGACGTTTCGCTACAGCCTCCCGGCCGAGCACGCCGCCTGGCTGACCCGCGCAGCATCCCCCGACAACCTGGCCGTCGAGGCCCAATGGATCACGAGCCTCTCGACGGTCGAGGACGACATCGTCGAGTGCTTCGGCACCGGAGGGGGTGTCCCATACGAGCGGTATCCCCGCTTCCACGAGGTGATGGCCGAGGAGAGTGCCCAGACGGTGCTCTCCGTCCTGTTCACGCACATCCTGCCGCTCGTCCCCGGGATGACGGAGCGGCTCGACGAAGGTGCCTCGCTCCTCGATCTGGGCTGCGGGCGTGGCAGGGCGCTCCTCACCCTGGCCGAGCGCTTCCCGAACAGCACGTTCCGGGGGTACGACCTCTCCGCGGATGCGATCGCCCATGCGAGAGCGCAGGCAGCCGAGGAGGCCTTGGAGAACGTGAGCTTCGAGGAGCGCGACCTGAGCACCTTCGACGTCGACGCGGAGCCAGACGCTTTTGGGTACATCACGACCTTCGATGCGGTGCACGACCAGGGCCGGCCGCTGGCGATGCTGCGCGGCATCTGGCGCTCGCTGGAGCCCGACGGCGTCTACCTCATGCAGGACATCCAGGGGTCCAGCCACGTCCACGAGAACCTCGACCACCCGGGCGCGCCGCTTCTCTACATGATCTCCTGCATGCATTGCATGACGGTGTCGCTCGCCCAGGGAGGCGACGGGCTGGGAGCGATGTGGGGAGAGCAGAAGGCCCGAGCGTTGCTCGCCGAAGCGGGGTTCACGTCGGTCGACGTGCACCTGCTCGAGCACGACCCGTTCAACGCGTACTTCGTGGTGCGCCCCTGAGCTTCACCACGCGCCCAGAGCTGCGCGGCACCTTCGGCATGGTCGCGTCGACGCACTGGCTCGCGTCGCAGACGGGGATGGCCGTCCTCGAACGCGGCGGCAATGCGTTCGACGCGGCGGTGGCGACCGGCTTCGTGCTCCAGGTCGTGGAGCCTCACCTCAACGGGCCCGGCGGCGAGATGCCCGCCGTCTTCTGGTCGGTCGAGCGCGGGGAGCCGCTGGCGCTCTGCGGACAAGGTGTCGCTCCCGCGGCCGCCACGATCGAGCGCTTCCACGAGCTCGGGCACGAGTTGATCCCCGGGACCGGCGTGCTCGCAGCGTGCGTCCCCGGCTCGTTCGGCGGCTGGCTGCTCCTCCTGCGCGAGCTCGGCACGTGGCGGCTCGAGGACGTCCTCGCCTTCGCGATCGGCTACGCGGAACACGGCTATCCGCTGCACGAGCGGATCCGCAGGACGATCGAGCTCAATGCGGCCCTGCTCGCGACCTGGCCGGGGTCGCGCGAGCTCTACCTCCCGCCGCCGACGGCCGGAGCGCTCTTCCGCAACCCCGTGCTCGCGGCGACGTACCGGCGCATCGTGGAGGAGAGCCGCGGTGGGTCGCGCGACGAGGAGATCGAGAAGGCCCGCCGCGCGTACTACGACGGCTTCGTCGCGGAGGAGATCGATCGCTTCGGCGCGGCGGAGGGAGGACTCCTCACCGGGGCCGACATGGCGTCCTGGCAAGCGACGATCGAGCCGGTCGTGACGCTCGACTATCGCGGGCTAACGGTCTGCAAGACGCAACCCTGGGCTGCCGGCCCGGTCGGCCTGCAGCAACTCGCGCTCCTCGAGGGATACGACCTCGCCGAGCTCTCGAACGCGGAGTTCGTCCACGTCGTCACGGAATGCGCGAAGCTCGCGCTCGCCGATCGCGACGCGCTGTACGGGGACTGCGAGGTGCCGATCGACGTCCTGCTCTCGCGCGAGTACAACGTCGAACGGCGGTCGCTCATCGGTGAATCCGCAGCGGCTGTGTGCGGACCGGGCCGCGGTCGGCTACCGAGCGTCCCCGAGCTGGCCGCGACGGCAGGGTCGGGCGAGCCGGGGCGAGGGGACACGGTCCACCTCGACGTCGCCGACCGCTTCGGGAACATGATCTCGGCCACGCCGAGCGGAGGCTGGCTGCACAGCTCGCCCGTGATCCCGGCGCTCGGCTGGCCGCTCGGGACGCGAGCGCAGATGTTCTGGCTCGAGGAAGGGTTGCCCTCGTCGCTCCAGCCAGGCGCCCGTCCGCGAACGACGTTGTCGCCAGGGCTCGCTCTCCGTCAAGGCGAGCCGTACCTTGCGTGGGGAACTCCTGGGGGCGACCAGCAGGAGCAGTGGGCGCTCCATGCGTTCCTCCGCCATGTCGACATCGGCCTCAATCTGCAGGAGGCGATCGACGCACCCGAGTTCCACACCGACCACCTCATCTCGTCTTTCTTCCCACGCACGCTCGTCCCGAAGTCGCTGGCGCTCGAGTCGCGGTTCGACTCGCGCACCGTCGCCGAGCTCGAGCGACGAGGACACGACGTCACGCTGCACCCGCCGTGGTCGCTCGGCCGTGTCACCGCCGTCGCGCGCGAGCCTGACGGTCTGCTGCGCGCCGGGGCCAACCCCCGCGGCATGCAGGGCTACGCGGTCGGCCGGTAGATGGTCGAGCGCACGCGCACGTACTCCTGGGAGGACCCGATCGCGCTCCGCGACGCCATGGCGGGAAGCTCGGGTCTCGAGCTCATGCAGAAGATGGCGTCGGGCGAGCTGCCGCCGCCGCCGATCGCGAACACGCTCGGCTTCCGCCTCGTCGGGGCGGGACCCGGTCACGCGCTCTTCGAGTGCGAGCCCGCCGAATACCACTACAACCCGATTGGGATCGTCCACGCCGGACTTGCGATGACGCTCATGGACTCCGCCATGGGCCTCGCGTTCGTGACGACGCTCGCGGAGCCGGTCGGCTGGACGACGCTCGAGGTGAAGGCGAACTTCACGCGGGCGCTGACGGTGGACACGGGAGTCGTCCGCTGTACGGGCTCGGTGATCCATTCAGGCCGTCGCGTGGCGACGACCGAGGCTCGCGTCGTCGACTCCCAGGACCGGCTCTGCGCGCATGCGACGAGCACGATCCTCGTGCTCTGACCATGTAACGCGGGACCCGCTCCGCCCTAGACTCTCCCGCCATGGATCCGCGCTATAGCCCGGCGGACGTCGAGACGCGCTGGCAGGAGACGTGGGAGAGCGAGGGCCTCTACGGAGCAGGCGCCGGCGCGCGCCGCGACGAGACCTTCGTCGTCATGCACCCGCCGCCGAACATCTCCGGCTCGCTGAGCGTCGGGCACGTGCTTCAGCTGTCCGTCGAGGACACGCTCGTCCGTTGGCACCGGATGCGCGGGTTCGACACGCTCTTCCAGCCCGGCTACGACCACGCGGGCATCTCGACCTGGGCCGCGATCGGGCGCACGCTGGCGAAGGAGGGCAAGAGCCAGCGAGACCTGGGGCGCGAGGGCTTCGACGCGTACGTCCAGGACTGGCTCGCCCGGTACGGCGGCACGATCATGTCGCAGTTCCGCGGCGTCGGCGCGTCGCTCGACTACGCGCGCACGCGCTTCACGATGGACGAGAGCTACTACCGCGCGGTCATCCGCTGGTTCGTCCACCTCTACCGCCGCGGCTGGATCTACCGCGACAACCGGATCTCGAACTGGTGCCCGCGCGACCGCACGGCGCTCTCCGACCTTGAGCTCGAGCCGGAGGAGGTCGACGACACGCTCTCGTACGTCCGCTACCCGCTCGCCGACGGCTCGGGCCACGTGACGATCGCGACCGTACGCCCGGCGACGATCCTCGCGGACACTGCGGTCGCCGTCCACCCGGAGGACGAGCGCTACCGCGACCTCGTCGGCAAGGAGGTCGTCGTCCCCTTCGTCGAGCGGACGGTGCCCGTCGTCGCGGACGAGCTGGTCGATCCCGAGTTCGGCACTGGCGCGCTGAAGGTCACCCCCGGTCACGACCCCATGGACTTCGAGATTGGCCGCTCGCACGGGCTCCCCGAGCTCGTCGTGATCGGGCTCGACGGGCGGATGAGCGAGCAGGCCGGAGAGCTCGCCGGTCTGACCCAGGCCGAGGCGGGCGAGCGCGTGCTCGCGTGGGCGCGGGAGCGGGGGCTGCTCGAGCGCCAGGAGCCGTACCGTCACTCGGTGCCCACGTGCGAGCGCTGCCACACGCGCGTGGAGCCGCTGATCATGCTCCAGTGGTGGTGCGCGATGGACGAGCTGGCCGCGCCCGCCATCGCCGCCGTCGAGGGCGGGCGCGTCCGCTTCACGCCGGAGCGCTTCGCCCGCGTCTACCTCGACTGGATGCGGAACGTGCGGCCCTGGTGCATCTCGCGGCAGATCTGGTGGGGTCATCGGATCCCGGTCTGGTACTGCCCCGACGGCCACTTCACGGTCGAGGAGGAGGCCCCGAGCGCCTGCGCCGAGTGCGGCTCGGCCGAGCTGCGCCAGGAGGAGGACGTTCTCGACACCTGGTTCTCCTCGGCGCTGTACCCGTTCGCGACCCTCGGTTGGCCCGACGAGACGCCCGAGCTCGAGCGGTACTACCCGGGCTCAGTGCTCACGACGGCGCGGGACATCATCTTCCTGTGGGTGGCGCGCATGATCTTCTCGGGGCTCGAGCTGCTCGGGGAGGAGCCGTTCGACGACGTCCTCATCCACTCGACGCTGCTCAACCCCGAGGGACGGAGGATGTCGCGGACGCTCGGCACCGGCATCGACCCCGAGGACGCGCTCGAGCCGTTCGGCGCCGACGCGACCCGGTACGGCCTGCTCAAGGTCACGTCGACGCAGGACGCGCGCTTCTCGTTCGACTCGATCGAGGAGGGACGCAGGCTCGCGATCAAGCTCTGGAACGTCGCGCGGCTGATCCTCGCGAACGCGGGAGAGGCTCGGCCGGAGCCAGCTCCGAGGGAGCTCGAGGAGCGCTGGATCCTCGCCCGGCTGGACGCCGCGCGAGCCGAGCTCGAGGACTCCCTCAGTCGCCTCGACCTCGCTCCCGTCACCGCGATCCTCTATCACCTCACCTTCGACGACTTCTGCGACTGGTACGCGGAGGCGATCAAGCCGCGCCTCTACGAGGGCGACGAGGCGGCCGTCTCGACGGCGCTCGCGGCGCTCGAGCGCCTTCTCGCACTCCTCCATCCCGTCATGCCGCACGTGACGGAGGAGATCTGGTCACAGCTTCCGGACCGAAACGCGCGCCTCATCGTGTCGCCGTGGCCCGAGGCGAGTCCCGCGTTCGCCGACCATGCGGTTGCGCTCGACCGCGTGCAGGAGGCAGCGCAGATCTTCCGGCGCAGCGGCGTGCAGGTGGAGCTCGGCTCCGACGACGAGCGGCGGATCTTCGCTGCCGTCGTCCGGCCGGAGCGAGCTCGGGTCGACGACAACCGTGAGGCCGAGATCGGGCGGCTCCGCAGGGAGGTCGCGCGCGCGGAGGGGATGCTCGCGAACGAGCGCTTCGTCGCGAACGCGCCCGACGAGGTCGTGGACGCGGAGCGCGAGAAGCTCGAGCGCTACCGCCGCGAGCTCGCAGCTCTCGGCGGCTAGCTCGCCCCGACCCGGGCGATGAAGGCGAGAACCGCCTTCTTTACGTCCGGCCGGGAGACGAGGTCGACTCCGTGCCAGGACGTCGGCGCCATGAGGAGCTTCTTGTCCTTCGAGGCCGCTGCGCGGTAGAGCGTGCGCGTCGCGATCGCGTAGCTCCCGTCATCGCGTCCCGCGACGAACAGAGCCGGCGCCCGCAGCTTCTTCGCGGCCGGCAAGGCGTTCACGCCGCCGAAGCCGGTCGGGCCGGACAGGTCGACGAGCCCGCTGACCGGCGGCCGGATCCCGGGGGCGGC
This sequence comes from Gaiellaceae bacterium, assembly GCA_036257855.1. GTDB lineage: Bacteria > Actinomycetota > Thermoleophilia > Gaiellales > Gaiellaceae > GMQP-bins7. The sequence goes on along the minus strand of DATAET010000198.1, from coordinate 2,851 downwards.
GACGACGACCCCGGTTCCGCCCATCGACGCGCCGACGAGCACGATCCTGGTCGCGCCTCGGCGCCGCAGCTCCTTGGCGGCGGCAGTGACGTCGCGGTCCGGATAGGTGCCGTCGAGCCCGCTCGAGGACCCGTACCCGCGCATGTCGAACGCGAGTGCGCGGTAGCCCTTCGCGGTGAGTTCACGTGCGAACGGCAGCCACTGGCAGCGATCGCCGGCCAGCTGGTGCGCGAGGACGACGCCTGTCGTTCCCCGGCCGAGCACCGCCCCTTCGAGCCGGACGCCGTCTGCGGCGCGGAAGTTGGCGTTCGTGGCGATGCACGCATCCTCTGCGCCAGGCGACGCTGCGGCGCCCGCTGAGGCGGTCCCGACGATGAAGGCGAGCGCGAGCGCGACGCGGAGCATCGTCCCATGATGCCCGTCTACGCTCGGGGAGTGACGACCGCCGTCGAGTGGCTCGACGCGATGAGCCCGTGGCCACGCGGCGGGTTCGGGCTGGAGCGTATGGAGCGACTCCTTGCAGCGCTCGGCGACCCCCAGCAGGCGTATCCGGCCATCCACGTCGTCGGGACGAACGGCAAGTCGACGGCGACGGTGACGATCGAGCAGCTGCTCCTCTCGGAGGGTCTGTCCGTCGGCTCGACGATCTCGCCGCACGTCGTGGGCTGGAGCGAGCGCATCCGCCTGAACGGCGCGGACGCCGACTTCGAGGCGGCGGTCGCCCGCGTGCGTACCGAGGCCGAGCGGCTCGACGCGACCCAGTTCGAGATCGTGACGGCTGCTGCGCTCGTCGCCTTCGCGGCCGCGCGGGTCGACGTCGCCGTCGTCGAGGCGGGGCTCGGCGGCCGCTTCGACGCGACCAACGTGCTGCGGACCCGCGTCGTCCTGCTCACGAACGTCGGACTGGAGCACACGGACGTCCTCGGCGACACGCGCGAGGCGATCGCCACGGAGAAGCTCGCCGTCGCGCCGGCCGACGCGATCGTCGTCCTCCCCGACGAGGAGTTCGCCCACCTCGTGCCCGGACGCGAGCTCGTCGTCGGCGCGGCACGCGAGGCAGCAGAGGCGTTCGTGGGCCATGCGGTCGCCGCCGAGCCCGACGTGACGCTGCCGGCGAGGCTCGAGCGACGGGACGGCGAGGTCCGGGACGGTGCGCACAATCCCGACGGTGCGCGCCACCTCGTCGAACAGCTCGACGGCGACGACCACACCATCGTGGCCTCGATCCTCTCCGACAAGGACGTCGACGCGATGCTTCGCATCCTTCGTGGCGTTGGTTCGCGCTTCGTTGCCACGACCTCGTCGTCGCCTCGTGCTCTTCCGGCCGGTGAGCTCGCCGAGATCGCTCGTCGTCACTTCGACGACGTGGAGATCGTGGCCGACCCGGTCAGGGCGGTCGCCCGTGCGCACGAGCTCGGTGAACCGGTGCTCGTGACGGGCTCGCTGTACCTGCTCGGTGACCTCGCACAGGAGGAGCGGCGTGCGCCATGGCGCGTGTGAGGGACCGGCTCGCCGTGCTCGCCTTCGCGACCATCGTCGTCGCCGCGATCATCGGTCTCGCGTTTGCGCTCGGCTACGGGGTCGGCAAGCTTCTGCTATGACGAACGCCGTGCTGCCGCTCGCCATCTCGGTCGACGATCCGAACTGGACGCTCCTCCGCAACCTCGGCATCGGACTCGTGGTCGTCCTCTGGCTTGCGACGGCGTACTGGACGTTCAAGGACGCGCGTCGGCGGATCGAAGATCCGTGGCTCGTGGGGGCCGCGACGCTCATCGGGCTCTTCCCGCCGTTCCTCGGGCCGATCATCTACATGTTCTTCCGACCGCCCGAGTACCTCCAGGACGCGCGCGAGCGCGAGCTCGAGATCAAGGCCATGGAGGAGCGCCTCGCACAGCTCGACCAGCGTTGCCCCGTCTGCCGCGCCAAGGTCGAGCCGTCGTACCTCGTGTGTCCTGTCTGCACGACACGGCTGCGCTCCGCCTGCCCCTCGTGCGGCCAGCCCCTCGAGTCGCTCTGGCAGGTCTGCCCGTACTGCGCGACCGAGATCCCTCCCGGGCTGCCCGCGCTCGAGGACGTCACGCGCCCGCGGGGTCAGACCCGTGGGGTCTGACCCCGAGCGACTACACTCCGCCGCCGCATGGCCCGCGAGACCACACTCGTGCTCGTCAAGCCGGACGGGATGCGCCGCGGCCTCGCCGGCGAGATCCTCGGCCGGCTCGAGCGGCGTGGGCTCGAGCTCCGCGCGGCGCGCCTGCTGAAGATCCCCAAGACGACTGCGCGGGAGCACTACGCCGAGCACAGGGGTAAGCCGTTCTTCGGGCCGCTCGTCGACTTCATCACCTCGGGGCCCGTACTGGCCATGGCCGTCAGCGGCGAGTCCGCGATCTCGGTCGTGCGGGCGATGATGGGCGCGACGAACCCGCTCGACTCGGCCCCGGGAACGATCCGCGGCGACTTCGCGACGGAGCTGTCGCAGAACATCGTCCACGGCTCCGACTCGAAGGAGAGCGCGAAGCGGGAGCTGGCGCTCTTCTTCCCCGATGGGCTCGTCTGACGCGGAACGCAACCGCGCGTTCTGGAACAGCTACGCCGCCGAGTACCAGGAGCGCAACGCGGACTTCATCGCGCCCGGGCTCGCCCGGGGGCCTCTGGCAGATCCGCGACGCTGACGCGCGCGGAAGAAGCGGGCGCCGCCGAGCGTCCTCCTATGTGAGGAGTCTCACTGACAAGGAGGCACCGATGTCCAGAAGGCTCCTGACCGCGCTGCTCCTCGCCGCCCTCGCCGGCGCGCTCGCGGCGTCCCCGGTGCTCGCCGGGCCCTCGCACGGCAAGGCGCGGAGCGACATCGTCG